>NZ_JBXWQT010000012.1:0-70840 GCF_059612525.1 Ruegeria sp. SAZD013 | reverse complement strand
AAACGCGTTGGTGCACTAGACAACTTAAGCTTAGACCATTCGAGCACTGGCTCAAACCAATGTTGGAAGAAGGAAAAAGGGTCTACAGCTACGTCGCTATTCGCGGGGACGAGGAGTATCGGGAAGGATATAGTTCCAAGCATGAAAACCTGAAGATCGTACTGCCATTTAAAGATGATGGCATTGATAAGCCAGGCGTGCATGAAATACTTGAATCATCAGGCTTAGGTCTACCCAGATACTATGATTGGCGCTCGCGTAGCGGCTGCACGTTCTGTTTTTACCAGCAGAAGATCGAGTGGGTACGCTTGAAGGAGCAACATCCAGAAGCCTTTGAAGAAGCAAAGGCCTATGAGAAAAGCGCCGTGGAGAATGGCTCACCTTTCACTTGGAGCCAAGGGGAGTCGCTTGATGAGCTGACGGAACCTGAACGCGTAAAGCAGATCAAAGAAGACTATGAGAAGCGGCTTGAACGGGCGAAAGCAAAAAGGCAGCAGAACCCCCTCCGCGATGAACCGGATAGTCTGGACATTGATGAGCTGTACGGTCAGGCGAAGGGTTGCCTTGCCTGCCATAAATAATTGATTTTCGTTAACAAAAGTGGCAGGATCGATGCCGCGCTCACAACAAAGGTGAGCGATTGGGAGGGCGAGTAGCGGACTATGACGCACACAAACAAATTCGTAGATTTCTTGCGCCATTACGGTCCGATTTCTGCAACGGACAATATGTATGACGAGCTTATCCAAACCGAGATTGATCGGAAGGGTGTTGTGCCGCCAATCCAGATAACGCCGTCCAAACTTCCAGCAATACTTGAGAACTTTCAGTCAAGCGTGCCTAGGTCAGTGGTGCTCACCGGGACCGCTGGGGACGGGAAGACCTACCACTGCCGACGCGTGTTTGAAGAATTCTCTGATAATCCGCAGGAATGGCAAAAGGGAGAAAAAATCGTTTCCCTGACACTTCCTGGGTCAGGAAAAACACTTCGGATTGTCAAGGACCTCAGTGAGCTGACGCCAACCGAAAAAAATGATCTTCTCCCCGGTTTCATGGATGCGATTGGCGATCAAAACTCTCCTAATGTTTATATGGTAGCCGCGAACGATGGGCAGTTGCTTGCGTCCTTGCGCGATTGGGCCGAGCCAAACGGTGAAGAGGCCTTCCACACATTTGTTTCGATTGAGTCCATGCTCGTGACGGACAAGACCACCCGAGATGATCTTTCGCTCGACCTCTATAATCTCTCGCGACTTGACGCCGCCCAGCATTTTCTCGCCATCATCGAACAAATTGTGGAGCATCCACAATGGGATAACTGCTCAGGTTGCGAGCTGCTTGATACCGATGGAAACACACGCTGCCCGATCCGTATCAACAGGGATAGATTGCGCGCAAAGGGCGGAGAGTCACTTTTCCAGACGCGCCTCTCTCAGCTTCTCAGTCTTGCGCGCGCCAATCGTACGCACTTGCCCATCCGCGACCTTCTGCTCCTTAGTGTAAACATTTTGCTCGGCGATCGGGTGTCATCAAGCCTGCTGACGTGCCGAAAAGCTAAGAACCGTGCCGAGGCGGACAACTACCGGATGACAAATCCATACACTAATGTTTTTGGCGCCAATCTTCCCGAGAGACAACGCCAGCAATACCAGGCATTTACGGCGCTAGAGGGCTTCGGTGTTGGACGAGAGACCGACAACAAAATCGACAACCTTCTTATCTATGGACGCTATAATAACGAAACAATCTTTGCTTCGCACATCGAGAGTGATCATTTCTACGGCGCAGATGCTTACGCCCCTTTTCTCAGAGACTATCTCGAAGGCGAGCGAGAAAACATCACTGAGTTCATGAGCGCTTTGGCCAGGCAGCGCCAGAGACTGTTTTTTACACTTCCGGATGATGGCGAGTTAAAGCCCTGGTCATTAAGTGTCTATCGCTCAGCTGATTTGTTCTTGGAGTTCGGCGGGAGACTGACTGAAAACGCCGACGTCTCTCGCATTTCTGAACTCTTGGTGCGGGGGCTCAACCGCACATTTTGCGGTATGATGATCGACGACGGCACCAAGCTCTATCTATCCTCATCCGGCGGGGATGGACGCGGGCGCATAGCATCGATCCTTGAGCACGAGCTGAGCGCGAGTCCCCAACGGCGCGATCCATACGTTCGTTTTGCACTTGCGTCTGATGACTTCACCCCCATTGTGCAGGTTATCGATCCTGCCGGAGGGCCTGAGACAGTCGTCGACCAGCTCGAACTACAACTTACACATTTTGAATACCTGATCCGCGTCGCACGAGGCAGCCTGCCCGCGAGCTTCTCCCGTCAGTGCTATGAGGACTTTTTGGATTTCAAGCTTCGGCTGATTGAGCGGCTCGACCAAATAATGGGTGCGCAGCCTGTGCAAGGGGAAGTGAGCCTTCGCGCCATCACTGTCGACCCAAGGGGGCGGCCGCAACCCGACAATATTCGCGTTCGTGTAGGTGACGCATGACTCGGCTAGATACACCAACACAGTACAAAGGCATTAAAGTCTGGGTTGACGAGGCGATTTGGGGACATCGTTTCTATAACGATCAGACCCCTTGGCTTGTTTTTCTGGAGTTCCTGTCCGTCTTTCGGTCCCGTGATCAAGTACAACACGGTCTAGCTGAGGTTAGAAATGAGGGCGCACACGAGCAATTCACTTATGATACGCCGAGGCTGATACCCTTGCGTGAGCTAATCTTTAGTAACCCCCATATCCAGCATATTGATGCAAGTGAAAAGCTGGACGGTGAGAAATGGGACGCTTGGCTTAAGCAGTTCGAGAGCAATCAAAGTTTCGCTTTTTTGCGAGGCCGATGTGGCGAGTTTTCTGAGCTCGCAAGGATTGTTGAACTCTTTCAAAACACCGCTGTCGAACCGCACAGACAACGGAGATGGACAAGCCGCTTTTTGTTCCCCTACGGCCCCTACTGCCTTTACGCCGACTTGCCAAACAATCCCAATAGTAGTCCCGATAGACGCTTTTTCGCGCGTGGCGGGGAGCTTTTGTACTTGATGCTTTCCCGCAGTGGCGAAGGTCCCGAGATCGCCAAGTTGATTGGCGAGAAGATTCTACGGAGCGATAATTCCTGGAACCGCGTCGCGAAGGCACTGCTCCCCGACGACCATCGGATCGATGCCAATTCCGTTACGGGAAGTATAGGCTATCTGCCATTTGCTCAGCGCAATGAATATAAAGAGCTTGCAAGAACATGGCGTCAGCTTCTTAGCCTTGATCTTCCAGGTAATGCAATCATCGACCCCTTGGTGCGCCTTTCTGCGCTACACATGCTAATCTACATGCTGCGTAGATCAATCGAAGAAACTGGTGATCAAGGCGAGCCCAGATTTGTACTTGAAATTCCAGCACCCAAAAAGACAACTCTATTCGAGATTTCAGCCGAGAACCTTCGCGCCAACCGCATGCTCACAAACCGCGCCGTTCGCGCGTACATAGACAGCGCGAAGAAGGACCCTGATTGGGAAAAGGCTTTGCAGAAGCGCGCGCCCGCTGACGCAGCTAGAGAGTATCTAACTGAGCGTTTTCAATGGGACCCGGAAGATGGTCCGGCCTCGGGCGATCCAGAGACGATCTTCAATGCACTGCGGAGCTACGCTGAAAAGCGTCATTCGCAACACGTTTCAAAGGTGCATTTGGAGTGGATGCGTCAGATCGGGCTTGCTGTTTCTCGCCGCGGTGTAGGGACGTGGTACGCACCCAATGATTCTCTCATCAAAGCATTGGTTATGTGTACAGTTGATGGTGAGCGAGAAGAGTATCATCGTTTTCTCGCCAAGCTTTACGACAGGTTTCGGATCGTCATCGCGGCGCCGGAAGCTGAAAAGGCTTACGGACAGCTTCCGACGGATCAGTATGCTTTTTCACAGAACGCGCAGCGTCTCGAACAACGCCTTAGGACGTTGGGCTTGCTTCGGCGCCTTTCAGATGACTGCGCATATGTCGAAAACCCGTTCAGGAGGCCATTATGACTAGGACCGAGCTAATTGCGGCCGTGGCAACTGCCTCATTGAAAGAGCAGTTGTCCGGGGAGCCTGAGGGTACACAGCGCATATGCATGTTGGGTCTCGACGCTGAAGTCGTTCGCGCGGTGGCCCAGGCCGTAATTGCAGATGGCGATATCTCGAATGAAGTCATGGTGAGAGTGGGCACCGTCTTTGATCCGAACGGAGATCTACCAGCGGAAACAAGGAGCGAAGAGTCCATCACTCATTGGCGGCATTGCCGCCTCCCAGACGACAAGCGCGCCGTCCTCTTTGCTGCCTCACAGGATGAGCTGCAAAGAAACGACAAGAGTGTCGAGAAGGTGACGCGGATTGAAACTGATAAACTCAGGCTTCGATATGCGGATTGGATGCACTGCGCGGGCCTTACAGATCGATTTCTTGATCAAAAGAAGAGAGAGCACTTAGCGGCTGCCTTGCAGGCTGCAAATGAAACACATGCAGCGCGGACGATTGAAACCTTTTCGGCTTTCGTAATGGCAATCTCGGACAACGTTATTTCCAAAGGTATGCCGTTGCAGAAAGCGGTAGATAATGCTCTGCCGGCACTAAGACTGCCGCGCAGTTCAGGCGACTTCGACAGAATCCCCGAAGACAAGCGCGGGAGGAGTGCCGAGTGGGCTAAAATTTTTCGGCGACTTCATCAGAATGTTCGGCCTCTACTCGTTCGTGAAAACGAGCGTGGAGACCCTATAGACGAACAGCTCGCAGAAAACCTGGCTGCTGTTGGAGGTCGCCTGGATCAACCCTCAATAGATATCATTCAACGGTTTTTGGAAGATGATCTTTCTGCTGATGTCTGGCGGCAAAGCCAAGAAGACGTTGCGGAGCTCGATTGGCGCTCCGTTTCAGAGGTTTTTTTGGGCCCTAGGCGCCCAGAACGACTTCCACTTGGCGAGAAAACCGTCAAGTTCTTTGATGATGAGTTTGATGACTTGCTCGAAGACGATGAGCGGACCCTTCTGCTTGCTCCATTTCCAAAGGACCCCACAGACGATCTCGCAGCGTTGTTCGACCATTACCAAGAGCACATTGCACGTGATAAAGCACTCTACGCCGCTTGGGAAAAATTTGTCTTCAATAATCCAAAGCCATACTCTGACTTCTTCGTCGGTCTAATCGAGACTCTACAAAGGCTCCGCGACCGAACAAACGATATCGAGCTAAAATCAAAAAAGCTTACTGTGCGTATTCCGCGCAGCCGTGAGAAGAGCTTTTGGCGCGGGAAGAACGCAGCTGTCGCCAGATATTTTGCGTTCCGTTTTCGCGGCATTGAACATCTATTCGGGTCTGACGTGACCTTTGACTTCGGAAAGATGCAGGATTTTTATTTCCCGAATGTGGACGCCGATCTTGCACGTAGCACATCCGGAGCCAAGGATGCTCGAAGCCTCAAGTTTGAAGTTGAACTCGACCCAGACGGCGCCAAAGCAAAGCTTCTCTTTATTTGGGAGATGTCCCCAGCCGCGCTCGCCTGCTCAATGGCAGATGATCTTGTCAGGATCGCGAACGCCCAAGGGGGCCGCGTACTTCTACCGACAGCCGATATTGCCCGGCAATCAACGAGTGCGAAGGGGCGCATACAGCGCATCGATCTGATGGAGGTAAGCACCATCCGGGATGCACTGAATGGCAGTAACGGTACCATGGTCGCACCCAATAGAGCCAGTGGCGACCGTAGCGAGGCTTTCCTCGGCGAACTCGACAAACTATCAGGGCTGATCTCGCCCGAAGGAAGCGCAGCCATTCGAGATGCCTTCGAAGCCTTCCGTGAAGGGTATGCCGAGGCGATCCGAGCGTGGGTTGGCACTGACGGTGAGGGTATCGCCGCTGACAGTCTTATAACCCAGGCTAAAAAATACGGTGATCTCCTTGAAGCGCTTATGGTTCATGCCAACAACGACCTTGCGCGAGAGACGCTTTGGAAAGAACTGCTGCGAGTAGGTGTTGCCAACGTTGGTGACGGCGCGTCGGCTGCGATTGTTCTTCCTTGGCACCCTCTGCGCCTTGCAGAAATCCACATCAAGGCTCACCAAACTGGTGAGCTTGTAAAGAGCGTGCTAGCAGCTGAAGAGAAGGACATATTCCGCGCCGACCTGCTCTTTGGGCAGAGAACCCTAGAGTTGCAGTCCGACTACTATCCGGAAGTCTGTATCGGCTTCGCCGAAGATCAAGCCATCCTGCTGTCCGTTGCTGAGTCCTCTTTCGATTACAGTTTAGCGGAACAACCCCGGCGTGGTGGCAACGGCAATGTCGAGGATGCGCTTGATGTTGAGCCTGGCGTCGCCGCCAAGGCCTTCAGCGCGGTCGGGGAACAGTTCTTGAATTTGCTTCCCCACGAGCGGACAAATTTCTCGGTTGTGCTATACAATGCGGAGTCTAAGGCGCTTCCGAGCGCGCTTGCGGCGGAGCTTTCGAGCAAAGTTGAGCAAGAGAACGAGCTTCAATGCGACCTTCTCCTGACGCATTCGCAGCCGATGCGGATGCGCAAGGTTTACGAACAGCAAAATGTCGCAGTCAGCGATGATACCGGTTCGGTAATGGCGAGTGAGGCAGCCCGGAACTTCCTTTCAAGGCTACGTGTTGGGTTTCTTGACGAAAGCGCAGTCACTGACGACGAAGACACCCGTGCGGCCGACCTTGTCGCCCTTCAAGACGTCATCGCCCGCAACGCAGAGCTACGTTGGAAGCGCGCCCCCGGAACGCAACGTCCGGACTTGATCTCCCATGTTCCCCACCGCTGGTCTCGCCGACGTCCTGTAGGAGCTGCGGATACGGCAACTTCCGTATATTTGACAGCTCCAGTGCAGCCGGAGGTAGGCCAGCGATATCTGAATGCTCTTCAGCTTTTCCTGGAAGGCGACAACGCACGTGCAGAAGATGTTATCCCCGCCCGGGAAGTGAACTTCAAAGACACCCAAATCGCCGACGTCTTCAAAAACGCTCACCGCATTGGTGAATGGGTAGTCAATTACGACGAGCTTGTCGACCGTAGGCTCTTGTCGAACAACGGTGTTCAGGTCATTCGACACATCCATGATCGTGGAGTAGACCGAAACATTACGGTATCGACGACGGCCAAACCGCGGCTACTGCATACCCTAATCAAGCAGCGCTTGGACCACATCGATCCAACCATCGTTGCAACTCACGGGATGGCCGCAGTGGACCGGCTAACCGAACAAGCCAATCAGCTCTCTGGCCATGTCGTGATGCGCGCCGCGCGGTATGGACGCTACGCAAATGAGTTGCTGGGTGTCGTCCTCTCTATGGAAGAACTGAAACGTGGCCTCGGCGAACCTACTCTTCCAACAGGATGGTATTGCCTTGACGATTTCGCTTCTTGGTTTGGACAAAAGGAAGAGCAAATTGCCGACATTATGGCGATTGCGCCACGCATCGAGGAAGGAAAGCCCGTTCTGAAGATCGCGATTTCCGAGGCGAAGTTCGTTACAGCACGCGGATACCGGTCACAGGCAAAAAAATCTGCAAAACAGCTCGAAGAAACCGTTTTGCGCCTCGGCCGGGCACTCGATCCCCAAGGGGCACGGATTGACCGTGAACTCTGGCTACATCGCATCGGTGATTTCATGATCGAAGGCATGCAGCCCTTTGATCCGGAAATACTCGGCGGATGGGACCTGCATAAATGGTCAGAGGAAGTTCGCCTCGACCACGTGCCAATTGCGCTAGCCGGTTTCTCGCACGTATTTGTTCACGATGATGATGAATATGTTGATGCAAGCGGCTCTACTCAGTTAAAGGGCGCTTCTCACTGTATTCAGCAAGTGTTTGACAAACCGCGCGTCGCTTCTCGGCTGCGTGCCTTTGCCGTTGATCAACCTCCTAAAACTGAGGTTGGCGATATTGATCCCATGAACCCTTGGGAAACGGCATTAGTTTCACGCGCCGTGAATGGTACAGTGCCTGATGAAGGCTCGATACCTCCGAACGAAAAAAAGGATACGGAGACGTCCAATCAAGAAGAGGTAAGTTCGTCGTCCACGGATACTGGCAGCGCCGATCCTGTTCAGGTCGAAACAACTGCTGATGAAAATTCAAACTCGACAGAACTGACGGGCGCCGAAATGAAAGACGAGGGCTCTGCGGCGCCCGAGATCACCAATATGCCATCCGCTGAGTTGGCATCCTGGCTCAACAGTTCCGGGACAAACGACGACGATGATGATGCGCAAAGTTGGCTTGAAGAAACAGTCATCAATCTGCAGCGGGCGCTTCGCGGCTACGATATGACTGCAGAGCTGATCGGATCACGCTTGACGCCCAACGCTGCACTTATTCGCTTTCGGGGCTCGGATGACCTCACGCTTCCCAAGGTCGAAAAGAGACGGCAGGAACTCCTGACCTCTCACGCCATAGATGTCATTAATCTCCTGGCGGCACCGATGGAGGTTATTGTCATGGTGCGGCGCCCAAAGCGTGCCATCCTTAGGTTGAGAGACCTTTGGAGACTTCGTGAGCTGCCGGAAACCGCCCCTGAAACAAACACGAGCTTGCTTATTGGCGCCAAGGAGGCTGACGGAGAGCTGCTATACCTCAATGTTGGAGAGGGATTTGCTGGCCAGCAACCTCATGGTCCGCACACGCTGATTGCAGGTGAGACCGGAAGCGGGAAAGGCGTTCTGGTACAGTCTTTACTACTCGATATCTGCGCAACAAACAGTCCTGAGAGCGCACGGATCAGAATGATCGATCCAAAGGCGGGGATTGATTTCCCGTGGCTTCGTCGGATGCCGCACCTCGATGGTGATCTCATTACCTCAAGAGAGGAGGCCATTGAGACACTTGAGGAGCTTGTTGAAGAGATGGAACGACGCAACCGTCTTCTCGCAGACGCGGGTGTGACCAAACTTGCAAATTATAATAAGAAAGTGCCGCCCAACGAACGTCTGCCAAGGATATGGGTCTTTCACGACGAACTTGCGGATTGGATGCTGATCAATGACTACCGTGATGCAGTCGAGCTCAACGCGAGCCGCCTTGGTGTGAAAGCCCGCGCTGCAGGGATCAATCTGGTCCTCATAACGCAGCGACCAGACAAGGATGCCCTCCCGATGCAGCTCCGCGCCAACTTGACCAACCGGCTTGTTCTAAAGGTTGCGGACAAACGAAACTCTGTTCTCGTACTCGACGAACCAGGGGCGGAAAGACTCTTGGGGCGTGGCCATCTCGCAGCCAAGTTATCTGGCGAAGGCGAGATCATATTGGCCCAAGTTCCCTTCGCAGATGAAGACGAGATGGCGGAGCTAGCAGATTTGATACGCAGTGCCTGGTCGCGAGAATAACACGATTGCCACAATCGAAAGGCATCAGTCCATGGACCTAAAGAGTGAAGCATACCAGCAGAACTATCAGCAGTTCCGCTCGCTAAACCAGATCATGTGGCAGATTCCAGTTCTGGCAATGACACTTACAGGCGGTTTATGGTTTGGGGTTTCGCGCATACCAGAGAACACATGGCTTGTTACTGCTTTGCTGCTCACAGCGGTAGTAGGAAATGGAGCGCTTTTCGCGGTCCTGTTTCGCTTCCGGCACGTTATGGACTGCTATCTTGCCTGGTTGCGACAAGCCGCGCCGGACGGATTCGTAGACGCGAGCGCAAACTCAACCTCCGACAGTCGGCTAGAAAGATTCTGCAATCGCGACAAAACTGTTCGCAATTTGTTCTCCTTTATGCTTTGTTGGTCCGCGTTGTGTAGCCTCGCGCTCTTAGGTGCCTTCTGGTACGAACAAACATTCCAACAGGATCCCATGACGAAGAACCTAGACGCTATAGAATTCTACGATCAGCATGCAGCAGCTCTAGCCGACAGTTACGAGGCCGTATCCTTTGAAGATGCCTATCCTTTTCTGATTTCAACGCTTCCAACGAATAGCTTGAGGATCATCGACATAGGTTCTGGCAGCGGTCGCGATGCGGCTTGGTTTGCATCCAAAGGTCATTCCGTCATCGCGGTAGAGCCTTCATCATCTATGCGAGCACTTGCAAAAGCCATTCATGAAAACGGTGGCATCGAATGGATTGATGGGCAGCTTCCTGAGTTAAGTCACCCACTTCTGTCAGAAGCTGAGTTTGATATTGCTCTGATGAGTGCTGTGTGGATGCACATTCCCCCAGAAGAAAGAGCACCTTCTTTGGCGCGACTCTATGAATTGCTTTCCGATGAAGGCGCTGCATTCGTCACATTGCGAATTGGCCCGACTGACAAAGACAGAAGCATGTATTCTGTTGATGCAACAGAGTTCGAGCAATCCGCACAAATGGCTGGTTTCTCTGTTAATTCCGAAGGCGAATTTGCAGATATTCTTGGGCGGCCAAATGTGCGGTGGCTAGCATACAGGCTGTCCAAGGGACCTTAGAACCACAACCGTAAAATAGGTACGTCAAATCTGACGCTAATTACGTTGGTCAAGTTCAGTTTTCTGAGATACGAGCTTCCAACATTCCAAGATTTTTTAAAGCGGTTTCAAACACTTGAACGTCAGCATTCTCTCTTTGGCCATCCATTGAATTCTCGTCAAAGAAATCCATCTCCATCTGTCGCTGCTCCTCGGCGATGACAGCTCGAACGACAGGCGCAATTTTCTTTGGGGCGACATCGGTTTGCCCTGACGATTGGCCATCAGCAGCCTGGCGGGCGGCCTCAACGTCGGCCTCGGATCCGCCTGGCCCGCTCGACGGCGGCGTCATCGGCATCGCGCGGACACTCAGCGGCAGTGTGCCTTGCGATCCCCCTCCCCCCAGTTCCGGAAACGGCAACTCGCCCGTCTGCGCCGCATGGATCGCCTTGAACAGCCGATCGTCAAAATATTGGATCCGCTTCGCGCGGACAGGCATTTGCGCGTCGATGACCATGACGATCTCGTCAAGCGGCAGGCGGCGCGCCTCATCCTCGGGCAGGAGGGAGCTTTCTTCAGTCCGTGTCGATTGGCTGCGGCCTTCGAAGGGGTTCTTGCCGATGGATTGAGATCGCGTGACCACGGTCTTGGTTGTTTTACCGACAGCCTTGCTCAGCTCCTCGACGGTCTTTTCATCCGAGGGCGTGAGGTAGAGCTTCACGCCCGCGTTGCCCTGCAGGGCTCGGCGGGTGTTCTCGCCATAGATTTCATCAAGGGCGGGGATGGTTTGTGTCACCACGGCCAAATGACCGCGATAGGTCCGCAGGGTCTCGATGCTTTCGACCACGATCGGCATCTTGCCCAAGCGATTGAACTCGTCGAGCATGATCATCACCGGCCACGGCTCATCCGGCCCCGGGTCCTTTTCCTGCATGGCGGAGAGGAGATCGGAGAAGAAGAGCCGGATCAGCGGCGCCAGCGGCTTCACCATCAGCGGCTGGACCACGAGATAGACCGAAAAGGGCTTTTTCCGGATCGTGCGGAAATCAAAATCCGAGACTGCCGTCGCCTCATCGATGGCAGGGTTCTGCCATTGGTCGAGCCCCGATGTCATCAGGAGCGAGACATAGGAAGTCAGAGTATCGTTGTTGGTGGACGCCAGCCGCGTGAAGATCAGCTTGGCGGCCCTGTTGTCGACTTCATGGCCCCGCGCGAAATACTCCTTCTGCTTGTTCCCGCCCGAGGCTGCGATGCGGTAGACTTCGCCCAGGGTCGGACGTTTGCGCTGGAACGCCAACAGGCCTGCTGCCACGAAGAGATCGATCCCGCCTTTAAGGAGGCCCTGCACCCGGTCATTGTCGCTTTGCAGAAAGAGCGTCGCGAGGAGTTGCAGTTCCATCTGCTGGCGCGCGGGATCTTTCAGCTCAAAGATGCGCAGGAGCGGGTTGTAGCGATGCGTGCGTTTGCCCTCCCAATCGGTGGGGGCAAAGCGATAGACCTTGTCGCCCTGCGCTGCGCGGTGCCGGGCCGTGGCCTCGAAACACTCGCCCTTCACATCGAGCGTCACGGCGGAGCCTTGCCAGGTCAGCAGGTTCGGAATGACAAAGCCCGTTGTCTTTCCGCGGCCCGTGGGCGCTACGATCAGCGCGTGGGGGAAAACCTTGGAGCAAATGTAATTGGCGCGGGAGCCCGGCGGCCCCAGCTTGCCGAGGATGAACCCGGTCCCTGGCGCCCCGAAGAAGCCATTGGCCTTCATTTCGCGCGCAGACTGCCAATGGGTCTGGCCAAAGCGTGTCAGGGCGGAGCCCGAGAGGGCGAGGCTCATCATCAGGCCGGCGGCGGCGAAGCTGCCGATGATCAGGTGAATAAGTTGCGCGTCCTCCGGGCGGCGATTGAGGATCGCCATGTAGTTCTGCGCGATATAGGCAAAGTCGATCTCGGCCCCGAAGCCGAGATCCTGGTAGGTCAGCACCGCCGAGGCGATGGTATAGCCCATGGCGGCGGTCACCAGCGTTACCAGCAAAACGCCGGTCGCGATCCGCGCCTTTCCCATGGCGCCGCTCAATGGACCTGTCCCCGCTCGGTTTCGCCATCCACGTCAGTCGCGCGGTGTTTTTCGTATTCTGCGTCGGCGAGTTCATCGACCACCTGGCGCAAGGCGTCCGTGTTGGCCGTCGCGGCATCCGATTGCAGGTAGACCTTGGCGACATAGAGCCGGTCGAGACGGTCCTCGAGAACCTTCTCCAGCGCATCGGCATCGCCGGATGTGAGGCGGCCCAATTGGCGGTCATCAAGCACCCGCGCGATCTCGCCGCGGAAAGCGTCCCGCTCCGCCTCGGTCTCGAAGGGTGCGGACAACTCCCCCGCCCGTTCATGGTCCAGGACACGCGCAATCTCGTCTGCGAGGCGGTCGGCACGGTCAGACAGCGGCGCCGTTTCATCGCGGGTGGCTAGACGTTCGTCACGCGTGCCAACCCCGAGCCCGTCGCGCATCTCGGTTTCGCGGCGGACCTGATTGATGGCCTCCGTGTCCCGGATATCGACGACGGCGGCATAGGTCGCGCCGAGCCCACGGGCGAGGTGGGAGGGCATGTCCGGATAGCGCGCGCGCAAGTCATCGGCGACAGCATCTGCAACAGGCGTGCGGAGGTCGCGCCCCTCCATGATCCGGTCGACATCGCGGGTGATCTCGCTGGCGCGGGCCACATCGGTGACGGTCTCCCTGTAGGGCTTAGACCGGTCGATCACATCGCCGGGACGGGCGAGCAGGTCCGGATGTGCCTCGAGATACGCGCGCTGCTCCGCCTCGATCCGGCGCTCTGCCTTTGAGACCACCTCCCAATCCCGGTCCTCGATCTGCTGCGCTGTCAGACCCTCGGCGCGCATCTCCTGACGGATTGTCCCTTCCATCGCCCGCACTGCGTCATCCTGATAATGGAACCGCTGGCTGACCGGTTCCGCTTCCACGACGCCATCCCGGCGCAGCACGTTTTCCCGTTCCAGAAGCGTACCGAGTTCAACGTGCACATCGTTGAGAATGTCGCGCGCCTGTTCCAGATCGGCGCGGCGCTCGAGGTTCAGATCGCGCGCCTCGGCCACCTTGGAGAGATCATCGGCGATCCACTGATGCTCGAGCGCGGCATTTGAGGCGCCGGTTTCGATCCGGGCCACCACTTCCAATGTGCTGATCCCCGTGCCCCGCAGGGCCGCGTCGATCCGCGACCGCAGTCGCGGCTCTGTGAGGCGCTCCAACTGGCTCTCTTGGATGTTTGCCTCGGAATAGACCCCGCCCTCCGAGGGCGCCTCTGACAACGTGCTCGAACGCAATCCGAGCGGCTGCATGTGCTGGACCTGCGTCTGGATCTCGATGAGGCGTTTTTCCAGCACGGGACGTTCCGCGTCGGGCTTCTCGGCGATCATGCCCTGCACCCGCGCGAGCTTCTCCGCATAGAGGCTTCTCAGATCCTCGAAGCTTTGATCCTCGGCCATATAGACATCTCCTGTTCGGTCCACCTGCCCGCCGCGCGCCAGCACCTCGCCCGCGCGGAAGAGGGCTGCCGCGATATCCTCGCGGGCTTCTCGCGAAGCCTCCGCGGCAAGCGAGTGGTAGGCAGTTCTGGTGTTGGCGATCTCCGCTAGCGTCCGCGCCAGGTCAGCCCCCACACGTTCCCGCTCGCGGGGCGCGCGCCCCTCGTCTTTCGCGGCATAGACCTCACGGGTGCGGGCGGGGTAATGGACAACCCCGCGATCCACCCGGCGCGTGGCCTCCAGGCGCACGCCGTACTTCTCCGCCTCCTCGACCATGGCGAGACGGAAATCGTCATAGTTGAAGCGGTGGTTGCGCCCCAGAAAGAAGAACTCGCCTTCTTGCGAGCGGCGGTTCAGCACCAGGTGCGCGTGCGGGTGATCGCGGTCCTCATGCACCGCGATGATGTAGTCGAAATGCCCCGCGTCGGTCTGGAAGAACCGCTCTGCCACATCCGTCGCGATGTCGCGCACATCCTCGCCGCGCATGCCGATGGGGAAGGACATGAGCATGTGGGTGGTCTGACCAAGCTTGGGTTTGAAGCCCGCATCCCACCGCTTGGAAAAGCGCTCGGTGAGGTCCTTGATGTCCTTCGCCTCGAGCTTCGCCTTGCCATCGAGGAACCCGCTACTGTCCACGATATGGGTGGACTTGGTGGAGAGGTAATCGAGCTGATTCATCAGCTGCGATTTGGTATGCGTGCCGCCGCCCCGGATCGCCTTGAAGACGGCTGGCCTATGCCCCGCTGCCGCGCGCACAAGCTGGGTCTGCTTGGCCACATGCAGGCCCTGCATCGAGCCGCGGATGCGGCTCCAGCCGTCCCGGAAGACCTCGCCGGTGACCGCGTCGACAGCATCATTCAGCCGCATGGGCAAACTCCCTCAGCGCGGTTGTGGCCTCGAGCTGCATCGCGTCCCGACGGCGGCGCAGGAGCAGGTCGATCTCGTCAGCACTGTCCAGGATGAACCGCGCCAGCCCGCGCATCTGCGCAAGGCGCAATTCGGAGAACTCGGCACTCGTGCCCCCCAAGGCCCCCTGCCCCTGCCGGTTGGCCTTCGTCATCTGCTTGGCGATCTGCGCGACCCCATTGCCGACCTCGTGCAGAGAGGCGCGGTAACGCGCCATTTCGGCCGCCATCTGCACGTCCGGAACGAACACACCGCCTGCCGCTTGAATAAGCCGCCGCAGCCCCTCGGCACGGCTCTCGATCCCCGCCTTCGCCAGCACCGCGTCGAGCGCCGCCAACTCCGCAGCCGTGACCTTCACACTGACCGCTGAGACCGGAATTGCGGCATCCGTCTGGCGCTCGGCATCGGCTTTGAGCGTGTACTGGATCGCCCGCACCGACACGCCAAACCGTTCAGCAAGCTCAGACGTCGACACACCTTCTGCAGCCTCGCGAACGATCTCCATGCGGTCCCTATCTGTGAGACGTTTTGAGCGCGACATGCGAAGAAAGACCCCCTATTTCCTGCCACCTTCCACCAAGGCTGCCCCCACCTTACGATAATATACCTAGCTGTCAATGATATACTTACGTCGCATTCAGGCTCACGCAGCCTTGGTGTCCGCTTCGCGCCGCGGCCCGCAGGAACGCGGCTCTGCCGCCTTCACCATCGGGCGACCCACCTGTCCAATGGGTCCCCTTCCCCAGCACCGCCCGAGGGTCTGGCCGAACACGCATGTGTTCGGACGGAATCGCGGGCGGGCGCAAACCCCACCGACAGGGCGGACAGGCAGGGTCAAGGAGGGCCAGATTTGGCTCCGCCAAATCTCTGCCGCAAAAACCGGGAGGCCCTGGCCTTCCTGTTTTTGTGGATGGCCCCCTTGAGGCTGACTGGCCGGTCTGTCGCGACCTGACCCTTCCGGTCGGCGATCGTCCGTTGCGCGCGCAGCGACCGGCACCAAGAGGAGGTCACCTCGGGCGAACTGACCGCCGGACACGGCATCCCTGGAACAGGGATCGGGCCGCCCCAAGATCGTCCTGGGGCGGCCCATCCTCGCCAGAGGATTTAGTTCTGGGGATCCTTCGCGCTCGGCGGGAACATCACCAGCTCCGAGACCGCGACCGGGAAGTCGAGCTTGAGGCTGAAGAACTCCGATCCATCCCCGTTGCGGGTGTTGCGGAACATCGTGCCCACGCGCTGAAAACGGGTGCGTTCCTGGCCATCGGTATCGGTGAACTTGACGGGGACGGTGGCGACGTAGTGGTTGGTCATTTGGGTTACTCCTTGTTGCGATGGGGATCTGCCAGCACGGGGGCAAGAGGCCCGGTCGCAAGTGCAAATGCGGAGGGTCCGCGGCCCCGCCGTGGAAGCCGTATTTGTGCTTGCCGAAGCGCAAGCGCAGGGCACGATTGGGCCGACCCCGTGCGATCCACATGCATAGCAAAAAGGAGAGACCCGGATGACCTCTGGCATCACGCCGACGCCACCGTCCGCGTCCTCGTTTCGCCAAGTCTGGCCAGGGCGCTGACAAAGCCCCCTCGCATGGGTGCGATGTTCCGCAACACCACCCGAGGGACGCGCAAGTCTTCTGCCTCACGTGCGACGTCTTCCGCCCCCGCGTGGTACGTTGCTGATGATGTGCCTGAGGTGCGCTCAGCCCCCGCCTGAACCGAGACGGATGGATCGCGCTCGGACGGACCGGGTAGAGGGAATGCCATTGCTGGCCACCGGCGCATGTCGATCACGCATGACCGAGCGCGCAAGCGCCATGAGACATGACGAAAGGGCCGCGCCAAGCGCGACCCCCTCTCTTCAATCCTGCGACGTATTCTTCGCCGGGTCCGCAACCCGCATGACCGTCAGGCCTTTCGCTTCCGCCTTCTGCCCGAGGTTCAGCGCGACCCCGTTGCCTCCGAAGAGCACGACGCCTGTCGCAGCGAACTTGTCGTCCAGCATCTCGTCGTTGCACTTGAACGGTGCCGCCCGCCCGTGCGCGGACCAGCGCGGATCGAAGCGCGCTTGTGCGACCCCGCGTGCCCGGGCCCACCGGGCCGCAATCATCTCCGCCCCGTGCTTGCCACCCTTGTGGCAGAGGAAGATCTCCTGATTGCGGTTCTGCTTGATCCGGTCGCGAACCTTGTCGAGCGTGTTGAAGATCACATCGACATCGGTCCAGTCGGTGGCGCCCGAGACGATCAGGGGAACCCCCTCGACTTTCGACTTCTCCGCGGTTTCACGATCATGCTGCTCGAGGAGCTGCCGGGCCTCGAAGACCGCCCCGGTCTCTTGCGCCCGGACGCTCGCCCGCGACCCGGCCGCCGGGATGAAGGCGTGGCCCGTTTCGATCTCGTAGCATTCCGCCGCCGCCTCGCTCATCACCTCGATGGCGCTGACAATCTCGCGCAGCTGCAGGAAGCGCGCCTGCGCCTCTTCGAGCGCGGTCTCGGCGATCTCCGATCCGTCGTGGGATTTTGCCAGCGCGCCGATCTTGTCCGCGGTGCGGTCGACCTCCTTGCCGAGTGCCACCTTGCGGCGCTGCAGGATCGTCGCGAGCCCATGGGCCAGCGGTTCGATTTCTGCTTCAAGGCCGGTCCCGCGCAGCGGACCGAGCAGAGCCTCGAAGCTCTCGCGGATGATGCAGTCCTGAAGAATGTGGTCTTCCGGGATCGGCAGCTGTGCGTCCTTCTCGGTCAGCCCGAAAAGTTCGATGGTCTCGTAGGTGTTTGCGTTGTCGTAAGCCATGTTTGGTCTCCAGTGTTCGGTTCCAAGGCCACCACGTGAGTGTGGGGGCATGGCCGAATGCCTGGTTTCCGAATCTGCCCGGGTCAGGGACGGCGCAGCCGCCGGCTTGCCGGGCGCAAAAGTTTTCCGCGCAGGGCACCCGACACATGCGCGCCCTCCCGCACGGGACCGCCCCGCGCCACAGGCCCCGCTCTCGCCGAAAAGTTTTGCGATCCTTGACGCGGGCTGATTTGGGGGCCATCCGGAGGATATGCTTCCACGCTCATGTGTGTGTGTTTTGACGGTAGGTTTGCCCGACACGAGCAGGCAAACGGCCCGACCGGACGCGGGAGACGGATGGAGTGTCGGGATCGTTTTGCTCCGCAAAACAGACCAGAGCGCAATCCGGCGGAGCGGCCGGGGAGGGACGTGCTCGCGAGGCGGGCAAACCGGGATGCCAAGCGCAACGCCGCGGTGAGGCCGCATGGCCGAATGCGCGACGGACCGAAGGGCCGTTCTCCCCTGCGACACGCGAAGCCGAGCGGGGGAGGCCGCAAGGCTAAAGCGAAGAAGAGCTTCGCAACAATTTCCTTCCAGCAAGCCGAATAAACAAGCTAGTATCTCGCAAGGCGCCTATTGATTTCCCTAATGGGAAGTCTGCATCTCGGATGATCACGAACCGCTTCGAGACCAGATTTCAGGAGGTCGGTCGAACAAACCTCGTGACGTTCCATCTCGTCGAAGACCCACAGGACGCCGTGCATCGCGATTTCTTGGCGCTCTGCCTCAACCCTGAGCGCACCGTCTCCGGTAAGGAGAACCCAGCCCCTCTCAGCCGCGAGGCAAAATGCAAAGACATCTGGCGTCGATAGCATAGCTTTCGCCCGCTTCAGCTCAGTCGCGCGTATAGTTTCTTCTGGCGTAAGTTCCTCCACTCTCAGTCCCAGATCGATCAGATCAGGGCCCATCCACTCAAGGAGTTCCGCTTCATAAAGAATATCTGGAACAACGAAATCATAGGGGAGGTCAAAGAGCCTCGCGGTCAGCGAGGCTCTCTCGATGTCGATCAGGACAGAAGTATCAGAAACAAGAACTTGCACACAGCGACTATGCCATGTGGTCCAAACGTTCTTCCAGTTCTTTTACTCGTATTTCGAGAAGCTCAGCTGCGCGAGACAACCCAATCAACCCCTCGGAGAGGGCACGAAAACACAACCTTTGAAAACGGTCCGGTTCTTCTCGTTCCCAAGGAATGGAATTCGGCTCCTCGAACGGCTCATCCCGCCAACCTCGTTGCTTATAGACCTTAAAGAGGCGCGCAAATGTTGCCTGGTTGATGATCTCCAAATCCTTGCATCGATACGTCAGCGCCTGAATGCTAACGCCAAACCGATCCTTCAGACTAACGAGCTCACCAATGCTTATGTCAGTTCTGCGGGCACCAATCTCCTGCCGAAGCACTTCTGCCGGAACGAGGAATGCGCCAGCAAATCGATTTGCGGCGCGTTCTGAATCGCACCCTTCGGCGACCCTAAGAACCATGTGGCCCAGTTCGTGAGCCAAACTGAAGCGCTTCCGCTCAGACCAGGTCTTCTTCTTGATCATGATAACACGTGCGGAGTGATGCTCTTTTCGACGGACTTTGGCCGCAAGGCCATCAATCCGATCAACGTCCAGAGACAACACCTTTATGCCGTGCTCCTCGAGGAGTTCGGCAAGCATTGGAATCGGGTCATGACCAAGCTGCCAAGAAGCACGCATGTTGCGAGCCGCGTCCTCGGCATCACGAACATCGGTCACCCAGTAGGGCGCTTCGTGCGGGGCATCCCATTCCTGACTCGAAAGATTCAGCAAGCTTTCGACAGCCAGGTACTTTTCAACCATATTGAGCGTCTTGGCTTCGATCGTCGCGATCTCCTTGGCTGACGAGCTGGCTGACTTGCGAAACTCAACGCCCTCCAACTCAAGCTCGTCATCGCTCAGCAGGAAATCAACAGAGACCTCGAGTGCTCGGGCAAGACTCAGCAGCACGCCCGATCCGGGCATGTCTTCATTGCGCTCGTACTTGCCTATGGCTTGAGCGGACACCTTGTTCTCCATGGCATCGGAAAGCGCACGGAGCGAAAGGCCAGATGCCGTCCGGGCTCCTTTGAGTCTCTTGCCAATCATAACGTCCTCCCAGTGGGTGGTTTACACTTCACCCATATGATTGATATTTTGTAAACTACAACGCTTGAAAGCGCGGCTTTTTGTCCCTACTTTGTAACACGAGGCCAAATGGAAGGCAAATTTGTAAACCGCCCAATCGCCCCAAGAGGCGCTAGACAGGCAACGAAGCGAGGAAGCAGCCATGAACATACCGTTTACGGGCGAGCTGACACCAAGGTTTCAGAGCATCGTAGGACTGCCTGATAATGGGCTGGTTGATCCAGTCTTGGAAAAGCTAGGTGCATCATGAGACGCATCCTAAGCATCGATGGTGGCGGCATCAAAGGCACCCAACCCGCGGCTTTCCTGGCGGGTTTGGAAGAAGATCTTGATGAGCCGATTGGCCGCTACTTCGACCTGATTGCGGGAACGTCAACCGGGGGTATTCTCGCGATCGGCCTTGCCCTCGGCATTCCGGCCAAAACCCTCCTCGAACTCTACGAAAATCGCGGGCCGACGATTTTCGGGCAAGCGGGGGACAACAGCTGGTTCAGGCGAAAGGCTCGGGACGCGCGTGCCGCCTTGCGTCACCTGGCCAAGCCGAAGCACGATGCATCGACGCTTCGGGACGAACTCCATGCCGTCCTTGGCGACAAGCTCATCGGCGAAGCTGAGACCCGGTTGCTGATCCCGGCCTGGGATGCCGACCAGCGCAGCGTCTACATCTACAAGACGTCGCATCATCCGCGGCTCACCAAGGATTACCGGAAGCCGGCCCTCGACGCCGCGATGGCGACGTCGGCCGCTCCAACCTATTTCGCGCGTCACAAGACGGTGGATGATGTCGGGCTTCTCGATGGTGGCACCTGGTGCAACAATCCGGTGGGCGTCGCGACCGTCGAAGCGATCTCGATGCTCGGCTGGTCTCCGCAGGACCTGCACATCCTGAGCCTCGGCTGTGTCGACGAGGTCTACATGCTGCCTGAATCCCCTGGCAAGGCCGGTCTCGGGTTGAAGGCCCTCAGTCTTCTCATGGACGGGCAATCCCGTGGAGCGCTCGGCATTGCCCGTCATCTGACAGGCGATCCGCACGACCGGACGGCTGTTCACCGGTATTCGCCGAGCGTGCCGGAGGGTTTCTTTTCCCTCGACGACACCACCAAGATCCAGAGGCTCAAGGGGCTTGGCGCCTCGAGTGCCCGGCATGCGAGCCCCACACTGACCCCCATCTTCTTCCAGCAACCTGCCGAGCCGTTCGTGCCCGTGCATCAACTCGAACGGAACGCCGCATGAACCAGATCTTCTCGCACCCCCTCACCGATACCGCCATTCAGCGGCGGGCGCAGGTCTTCACGATCCTTGAAGAAATCTGCCAGGAGCTGGAATGGACCCAGACCCAGTTCGAGAAGGCCCGTACCAGTTACGAAGCCGTCGCAGACTGGTTGGCCGGATCGAGCGACCCGATGCTTGCTTCCCTCCATGTCTACCTGCACGGCTCCGGCGCACTCGGCACCTCGATCAAACCGATCGGGCGCGACGAGTTCGATGTCGACCTGATCAGCTTCATCCTCGGCCTCGGCCCGAAAATCGCACCGGCACGCCTGAAGGCCGCGATCGGCAAGCGCCTGCGCGAGCACGCCTACTATGCCTCTATTCTGGAAGAAAAGAAGCGCTGCTGGCGCCTGAACTACGCCGGCGATTTTCACCTCGACATCTCCCCGACCATTGCCAACCCGAACTGCATGAACGGCGGTGAGCTGGTACCCGATCGCAAGCTGCGGGATTGGCACGCGACGAATCCTCGGGCCTATCGGACCCTCTTCGACGAAAGGGCGGCCCTAGTCCCGCAGATGACGCAGTCGATCATCGCGGCGCAGCGCGATGCGGCGACGACCGAGCCTTTCCCGGTACGTCAGTCCGTCAAGGGCATTCTGCGGCGGACCGTGCAACTCCTAAAGCGTCACCGGGATCTGGAATTCCTGCATGTTCAGGAGGAGATCGCACCGATCTCGATCATCATCACGACCTTGGCCATGCGATCCTATGAGATGTGCGTCAGGCGCCACGTTTTCGCAGACGAACTCCAGGTGTTGATCGACACGATCCGCCTGATGCCGGTCTTCATCGAGCGGCCCCTAGTCAATGGCCGTCACATCTACGCGGTCTGGAACGAGACCACCGAAGGTGAAAATTTTGCCGAGCGTTGGAATGAAGAACCCACGCGGGTCGAAGCCTTCTACAAGTGGCACAGCAAGGCGCTTGCGGATTTCGAATCCCTGCGTGACCTCGTTGGCCTCGACGCGATTGTAGGCTCCATGAAGGACAGCCTGGGTGACAAACTTGTTGCCCGGACCATGAACCGGCGGATGGATGCGCTGAACGAGGGGCGAAAGACGGGGGCACTCGTGCTTGGTGCGGGTGTTGGCCTGGCCACCCAAAAATCGGCCGCGTCGACGCCCGTTCCCAAGAACGAGTTTTTCGGGGACTAAGCGCGATGGCGGGATCGACCACAAGAATCCGGCTGACACTGCCCCAGCAGTACCTGTTCCTGCAGAAGTCCAAGATAGTAGCCGGCGAGGGGGTGCTCGGTCCGCGCCGGTTGGAATGGCATTTTCACGCACAACCTACGCCGCTTTCTCGGACGTATCAGGTCACCCTTGTCCTGGAGAGGGACGGAACACCGGACGTTCGGGTTATAAGTCCTGACTTGAGGTTGCTCGCCGGTGAACGCGACCTGCCACATATCTACCATGACCCTGATCGGCTCTGTCTCTATCTGCCCGGAACCGGACAATGGGACGCCAGCAAGCGTCTGGACCTCACCATTATCCCCTGGACCCACCTCTGGCTGATCTATTTCGAGGAATGGCTTGCATCGGACGAATGGAAGGGCGGAGGGAAGCACCCTGGAGAGGATGACCCAAACGAGGGCAACCGTGCGTTGAGGCGCAGCCTTCAACGACAACGCTAAAATCCGCTGTTAATCTCATTGTATGATGTGAACCGAGTTGGAACCGAGTGACTGTGGCGGATGATCATTTTTGACGTGAGGCAACGGCGGCGCATAATCCTGAGAACCACAGTAGGGCGGTTCGGCACTCAACAAACTCAAGTGCGTATCTACACCCTGTCAGCACAGAAAAAGGGGAACCGTGGTCCCACGGCTCCCCTTTCGGTTCAGGTCGTGTCCCCCTCGCGCGCCGATTAGGCGACCAACGACAGCCCCGCGCCCGCGTCCTGCGGCTGCTCACCGCTGTCGATGAACGGGATGATCGAGAAGGTCTGCCCGCCGCGCTGTTCTTCATTCTGCACGGCGTTGACGCGCAGGTCGCCATCAGGCGTGTTGATCAGCAGCGACAGGTAGTCATTGCCCGTGCGGCTGCTTTTGGCCATCCACGCCGAGCCGACGCGGATTGGTTTACCCCGGGGCGAGCTGACCTCGATCCGGTAATCCGGGTGGGTCTCCTCGGATTTGTAGCTGTTCTCGATCAGCATGAACTCCAGATCGAACATCATGTTGGCGATGTAGCCGGTGAAGGCGTTGTCAGCGTCCATGGCGGTCAGCTCGCCCGAGATCGAGCCGGATTTCATCAGGCCGTTCGAGACCAGCGGGATGATCTCGAACTCGCCGCTCTGGGCCGTGCGCGCTTCTTTCGTCTGCACCGCGTTGACCCGGAACGGGCCGAGGCCGACATCGATCTGCATCGAGATGTAGGGGTTGCCGCTGGTATTGCCCGTCTCATTCCAGGCCGTGCCGATACGCACCTTGCGGCCGGACTTGTTGATCGCCGTTACGTCATAATCCGGGCTGCGAGCGGACATCTTGGCCCGCGCCTCCAACTGGATGGCGATGTCAAAGCGCGTCGAGTGGATCATGCCGGTGTATTCGGCGGCGGCGGTCTCGACATTGCGGGTGAGGGTTCCTGCGAACATGGGATAGTTCCTTCTTGGATTGGCCGGTGCCTGACGTTCTTGCCAGCGCATCCGGGATTGCTTTCTCGACCCCTCCTGGGATCACAAACCAGAAAGCTTGCTTTCCTTTCAGCCCCGCCCACGGGTCAGAGCTGCCGTCCGACTGGGAATACCCCCGCGCCTTCGGGTGCTGCGCCCCTCCCCTGCCCATCTGGTCTTGATTGGCTGCCCGGATTTTCCGCGCCGTCCTCCGATCGCGCGATGAAGAACTCCGCCTCTTTTCCGTTCAACCGTTGCCCGCCCCGGTCGGTCAGGCCGATGCAGCTGCCGTTCGGCAGATAAGTGATGAGGTACTGACCGACACGGTCCTTGTGGACAACGTAGCCAGTATTGGCCCAGTGCACGGTTTGGCCGGCATCGACGGCCGCCTTGATGTCATCGAGTGTCATGCGAAGCTCCTTACGAAGAATGGTGGGGAAACGACGCAAGAAGCCCGGTCGTCCAACCGGGCTTCCATGCAGCATTTGTTTGGCCAACGGCCGAGAGCTGTCAGGCACCTTGCGTGGCTTGTGTCGCGTGCGCCGCCTTCCAATCCTTCAGACCAAGAACCGTTCTGCCGGCGGCGACTTCAGATGCCCAGGCGGCCCTTGGGTCGCCGTAGGGCTCGGAGCCGACATGCCGGTCGATATGGCCATTGGCCATCCATGGCTCGGGCTGGATCCGTCGCAGCCAGTCCGCCATGCTGGGAATGCGGCCCTGGCAGTCTTCACGGATATGCTGCTCGCCGATCCAGCGCACGGGAATGTCCCGACTTGCGCTATTGGTCAGGGTTAGACCGAAGACACGTTCAGCATCGAACAGACCTTGGGTATGGTGGCGCAAGGCCCGGTGCGTGAAAAGCGCGAGATGCTCTTTCGAGGCGTCAAACCAATCGTGGACGGCCTGATAGTCAGACGGCACCCCGCCGAATTTCCGGGCAGAGCTTTCGGCATGATGAAGCGGATGGGCCATCTCAAAGCCCCTCGTCATAGCTGTGCGAGCATTCGACATAGCGGTCGGCGTGATCGAGGGTGATGCTGTCTGCTGCAATGTCCCAGGTCAGCGTGCCGTAGCCGCCCTCGTTGTTCTCGAACCCCGGATGATGATGATAGGCGAGTGACCAGGCGAAATCGCCCACGGCGGTGACAAGCGCTTCCGACAGTTGGACCTCCGCAGGCTGCACATTCACGTCCTCGACATTGCCAGAGTCGCCATAGCCTTCGTATTCGGCGGTGACCTCGTTGATGCCAAGCGCGCGCAATTGCGCGATCAGTTCCGCTCGGGTTGCTTTCAGGGTGGTTTCGCGCTCGGCGCGCCACTGAGCCGCCATTGCGGCATAGTCCATTTGGGGTTTGGTCATGGGTCTGTCCTTTTGTCTGCAATTGGGGGGCCGGGCGCGGCATTGGTCAGCGCGCGCCCGGAAAGCGCAGACCGGCCAAACCCCGATCCGCGATACCCGACACAAAGCCCCCTTTGACTTTTCAGGCGGCTTGGTCTGCCGTGATGGCAGGCCTCTGCCCCACGATCCGGGCCAGAATGCTTCCCGTGTCGATCCCGTCCCCATGCGGCAGGAAAACCCGCAGCTGGAAGGCGATGATCTCCGTGAAACACCCCATGGCCTTGAGGCCATCAATCATGCCCTTGTCCGCGCCGCCAAACTCAAGGCGCATCTCGCCTGCGACCCGGCGACGGGTCAGGGTCATCCCCCGGCCCAGATCGACAGGCGCGGTGGTGCCAAGGGCGGCGGTCAGCATTTCCTGCGGTGTTTGCGGATTTGACACGAGGAAGCGAGCGCGCAGCGCGGCCGCCCCTTCCTCACTGAGCGTGCGCCCGATCATGGCGGTCGCCCCGTCTGGCGTCACACGGTAGATACGCTCATTGGTGGTCGGAATATCCTTCCAGATCGGCAGTAGCAGCCCGGTCAGCAGATAGAGTTTGGTCGTGGTGGTTTTTGGCATAGACGCAGCCTCTTCATCCCAAAGCCGTGCGAACTCAGACCTGCCGATCTCTTCCCAGGCCGAGGACGCGAAGCGTATTTCCTCCAGATAGTTCGACCCGTTGGGTCGCACCGCCTTACGCATCAGCGTGACGATGTCCTCGTCATACATCTGCATGGGCCGCGCCGAGATCAGCGCCGCGCGGCCGGAGGCGCGATTGACCATGGGTAGCTTGTCGGGATTCCGCGACATGGTCTCTTCGGCGCCCAGCACATGCACCGGGTCGGTGACCTCGAGCCCGATGATCCGCGTCACGGCGCCGGATTTCGGGCAGGTCCAGAGATCCTCGGTCGAGACCTGCTCGATCTTCTCGCCGCGCAGGGTTTCGACGCCGAGGTCGAGCGTGCCCGCTGCGCGCGCCCGTTCAGTCTGATGGGCAATCCGGCGCATGAACTCGGCAAAGAGCGCGTTCTGCATGTGGATGGGAAGGGCAAGCACCCGGTTGAGAAACCGTTGGATCGGCGGAAGCTCCTCGAGCAGCACGCCGTCCTTGTCGATCAGCCGCAGGGCTGTCCAGTCGGTGAAGCTCTCGTAGCTCATCGCCTCAGCGCGTCCGGCGGCAAGATCGGCGAAATACCCGCGCAGTGCGGCGCGTGCGATCGGGCTTTCGAGATTGTCCTCTTCGCGGAACATGCCTTGCGAGCCGGTCTCACGCTGGCCCTTCGTCAAGGCCCCCAGCTGGTCGAGGCGCTTGGCGATCGTCGAGGTGAAGCGCTTCTCGCCATGCACATCCGAGGTGCAGACCCGGAAGAAGGGCGCGCTGACCTGGGCCGAGCGATGCGTGCGACCGAGCCCCTGGATGGCCGCATCGGCGCGCCAGCCGGGCTCCAGCAGGTAGTGACGCCGACGCTTCTGGTTCTTGGCCGTTTGCGCCGCATGATAGGATCGGCCCGTCCCGCCCGCGTCAGAAAAAATCAGGATATCCTTCTCACCATCCATGAAGGCTTGGGTCTCGGAGGAATTGCTGCTTGCGCTACGCTTTTCGGTGAAGAGATGACAGTCCTCGGCCTTGAGGGGCCGGATAGATCGCCCAGTGACCTCGGCGACAGCCTCGTCACCAAAGGCCCAGAGGATCTGGTCGAGCGCTGAGGGGATCGGGGCCAGAGTCATCAACTCCATCATGGCCGCGTCGCGCAGGGCGAGCGCCTCGCGCGAGACGACCAGCGCGCCGGTCTCATCGCGCAAGGGTTCCGCGACCATGTTACCGTCGATCTCCACGAGCTTCTGCGCGTGGATTGGAAAGGCTTGTTCGAGATAGCCCAGAACATAGTCGCGCGGCGTCAAGGCACCCTCGACGAGCTCGTCTTCCGCGTCCATCAACTCAAGCCGACGTTTCAGCAGGCTCTCGCCGGTCGAAACCACCTGGATGACGCAGGCATGGCCCCCGGCCAAGTCTTCCTCGATGGCGCGGATGATGGTCGGTGCCTTCATGCCCATCAGCAGATGATTGAAGAAGCGCTGCTTCGTGCTCTCGAAGCGGGACTTGGCCGAGGCGCGTGCGGCCGAGGCATTGGTCTCGCCCGAGGCGTCATTGACGCCAGTCGCAGTCAGTGCTGCTTCAAGATTGTGGTGAATGGTGCGAAACGCACCCGCGTAAGCGTCGTAGATCTCGATCTGGGCCAGAGTGAGCGCGTGTTCGAGCACGTCATACTCCACGCCATCGAAACTGAGGGCGCGGGCCGTGTAGAGCCCGAGCGTCTTGAGATCGCGCGCGACCACCTCCATTGCCGCCACGCCGCCGGCTTCCATCGCCGAGACGAAGCTCTCGCGGCTCGGGAAGGGGTATTCGGGGCCTTGCCCCCAGAGCCCCAGCCGCGCGGCATAGGCGAGGTTGTGGACACTCGTGGCCCCCGTGGCCGAGATGTAGAAGACGCGAGCCCGGGGTGCTGCCAGTTGCAGCCGTAGGCCAGCAAGGCCCTGCTGGGAGGGTTTGACCCCCCTGCCCTGCTCGGACCCTGCGGCGTTCTGCATGGCATGGGCCTCATCAAAAGCGAGGACGCCTTCAAAGTCTTCACCCATCCAGTCGAGGATCTGGCTCAGTCGCGTGGTGCCGCATTTGCCCGCGGACCGCAGCGTAGCGTAGGTGACAAAGAGGATGCCGTCGCCCATCGGGATGGGCTGGTCCGGTTTCCATTTGGAGAGCGGCTGGATGTCGGCGGGCGAGCCGCCGAGATCGGTCCAGTCGCGGATCGCGTCCTCGATGAGCGTGGCGGATTTGGAGACCCAGATCGCCTTCCTGCGCCCGGCCAGCCAGTTTACTAGGATGAGCCCTGCACATTCGCGGCCCTTGCCACAACCGGTGCCGTCGCCGAGGAAATAGCCGAGGCGATAGGCGCGTGCGACTGGGTCATCGTCGGCGCGCGTCAGCCTCGTTTGGTCCTCATCGATGGTGAACCGACCAGGCAGGTCGCGCCCATGGGCATCATGCGCCATGATGATGGTCTCGAGCTGCGCCTCTGAGAGATGTCCCTCCTCGATCAATCGTGCTGGCAGGCGCAATTCCGAACTGGCGGCACCCGAAGGCACGGGTGGCGCGACAGAGGCCATGGCGATGCTCTCGACCAACGGCGTGGGATGTTCGTGCGCGCCTGCAATCTCGATTCGTTGCGGGCGGTAGCGCGCATAGATGTCCGAGATGGGCGTGTTGTCGCGCGGGGTCTGAAAGCTTGTGAAACTGAGCGAGCGGACGGCATTCGCCTGGGGTTTGGAGGGGGCGACAGGCGTACCGGCGGTCTTGCGCGGGACAGATGCTGGACCGATCGGTCGCGCAGGAGTAACCGCTGCCCCCCGTTGGACTGGGCGCATCTCGGTCCGTGTTGCGGCCACGGCATCGACAAAAGGAAGGGCTTCATCCAGATCGCACACAGTGGCGCGGATCATCTCGCCGTCCTCCTGCACATTGTCGAAGACCATCAGCTGGGTTTCAACAGAGGTGCCAAGCTTTCGGTAGACTTGCCCCGGCATCGTCAGCGCCAGTCGCGGCGTGAGGAGACCGCAGGCGCGGGACCAATGCGCGGCATCGCGCTCAGACGTGAATCCCGGCGGCATGATCGCCACAAGCCGCCCGCCGGGTGCCAGGCGCTTTGCAGCCGCGATGAGATGCTTGGCGGCGATGTGCTTGTCCCGGGAACGATCGACCGAAGACGCGAAGGGCGGGTTCATCACCACGACGTCGGGTAGTACCGGCGCCTGCAGCAGATCGTCGATATGCTCGCCGTCATGGCCCGTTACCGCGCCACCGAAGACAGCGCGCAATAGGCGCTGGCGAAAGGGGTCGATCTCGTTGAGCAAAAGCGTGGCACCGTCCCGGGCGGCGAAAGTAACGAGAGCGCCGGTGCCAGCCGACGGCTCCAGCACGGTCTCGCCCTTGCGGATCGCCGCCGCCCGCACGACCAGCGCCGCGAATGGCAGCGGCGTGGAAAACTGCTGCAGCCGGATCTGCTGCTCGGAGCGGCGGGTTTCGGTGAGGAGCCTTGAGGCAAGCAGCTTTGCGCTGGCGATGTCATCTGCCGCGTCGGCCCCACGCAGCAGCACCTGAACAGCCGCGGCCTGCATCAGGTCATATGCCATGCGCCAGTCCCAGGCACCGCCGGCATCGCTGCCATGAAACGTCTCGCGCATGATGCGCGCGAGCGCTGAGCTACGCAGGGGTTGGTGGTCGATCTCCGCGCCGATTTGCGCGATGGCATTTGCGAGATCAGTGTCAGAGATTGGGAAAGCCGGGTTTGCCGGTTTGGGCTTGGACATGGGGATTTTCCTTTGGATCAGGGTCTGAGTTCCAAAGGACAAAAAGCCCGCTCTACACTTTGAAGGCGTAGAGCGGGCAATTTCTTAGCGGGGGGCCTGCACTCCGATCATGGCCACTGCTGCGCAGCATGAAGAACGCGCAAAATGGTCACCATCTCAGGGCCTTCAACATAAACCACGATGTAGTTCGGCCGAACAACCATCTCCCGGGTCCCATCGACACGGCCCGCACGATACATTTGAGGGCGTTCTGGAAGAAGGGACGTCTTGTGTTCAATCTCATCTTTGAGAACTTGGGCGGCATCCGGGTTGTCGTCGGAAATGTAGTCAATGATTGCCAGCAAGTCGGCGATGGCCGTGGCTTTCCATTCAAGATTTGGCAAGGCGCTTCCCGTCAATCAACGCCTGGGCGTCTTGCATCGCCTTGGCATGGGGCGTTGTGGGCCTAGGATCGTCCAGCGCTTCCTGTACCTTCGCCCGGAACCAGGCGTCATGGGCATCCGGATCAGAAGTCAATCCGGCAGGCAAGCCGCCTTCTGCGGCCACGCGGGTCAGAAGAATACGCACCGCGTCGGAGAGCGTCAGACCGACGCCCGCAAGTGCGTCCGAAGCCTGTGCTTTCAGCTGATCGTCAACACGGACATGAAGCATGGATGTTTGGGCAGGCATGGATGGTCCTCCAGTTGATGGGAGTGATGTATCTCATTTGAGATACGGTTTCAAGTCGGCAGTATGTGAGCGCGTGGTCCTGTGGTGTTGTCTCAGCGGGAAACTCAGCCACGCTGCCCCGCGAGATACTCCGCCAGCACAGGACTGGCATCGCCTTTTGCGGAGCTGAGCAGCTCCGAGCCGGCAAGCGAAGCCTTCGAGAGCCGCACGAGCCCGCCGGTTTCCTCGATGCGGTAGCAGCGGCGTTTTTGCCGCCCCCGTCTGTAGTGCGTCGCTGTGACGATCTGGCAGGTGCTGCCATCGGTGAGCGTCACGGGCGTGGTGAGCCTGATCTTGTCGCCTTCCTCGTAGTCCGGGATCGCAGCCCAGTCCCGGCAACGCTGACGCCAGTTCTGGGCGTAGCTGTCTGGGTCTTTCAGCTCGGACAGCAGGGCCAACAGGATCAGTGGTGCGCGAGATTCGACTGGTCCTGCGCTTTCTTCCATGTCCTTGTAGCCCCAGCAGCCATCATCGTATCGGGTGAGGAAGACAGCCCCGAAAGTGATGGAGCCATCCGCATCGGTGACGTAGGTCGTGTCTTCGACAGGGGTGCCGTCGAGATTGGTGAACCTTGCCGCCGCATACCAAGTGGAGCCAACCTTACAGGCTTTGACCAGCTCGGTTTTGCGCGTGTCGCCCTCGAAGGTGCAGAGCTGGGTGATCTCCGCCTTCTCATCCGCGTAGGTCTGGACGCGGCGATCGGTATAGAAGAGCCAACCCATCACGCCGCCCTCCGGTCATCGATTTCCATCAGCGCATCGAGCGGCACGCGGTAGGGCTGCATCGCGTCGAAATCCTCGCAATTGCCGCAGTTCTGCACGATCGCGAAGGTGTCGCAGGCATCCTTGAGGATGACCCGGAAGGTGCCGCCAAGACCCGAGGGCACCTCGTAGGTTCCGCCGATGAGATAGTCCGAGGCCCGGCGCACGAAGACGCGGATGCTGTGGCCATCGGTAGCGAGCCGGATGGCCCCCCGCCCCCGGTCGATGAGCACCTGCACATCATCGAGGATGTCAGTGTAGAACTGACCGGTCAGATCGCGAAACGCCATGCGGCGCTGCGCCATCCAGTCGCTGTCTCGAAACGGGTTCATGCCGTCGGCGAAGGCGAAGGAGGGATCGGCCTGCTCGGTGGTGACGATGCGGGTGGTCGTGCCGTCGATGCCGTTCGAGCGCAGATGCACACCATTGCCGACGATGAGGATCAGGGCGGGCCTGTCCACGGGCCCGTTCCAGTTGGGCAGGAAGGTCTTGCAGGCGCGCGCATGAGCGATCTGCGCCGCAACGGCGGAGGCAGAGAACTTGAGAATAGCCATGGGGATGTCTTTCCGTTCGGTTTGGAAGGATCGACCCGCGCAGGCATTGCGCCTCGCGCGGGTCGCTTGATGCGTCAGGCCGCTTGCGCGACTTCGCTGTCAGGGACGGGGGTTTCCGCAGTGGGCGCCGTGTCATCACAGGCGAAACCGGCGGTTTGCATCATCGGCGGGCACCAGGCGGCCACGGCGGCGCGCTGCGCGTCCGTAAGCGTGGCGAAGGGCTCGGCGAAGAGCTTGTCGCAGAAGGCGACGATCTCCTTCTTGCTCGAAGAGGCCAGCGTCACCGCCTCCTGGGCGAGACCCAGATCTTCGCCGAGGATCTTCAGGAGCCAAGCCTTCTTGAAGCGATTGAACAGCGCCGCATTCGGCGTCCAATACGCGCGAATGTCGGGCATGATCTCGATCTCGAACGCATGCATCAGGCTGTCACGCTGCCGGTCCCGGGCAAAACAGGACTGCGTGGTGCTGGCCGTCGCATAAGCCACAAGCTTGGCCTTCTCACCCGCTTCGAGCGCGCGAAACGCCGCGAACTGATCCGCGGGCGGGCGGGTGTCATCGTGCCACGAGAGGTCAAGCGCATCATGCGCCACCGCCGCCTGCTCAAGCGAGGTGCCATCGATCTCGTCCATCTTGGCGTGGCTGCGGTATTCCTTGCGAGCCTCTACCTTGATCGCCTGCGTGACGCTCATGCCGCGACCCAGAACGTCGCTCACCAGCTTGAAGAGCGCCAGATCGAGCGTGGCCTCCGGATGCAGCGCCATCGCGGCGCCAAGGGCCATTGCCCGCTCGGTCTTGAGGTCCTCGGCCAGCGAGGCCGGGTAGGTGATCTCGCCGGGGTCCGGGGCCTCCTCGCCCGTTCGGTTGCTTGAAGAGACACGCCCGCCCTCCTCTTTCGCGGTGTCCTCCGGGCGAACGAGGCCAACATGGAGCGTGGTCTGACCACCCTGCCACGACGCGATCACTCCAGATCGCGCCAGGTCCTCGGCGCTGTAGGCCTCCTGCAGATCCCGCGCTTCCTCTTCCAAGGTGTCCACGCGCTCGTAAAGGGCGTTGTAGGCGTCGTCTTCGAGCCCCTCGTCCTCCATCTCGAGCTGCAATTTCTCGAGCTCGACGGTGATCTCATCGATGCGCTTCTGGGCGGTCTCATCCGGCTCGATCGGGCCGGGATAGACGCGGCCATAGTCGGCCATGGCCGCGTAATCATAGCGGACCATCGCATCGGCCCAGGCAAAGCCCAGCCTCATGCGGGCCTCCTCGGCGGCAGCCGTGAGTTTCTCGAGCAGGATGGTCTCGACCAGTGCCGTATCCTCGAGCACCGAATGCTCGTCCAGCAGATCGGCCGAGACAGCGCCGCCGCGGGCCTCGTAGTCTTCGCGCACGAAAGCCCCGATATCGTCGCTGACCTGCACGCCGCGGGACTTCAAAGCCTGACGGACCGTGTAGGCCTGCAGATAGCCGCCGTCCTTGGTGAGCACCTCGTAGACCTCGCGCTGCACCTCCTGGCTCGGGTGCTCGGCAAAGGCCTTCATCGTGTCGAGCGTGATCGTCTTGGCCCGAACCGCAGCGCGGATGTAGGGGTGGATCAGCCCGTAGCGCAACCGGCCTTTGACGGCGGCGACGGTCGTGCCGAAGGTCTTAGCGATGGTCTCAGGCGTCTGGCCGTCGACGTCCATCATCCGCGCGAAAGCCTCGAACTCGTCAATCGCGTTCATCGGCGCTTGCGTGATGTTCTCGGCGAGCGACAGGGCGGTGGTGACGTCGCAATCCTCGGGCACAAGGCGGCAGTCGACCTTGGTTTTCGCGGTGAACCCCTTCTCGCTCTTGTCCGCGACCAGTTCTTTCAGGGCGGCATGGCGGCGACCGCCTGCGAGCACGGCATATTTGCCGTTGATCTTCTGGACCAGGAGCGGCTGGAGGAGACCCAGCACCGCGATGCTGGCTTTCAGATGCGAGATGTTTTCGGGGTCATAGGTCTCGGGGGAGTTGCTGCGCACATTGGCCGGATGTGCTGTCAGATCGCCGATTGCGACGGTGAGAGGGGTAAAGTTTGCGGTCATGGGATGTCCTTTTCGGTGGATGAGGTGTGGCCTGCGCGTTCACGCGCGTGACCAATCCCCGGCATCGGGGATCACCACGACAAAAGGCCCGCTTTGCCTTTTTTGGGGGCAGCGGGCCTTCCTCGTCTGAGATGTCAGGGGGAGGCGTCCCCTGCCCTTCTACCAGTCGCGCGCCAACATGATGGTCAGCACGCGCATGGTGGTGGCAGGATTGTCCGGGGTCTCAGCCCCGTAGCGGAAATCCGAGTCTGCTTCATAGAGATCGATCTTCCAGAACACGGTCTCGCCCCGGATCTCGACCGCCCCGAAATCATGCCAGCCTTCGGGATCATTCTCGGGTTCGAATACGTCGAACTCCCCGGTCGCCTTCACCGCCTCGGCCATGAAGCCGTCGCTGGCCTCCATAAGCGAACGGGTCACATGCATGCGGCCCTGGATGGGCTGCGCGGGCGGCACTCCAAGGCAGGCAAGCTTGCGAAACGCGTCGTTTTGCGCCGCGATCACACTCGGATTAGGGCGGTCTGGCTGGGTTTGTGCGATGATGATCATCGGGCTCTCCTTTGAGAAGTTGAAACACCCTTCCCAAAGCCCGCTTTTTCTTTTCCGCTTGGCGGAAGGACCGAAGCAGAAGGTGCCCTACCCGAACAGCCCCTTGGGTCTGTAATTCGGGTTGGGGATGGTTTCGATCCAGCCGCCCTGGTCCGTGATGCTCTCGAGCGCTGCCGAGAGCGGATACGCGCCCTCAGACGCGCTCCACCAATAGGCACCGCGTTTGAAGGAGATGATCTTGCGGCGGCCGTCGTTGAAGCAGGCCACCCGCAGCGTCTTGGGTTCTTTACGTGACATGCGAGTCTCCGTTCTCCGTATGGTCAAGCAGCCTCGGCGTCCTCCCCTGCCCTCCCCGCCTCCGACCGAGCGATCAGGTAGTCGCAGGCGCGCTGCGCGTCAGCGGCGTGCTTGAATATGGCGCCCTTGTCCGAGCGCAGAACGCGCAGCCAGTTGTAGAGATACGCCGCGTTCATCTCGAGCGTATGCGCCGTGAAGCCGAGCGTCTGACCCAGGAACACCGAGGTCAATTCCGCGACGATCTCCTCGCGCGCGTAGGAAGTGTTGCCGAACTTCGAGAACCCGAAATCGCGGTTCAAGCGATGGCGCGCCTTGGTGGCATGGGCGAGCTCATGCGCCCAGACCCCGTAGAAATTCCGCGGGTTCTCGAAACGCGCGATCGACGGCATGAACACCTTGTCCACGGGCGGCAGGTAGTATGCTTCCGTCCCCGTGAAAACGGTCGTGATGTCGATGGCGTCGAAAAACACCTGCATATGCGGGATGGGCTCGGAGGGTGGATGTTCAGGCACTGGCTCCGGGTCGGGGTAGAAACTGTCGGGCAGGCCATCGATCTGGCAGGCATTGAACACGCGATAGGATTTCTGGAAGCGGAAGATGCGGGCTTCCTTCGAGCGATCATCGCCGTCGCTGCGGTCGTCCTCGCCGCCCGCGTCTTTCCGGCTTTGGCCGTAATAAACGACGACAGAGGACTTTTCGCCCTTGCGGACCTTTGCGTCCAACGCATTGGCTTGCGGCAGCGTCATCCAGAAGGGAGAGCTGTGGCCCGCCATCACGGTCCGCATTGTCAGCAGGAAATTGTTCACCCCCTGGTAGGGTTCACCGCCCACGCGCAGGGGGCGAGAGCTGCCACCTGCGGTCCAGGGCTTGCGCCACGGAAGGACGCCGCGCTCGATGATGCGGATGATTTCGTTCGTGATGACCTCGGAGGCATCGAATTTGGGCGTGCGGGATCGGGCCATGGTTGGCCTCCTTTCGAGTGTTGGTGAGAGGGAATGGTGATCAGGTTGACTGGCGGGGGCGCGGATCGTTGGCGATCCTCGCGCCGAGCCCTTCGACCATGTCGATGTAGGTGGTCAGCGAGACACACTTGCCAGCACCCGAATGCTCAGGGTCGAGCGATCCGTCCCGCGTCACCCGCGGCAGGTTGGCGAAGGCGATGACATCTCTGATGGGTCGGATATCGATGAACGGCGTCCCTCGTGCGACCGCAAGCACGGCGAGGGGAAAGCGCTCGATCGGCGCGAAACTCGAGACGGTGGTCCAACCGAGATGGAGGAATGTCCCGCCGTCTCCGCAGATCACATGCGCGTTCGGCAAACTGGCAGCCCGCCTGAGAAAGCCGATATCGCGGAGAACGGCTTTCCGCTCGAGCTGCCCTGCCAGCTCCGTTTCGCCGGTTCGACGCAGCTCTCTATGCCGCCACCAGGAGGCAGCGGTCGCGCGGAGCACGCGCAAGACACCTGTTTGCATGGGAATGCCCTTCATCCGGAACGGCAGACCGGAACCCGGCCCGGACCCATCTGAGGGACCCCAAAGGCCCTCATCCGTCAGTCACAAAACCCGAAGAACACTTTCACTTTTCGTGGACCAAACCCATGAAACACCCAACCGCCACCGAACTGTACTGGTACGACGGGATCAGAACTTCCACAGGGCCCATCGGCTAGACCTGTGGCGGCTCCTTCTTCACGAGATAGCCCAAACCGCTCAATCGGCCCGCAACTGCCAACGTCTTCGTAAAGCGTGCTGATGCTTTGGCTTCCCGCGATGTAGCGGATCGGCACCCCAGAAAGGGAAACCATGTCGATGATGGCTGTTATGGGCATGATGTCACATCGCGAACACTAAAAATCACAATAACCTATTGTTATTAATTGGTTTTCATCCACCGGATGGATCAGACCATTCCGCAGCCAACAACAAAGCACTCTTTTGAAGAGTTCGGGTGTAATGAAATCAAGAGATTGAGTTGCACCCGCTGTTCTGCGATATCCTCGTCGTCCAATACGACTAAATCAGCGGAACGCGGAACCGCTGCCAACCAGTTGCTGCACTTGAGGAGCCGCTGGCCTCGCTCGCCATGTCGCCATTATTGAAGTGACTGAGAAGTTACGCGGTCACCTTCCCCGCGCGCGGGAATTCGAGGATCGAGCCCTTGATCAAACGGTTTTGTTCACCATCGGTCGTCTGCTCCTTGTGCACCACGGCCCGTAGCCACGATGTTATGCAACAGACATCCACAACCTATCTCTCAGGCATTAGCAGCGATGCAGGCCAAGCGAAGACCCGAGGCCAGGACCCAAATCGCCGTCAGCAGGCGCCGGATTGCTTGGAGCCAATTGTTGAGGGTATTCATCATCAGATCTCAGACATCGAAAAGGGCAGGGGCCGCGGAGGCTCGCAACTGCTAGGTTGGCTACAGCGCAACGCTCTGTATGTTCTTCACTAGCCGCCTTTGCGCTACTAGCAGCGATGGTCACCAGCTGAGGTTTTACCATGATGATCGGGATGCCCTCGTCATCAGATCTTCGCCGCGACGAAGGCGAAAGCCACTTTCACGATCTCAAATACCGCCACACCTCAACCCCCTAACTTTTCTCTCTCGAACACCGTTTGTGTGCCGAGAGCCTACTTAACAGCTGTTAAGTTATGCCATGCCAGCCGCACGAGATCGGAGTTTAACAGCTGTTAAGCCGCGTTCCGCCGGCCAATCAATGCCATGACCATTGGGCCACAGGAAAACTCGCCTGCCGCAGCTTTGGTAGTCAGAGCTCGCAAGTATCCACCAGGCGATCTTATGTCGGCGAAGCGTTCCAGCATGGCAGCAACGACGATCGACGCTTGCTCCGGACCCATGAACCGCTGTGCTTCTTCCCATGCAGACGCACTGATGCCCATGGCTGGCCGCACATGGCACGCCGCATCGAAGAGCTGATGCCAATGCCGGATCTCACCTTGGTAGAAGGTCTTGAGCGAGGGACATGCCGCGATCACTAGGTGCAGCGGGATCTTTGGCAGGTGTCTTGTGTCCTGTTCATCAACGTCAGCCACCGGCTCATTCGTATCCACATCTGGCACACCCGCCGCCGCCCCGCTTTCTTCTAAAGCAGGTTCAATATCTATAGATTCTTTATTTGAATTATGATGATGACGCTCAGATTGGGCATCATTGGTGTTCATTTCTTCTGTTTCAGGGCCATCAATGATGTTGCGTGCCTGGTCAAGGAGAGCTTCAAGATCGGCTCGATGGGCCGCGAGGTCCTCAACTGAAAGCTTGCGACGAAGCGCGCGGGCTGTGAGGGCAGCCCTGTCGCGAAGCTGATCCCAGAAGCCTAGGCCTGGCTGCATCTCGTCTCCGAACTCGGCGAGGGCCGCGAGATCGCGGCGCATGAGGCTTACGACCTCTCTCAGGCGCCTGACGCGCTCCTCAGCCTCACGTACAGCCTCTGCGGCCCGTGCTATCTCCTCGGACTGACAGTAGAGCGGGGAAAGATCAAAGCCAAAGGCAACGCGGTCTTCGCCGTGCTTGCGGACGTAGCGCTTCCCATTGGGGCTATCACGCCGCTGGAGCAAGCCAGCCTCGACAAGACGCGCGAGGTGACGACGCATCGTGGAGCAGGGCATACCATTCAGGCGCTCACAGATCGCCTTGTTCGAGGGAAAGACGACCATCTCGGCATTCCCGCCAAGCGCATCGTCCGGAAAGAAGCTGAGGAGCCCCTGCAAAACCGTCAGATCACGTTCCGAGACCCCAAAGGCCGTTTGCGCCTTGGAGAGCTCGCGCAGGAGTTCCCACTTGTTAACGGGTCTGGCTGGAACAGATGCCTCGTGTCGTTCAACGACACGCAAATGGGCGTGCGAAATCGGCCGCATAAACGGCGAGATTGGTGTGTACTCCATGAAAATGTCCACGAAGACAAAAATTCTAGGGCCCGCGAATCGCTTTGCGCTTGCGGGGTAGGGGCCAGAACGCTACATTCAGAAGTGCGAAAACTGAGATTTTGTAGCGGGCTGATCCCGGTGCGAAACCTTACAAAGGTCTCGTGAAGCTAGCTTCTCGGGGCCTTTTTCTTTTTGCCTGTATCGTGCCTCCTTCTTGTTGGTTGCTCTTCCTCAGTCTCCTGAACGCTTCCAGCGCTCATGAAGCTCGGTAATCAGCTTTGGGGCGTTGCCCTCCAACCAGCTGATAAAATCAGGTTCATCCGTAGTTAGATCAAGTTTGAGCTGCTTGCCTTGGCGGCCGGTCTTGACCGTCGCAGCTCCAACACCGGGGATCGCCAAAGCAGGCACACCCTTTCTAGACGGGCTTGCTTTCTTCTCTGCGCTCTTCGCAGCTGCCAGAACTGCGAGAAACGCACGCTCAGAAACCTCATCGACCGAGCCGGAACTTCCGGACTTGGCTGCATGAGCTATTGCTAGCAGTTGGTCCCGATCACCGTCGTAGGCACCCAAAGCCTTTTTGAGCTCTTCCCATCTCGGGCGACCAATCCCAGGAGCTGCACCAATTGCCTGGATGAGATCCTCGCCGACCGTCCGAACGACACTCAAGAGCTGTGAAACCCCAGCTTCGTGGAGGCTAAGGACTTCGGCGACACCACGATTGGTGCGCTCAGCCCCTTCCAAATGGTCGCCGTCCAGAAGGGCCGTCGCTACAAGCGCACGTTCAATAAAGCTCAGATCACGACGCTCTTGGTTCTCGAGAAGCTGATCTCGAAGCGCTTGATCACCTTCAACCTCTGTGACGATGGCTCGAACTTTGATACCGAGTTCGCGACATGCTTCCAAGCGTCTGCGGCCATAGATCAGGTTGTAGCGATCGCCTTCCAGTGGGCGGACCAAGACAGGCACACGCTGACCGTTCTTGGAAATAGAGCTCTTCAGGCCCTCAACTTCAATCTGAAGCCTGTCATCCAACCGTCCTTCGGTAACAATCTGCGCCGGATCGATCTCAAAAACACCGCCACGCAGTCGGCGCCCTTCAAGAGCGTCAGGCGCGTTGCGAAGGGTCTGCAGCGGCAGGCCAAGTTTAGGCTTTCTTGCCATTCCGCCCCCATGTGTTCTGGATGATTTCAGCGATCTCATCGTTCACTGCGTTCATAGACTCGATCGCACGATCAAACGTCTGACGCGTGAAGTCCTTCTTGTCAGCTTCGTAGAGCGTTTGCTTGGTCAAGCCGGCATCAGAAATTGCGGTCGACTCAACCATGTGATTGGTCAGGACCGACCTCCCAAAGAGCCCGCGAATGAAGGCGATGACTTCGGTCTGTGGTGCGTCGCCGACTTTGTATCGCGTTGGCAAGAAGCGAAGCCAATCGAAGCGCAGATTTGCGCCTGCATCCCTGATTACTCCAAGAAGATCCGCAGTCATTCGCAGGAATTGGGACATCGACATAAGGTCAAGCATCTGCGGGTGAACCGTCACGAGCACACCAGAGGACGCGGAAAGTGCTGACATCGTCAAGAAACCAAGTTGCGGCGGACAGTCGATCACAACAACGTCGTAGTTCGCTTCAACACTATCGAGTGCGTCATGAACTCTCGCGAAGAACGCCTTCGCTCCGCCTCGCTGGATCGCAGCAGGCGTCTCGTGCTCGAACTCCATGAGTTCAAGGTTGCCCGGGATAAGATCAAGGCCGCGGATGTAGGTCTTGCGGATCACTTCGGCGATCGGAACCGGATCGTCATAGCGAACGGCATCATAGAGGGTTCCGCCCTCCATGAGGTCGAGTTCTGGCTGGATTCCGTGAAGAGCCGAAAGAGATGCTTGGGGGTCGAGATCGATCGCAAGAACCCTGTACCCCTTGAGCGCCAAGCGCTGAGCGAGGTGAGCAGACGTCGTCGTTTTGCCGGACCCGCCCTTGAAGTTCACCACTGAAATGACTTGAAGCTCGTCACCGTCGCGACGTCCAGGCACGTAAGTTCCAGACTTTTTTGCGTTTCCTTCAAGCGTCTGCCGGATTTCCCAGATATCGTCGAGCGTATAGCGGCGATGACTTCCAGCCGTCGTCTCGACGTCAACGATCTTTCCTTCTCGATGAAGCTTCCGAAGATAGGTATGGTCGACGCCAAGGAGCTCAGCAGCTTCGCCGCTGGTCAGAGTGCGCATCACCTTCTTTGCATCTGGTGGGAAGTGTGCAGCGCGCTGAGCATGCAGGTTCGACGCGAGAAGTTCCGCGTAGTGCCCGATGGCGATATCTAGATCCTGTTCTGCTTCGCTCATGTTTGCCCCGATCCGTGGGCGCGTTTTTTATGTGACCGCGCGTTATTTTTCGAGACTATTGCCCGAGCAGCCAGATTCGTGCAAGCACTTTCTAGATTTAGTGGCTATCCGTTAGGCCAACACAAGTGTCGTGTTCAGAGGAGCCCCAACTTTTCCGCACGCTCAAGCAGCATTTTGACCGAGGACGGCTGCCAGCCAGTGCGGCCTCGAGGGGTGCGCTCACGCATGGCTTCCAACCGGTCGCAGATCGCTTGTAGCGCGATATCCGGGTCCGACCCTTTGATGGCCGCCACGATGGCCGGCAGGCGGTCATCGGTTTCGCGGCGTCCTGCGCGGCCAAGCACCTCGGCAGGCAGGAATCCGTCTCTGACATATGCCTTCACGGCGCGGAGCAGGCGGCTTTGGGTCCAATGACGATCTGGGGGCAGGGGGCCATTGATAATCCGCAGGACGTCTTCCCAAGCCATATCGGGGCGCAAGCGGCGCACATGGGGCACCCAATCCTGCGCGGTCTCGTTGAGGCGCTCCATGTAGCCGTCCTGTCGCGCCAGCCGCACCTTGCGCAGCGCAGCGGGATCCTTGGCGCGTAGCCCAGGATTGCCACCAACGCGCCCTTTGGCGCGCGCAGAGGCAAGCCCGGCCTTTGTGCGTTCGCGGATCAGAGCGCGCTCGAACTCGGCCGCAGCGCCTAGAACCTGCAACGTGAACTTGCCTTGTGGCGATGCCGTGTCGATCGGGTCTTGGAGAGAACGGAAGAAAGCCCCCTTGGCCTCCAGACGTTCGATCACCTCCAGCAAGTGCGACAAAGACCGCGCAAGCCGGTCGATCCGCACGACGACCAGCGTGTCGCCGTTCTGGACACGTTCGAGCACGCGTGCCAGCACCGGTCGTGCGCGATTGCCGCCAGAGGCGTGCTCTTCAAAGATCTCGACGCAACCCGCAGTTTGCAGGGCCTCAGACTGGGGCAGGAGGGTCTGATCCTCTGTGGAAACACGGGCGTAGCCTATCAGGGGCATGAAATCGGGCTGTCTGCAATTTTATGTATCGCTATTAAACGACCGTTTGTAAACGAATGCAAGTAGGCGCTCTCTCGTCGCGCTCGTCCAAAAACCCTTGGTTACCTTGCGCTGAGCGCGATCTGAGAGGTTCCACCGGCAGTCGCGCGCGCATACTATATAAAGGGCGAAGGCAACCGCCACAGAAATCACTTGGGTAATGTGCAAAACGACAGTATTTTGCACACATGAAGACCCAAACATCCGCTATTATTCATGATTTCGATGACCCACTCTTCACCAATGAGGAGGATGAAGAGGCAAACGAAGACGACCTCTGGTTTCTGCCGGGACCACTCGAAGAAGAACCAGATGATTTGCCTCCCGGGCCGCGAGCGGAACCGCCAGACAATGCCGTCATCAAAGACTGGGCAAAGGCAGAAAGCGTTCACTCTGCGCGACTGGCACGCGTGGCTGGACGCCTGGGTGCTCTGGATGACCGGCTGCTGCGCGGCCCGGAAGGCTGGCGGCATCGGCTTGCTCTGATCGAGGCAGCGGACCTTAGCTGGTTCGCAGGGGATCGGGTCAGTGCTGACCGCCTGGCGCTCTGGATATCGATGCGGCTCTCGGGCGCACAGGATGACCAAAATGCCCTTGCAAGAGTTGGATGGGCTGTTCGGCGCCTGACAGGCGGTCCCGGACCAAAAGCTGATATGGCCGCCTTCCTTGATCGCCGCGATCCCGAGAACATTGAAGACAGCGCTGAGCGTTTCGAAGATCGCGCGGGCGGATGGCTGGATGTAATGGCAGCCGCAGCCGAGCTCCACCCAATCACCCGGGCTTGCATGGGCTTTCATCTCTGGAGTCTGGCGGGCCTCGGACAGCACGGAGACCAGATCGAAGCCGCCGTCACCGCGTCCAGGGTCGCGGCCTGCGACGGAAGCGGCGCCGTCTTCGCGCCGCTGGCTATGGGCGGGGCAGGGGGGCTGCGTGGCTCGGGCACACCTACCGAACGCTTGGCCCGCTGGTTGGATGGCATGAACAGCGCAATTCTGACGGCGATGCGAACACTTGACGATATTGAAGCGTGGACCGGTCGGGCAGAAAACGTCATGGCGCAATTGTCTGGCCGCACGCCAGTTGCCTTGCGAAGAACTTTCTCTCAGTGGCCCTTGGTCTCCGCCCCAATGGCTGAGGCGACGACTGGAGTCAGTCGCGCCGCCGTTCAGCGCAATCTGGCGTGGATGGAGGCAAGCGGTTTGATCCGCGAAGTGACCGGGCAAGGGCGATATCGAATGTGGTCTCTCGACATCTGAAAGTCGTTTCTCAGGGTTTGCTGGATGGCTTCAATGTGTCAGCATGACAGAAATTGTCATGCTGGGATATTACAGCAAACGCAAATTTGAAATGAGGCCGTCAGAATGACTTTCTCAAAAGCTGCCAATCTGTTGCGCGTCGCTGACATGGCGACCTCGCGGTATGATGGAATCCGATTGCAGGACGTGACGGACGAGTTCGGCTGTGATCACCGAACCGCGCAGCGCATGATGCGTGCTTTTGAAGCAGTGTTCCCTCAGGTTAGCGTCACCGAAGATGATCAGCGCCGCCGCCGCTGGCATTTGCCCCGCAGTGATCCTCGATGGCTTCAGGCCCAAGGACTACGTGACAGTGAATTGGCCGCACTCGATATGGCGGAGAAACGCGCGCTTCGCGATGGTGCGCTCGAAGATGCAAAAAACATCCGCGCTTTGCGGGACAGACTGCTTGCAGCGATGCCCGCAAGCCATGCCAGACGCACCGAAGCGGATGCTGAGGCCTTGCTCGAAGCGCAAGGATTTGCATCTCGCCCAGGGCCTCGGTCTGTCACCAACATGGAACTGCTTGGAACGTTGACAGAAGCTTTGCGGGCCCCTTTGGAACTGACGCTCTCCTATCGCGGGGCTGACGATGCGCGACCGCGCGTGAGAGTAGTTCACCCCTATGGCGTTCTTCTTGGTGTCCGACAGTACCTTGTTGCGAAGCCAGTCGATGGAAACAAGGTGATGCGCCGGTTCCGTTTGGATCGTATCGAAGAGGTCAGCATTACGGGCCAGAGTTTTGCACGAGATCCAGACTTTCATCTGGATTCATTCGCTGCTCTGTCTTTCGGCTCCTACCACTCGGACGAGGAATATGGCGAGGTAATATGGCGGTTTGCGCCTGAAGCTGCGGAAACGGCGCGGCGCTTCGTCTTTCACCCAAACCAGAGTGCTTCAGACCAGCCCGATGGATCCGTCCTCGTCAGATTTGTCGCCTCCGGGCACTTGGAGATGGCCTGGCATCTTTACCAATGGGGAAACCAAGTTGAGGTCATAGCACCGAAAGAACTGCGAGAACTTGTGGAGGCGTATCGACGAAGTGACTTCCCTTCACTACCATGACAAAAATTGCCACCCTTAGTTTCTAATATTGCATTAACGCCCAGATAACCGATTCTCGAGAGTGCCCATGCGTATCGATCCATTACTAACTGCCAATCCCATCACCGGGGCAGTGCGCTATGTGACGGATGACCTGCTTCGAGAGACCTATCTCGCTCCGAAATCCCGCGATCTGGACTTGCTGGCCACCCTTGAAGGACGGAACGCACCTTGGAGCGCAAGCTTTGAGGCCGCACCCGCTGAGACAACACGAGCCGTCGAAGCAGCCCTCACGACTGTCGCGCGGTCAACGCAGAGCCTCAGTCCTACTGAACTCGATGTTTCGGCATTGCCGGAATGTCGTGCGAAAACACACCTCGCTGCGTTGAAAGAACTTTGGAAGGACTTGGGCAGTTTGCCTGAGCCATTGGCGGCATGGGCGCGCGTGATCTGTTCTGAAGCGAAAGATGCACTTGAGCCGCTGCCGATCCTTGATCCGTTGCCGTGTCCACACGCTGATGCGGCAGAAGCTGCCTTGGCGGAAGCTCTGACACGCCAACACGGCGCTGCACCCGAAGCAGTTCTGACAAGTTGGATGCAGCGCCAGCCGCGAGGTGATGGGTCAGCAGTTGGTTGCTACGGCATTGTCCAAAATCATTTGGGTGCGGCGACGAATCCTGTCGAACGTGATTCCACCGTGTCCTGTTTCGGGCTGCGTGATCCGAGAGAAGAAGCACAATTTGCAGCGGCACTTGCCCAACGCATGCTTGATGACGGCTGCGTTGATGGCCCTGGCGAAATAGGGTTCTTGGTGCCCGACGACACCGCCTACATGTTGGCAATGCAGGAAGGCTGCGAACGACTCGGTCTGCCGCTTGCGGGTGCGCCGGAGGAAGCGGCCAGGAGAGACCTGACAGGCGAACTTCTTTCGCTCCTGCTGGTCCTGTTGTCCGTGCCTGCACCGCGCACGGCGCTGGCATCCCTTTACATCTCTCCTTTGATGCCATGGACGCGCGACGTTGGTCATCAAATGGCCCGTGAAGTAATGGATTACGGCTGGTCCAAGACAGCCTCTCAGTTGACTGGATCAGCGAAGGAGTTGCTGGAAGCGCTGCAACCATCGCATACCCCGGAGCAATTGTTCGCGCGTCTGGGCGCGATCGATAAATCTCTACCAAATACGGACTTGCAACCGCGCATTGCGCCCTTGCGCGCAGTAACCCGCGAAACGCTCGACTGGGCACTGCTTCACAAGCTGGCGGTTCCACACCAGGTTGACGCCACTGGACATCAACGGTTTGTGGAAGGGGTATCGCTCTTCACAGAGAATACACTTCCGTGGCGGCCCGTTCGCCAGCTACTTGTGCTGGGGATGAACGGCAACCGCTGGCCACGCAGCCCTGGGTCGGATCCTTTCTTCACCGAGGCTGAAGTTGCTCTGATCCGCCAGAATACCGGACTGCAACTTAAGGGCCGCCGCGAGAAGCTCGCGCGTGGACTGGAACTCTTCCGCCGTCAACTTTGTGCAGGGACAGAAGGCTTGACACTCCTCGCACCGGCGAAAAATCTGCTCGGTGAACCTTTGTCGCCTTCCACCGGTTTGGCCTTGATCAGCCATATGCTCGGATCTGAGAAACCAACAGACCTTATGCAGGACGTTCGAGCTCTACCGCGTGATCAATGGCCCGTGGCATGGCATGTAACGCCCCACCTTTCGCACGGATTCAGAGCTGAACTCCCGGAAGATGGTATTCTGCGGCTCAACCGTGGTCTTGGCACACCAGACAAACCGGGCATCGATCTTCTCCGCATCCGGCATGATGATGCGGGGCGGATGCTGCCGCAATCGCCCTCGCGTCTTGAATCCCTGCTTGTGAGCCCCTTGGCCTGGTTGCTCGACGAGCTCGATGCGAAAGACCGCACCTGGGCACCAGAAACCCTCGATGTCATGACCCTCGGGACAATTATACATCAGGTCCTCGAAGACGCCTTCCCTGAAAACGCACCAGTCTCGGCGATTGACGCTTTGGAAGCAACACTGCCCGATATCCTCGATGCAGCGATCAAGAAACACGCAAGATGGCTCAGCGGCGCATCTTGGGCTACAGAACGTCAATCCCTCTTGGGCGAGGCACTTGACGTCGCAAGAACTTGGGCCGGATTCTTGAACGAAACTGGCGCGACCATTTTGCACAACGAAATCAATCTTGCCGGGGATCACGGTGGACTGCTCTTGCATGGCAAGGCCGACTGCCTCCTACAGTTGCCGGACGGGCGGATTCTCGTTGTTGATCACAAGAGATCAGGAGCCGGCAATCGCCGCGACCGCATGTCAAAGGGCTGGGACCTACAAGTCGCACTCTATCGCGCTATGCTGGAGCGCCCCAACGAAGAGACCGCGCTGACGCGACTGGTCGACGATGGAGCGCAAATCGTCACCGCCTATCATACAACACGCGACGCGACGGTTTTGTCCGATGACCTTGGAGCGGGCCTTGCTCGTGTCGAAGCTGCCTCCCGAGATGTCTCTGAGAATGCAATGTCGCATCTCGCGGATGCCGTCGCAGAGGTTGGTGCTGGTACAGTGCGATTAAACCGAGAGGGAGATGCCAAGCGGTTCGAGAAAGAGCGCGGTATCAAAGCGTACGCACTCGAAGGCAATCCGCTGGTTGCGGCCTTCACTTTGCCCGAGGAGGACCAGGCATGACACATCTCACGCTTGTACCTGCCGGAGCAGGGGCCGGGAAAACCCATCGCATCAAGGAAACGCTTGCCGATTGGGTGGTGGGTGGTGAGATTGCCGCCAGCAGGATCTTGGCTGTGACCTTCACAGAAGCTGCTGCTTCGGAGATGCGCGATCGTATCCGCGGCGCATTGATGGCGCGGGGGCGCATCGGGGATGCGCTTGAAATTGACCGAGCATACATCGGTACTATCCACGCTTTAGGACAGCGGCTTCTGACAGAACATGCCTTCGCCGGCAGGCGCTCCCCCGAGAGCCGTCTTCTGACAGAGCCCGAGCGCGATCTTCTTATCCGCTTGGAGATGGGGCGTTGTGAGGCGTTGAAGCCGTTGATGGTTGACTTGGCTCGATTTGGTTATGCTTGGGATCCGCAGACAGGCATGAGTGCCGAGGAGAAATTCCGCGCGAAACTCCTGCAAACTGTCGATCTGATCCGAGGCTTGGGCGAGCGAGGTGGTTCTCCGGATATTCTGAACTCTGCACTGGCGGAATTGACCGATGGCTATGGTGAATGCGAGGCTAATGGAACAGCTTTGACAGATGCATTGAGACGGGCTGTGCAGTCTCTTCTGGATGCATTTCCGCACAATCTTGCAAATCAATTCCAAGGCAATGCGTCTGCCGTGAAGGACTTTTCCGGCAACCACAAAGACCTGCGCCGCGCTTTGGGGCCCGGTGTTTTGGAGGGCGACTGGAAGCTATGGCAAAAACTGAGAAATCTTCGTCAGTCGAAGCGGGGCTCACAAACCCCTGAGGGCTACGATGAACGTGCAGCTGCCGTGGTCGCCGCTGCAGATTTCTTGCCACGCCATCCAGGGCCTCTGGAGGATGCTCGCGCCCATCTCACCGCAATTGTGACCGGTGCACAGGAGGTTCTCGCCGCCTATCAGGCCGCGAAACGGGAAGCAGGACTCATCGATTATGCCGACATGATCGTCGAAACCGAAACCTTGCTGCGGAAAGACCCCGCAATCCTGCAATCGGTTCTTGGCGAGATCGATTGTGTGGTGATCGATGAGTTTCAAGACACTAACCCGGTTCAGTTCGCCCTGCTTTGGCGGCTGGCTTGTAGCGCCAAGCATGCACTCATCGTTGGAGACACCAAACAGTCGATCATGGGATTTCAGGGCGCAGACGCCCGGCTGTCAGCAGCACTTCAAACGGCAAATCCGGATGTTATTGCACCGCTTGACCGCAACTGGCGATCCGATCCGCGGATCATGGAACTTGTGAACACGCTTGGGCCAACACTCTTCCCAGATAGCTATGATGCGCTTTCGCCAGTGAGGGCTGAAACCGGTGAGACGGCATTCGAAGTTCTGAATTTGCCGCGAAGTGACTTCGTAAATGGGGCTCCCAGCATCGCCAACCGCGTCGCCGATCTTCTGGCTGATGGAACACAAGTGTTCGACAAAGCGCGAGAAGAGCTTCGTGCTGTTCGTCCAGAAGACATCGCCGTGCTCTGTTACACCCACGGTCATGCCAGCAGCGTCGCCGCAGCACTTGAGGCACATGGCATTCCTGTCCGCATTCAGCAGGCGGGCTGGCTGGGCGCACCCGCTATGCGTGCGGCGCGCGCGGCGTTGGCCTACACGTCTGACCCCGGAGATACATACGCGGCACTCACGTGGCTGACGCTCGGGCCACCTCGAATGGCGATGGAGGATGCTCTTCGCAATGCCGTGGATGGAGTGCTGGACACGCATCAGTCATTGGAAAACTTACGAGGGTTGAACCAAGCAATCGAAGCGCTTCCGATCGCTGATGCGGTTGCCTTGGTGTTGCAGACCACCGGTTTGCGAGACTGGGCTGCAGGCATTTCCGACGCGACACAGGCCCTGGCGGATTTGGCCCGCTTGGATGGAGAAGCGCAGGAATTCGACAGGATGTTGCCCGGGCTGCGCGCCGCAGCAGGCTTCCATGGCAACAACATGCAGATTTTCCTGGGTTGGATTTCAGGGCAGACGGATAGAGATTGGGATCGCCACCCAGACCGCGACGCTTGGTCAGGCAGCGGCGTTGAAATTTGTACATGGCATTCAGCAAAAGGTCGGGAATGGCCGATAACACTCGTGGCCGGCCTCGATCAAAGTATTGCTGAGCGCCCTGGAACGTTGCGTGCAGAGTTCGAAAGCTTTGATCATCTTGCGAGTGTGCTGGACAACGCTGGGCTAGGCTTCCTCCCAGACTTCGCAGCCCCGGAGAGCCAGCAAGCCTTTGCTGATGCGCGGCATCCCGAAGATATGAAAGATGCCGCCCGCAAGCTCTACGTCGCGCTGACGCGGGCTCGGGACAGACTGATCTTGGTTCTCCCTAAGGAACGGAGGACAGCCCGCACGCAACCCGAGCGAATGATAGATATTCTACGGGATCACGCCGGTCTTACAGTAAACGACGGCGAAATTTCTCTGTGCGGACGCGCGTTTGAGGCTCGAATCCTCGACGGCAATGTCGAAAGCCCTGACTCGACAGGAATCGTGGAAAATGTTGGGTATGCTCTCTTCGGCGAACAGCGGGGATTGGATCTGACTGGCAAGACAGCGTGGCGGCGGAGCCCATCGACTTTCGCCAACCCAATCGACGAACCAGCAAGCCATCTGACTACCTACAATCTTGGATCACCTATCTCAGATCGCGCATTGGCCGATCCTGCGGCGCGAGGAACTGCCTGGCATCTTGCGTTTCGCGTCCTCGTCCAACACCCAGATAAGGCAGATCAGCTGGAAGCCGCGACCGGCCTGCCGAAAGACACTCTAGCGGAGATTGAAGCTCAGGCTAGGGCTCTAACCTCTTGGCTCTCCGATCAGGGTTTTGATCGTCTGCATTTCGAACTTCCTATTCAGGAAGTGGCGGCCGATGGCTCTGAGACCAATGCAATCATCGATTTGCTGGCCGAAGGCCAGAACAGCCTGCTAATCGTTGACCACAAATCCGGGGCCTGTCCGGATCCTGAGGCACGTTTCGCAACTTATCTACCTCAGCTCGCGGCGTATGCAGAGCTCATCCGCAAGGAGTGGCCGGACAAACAAATCAAAGGAATAGCGATCAACTGGATGAGCGAAGGAACACTTTCGCTTTCCCGGGTGCCGCAGGAAGTCCTAACGTGAAAACACCCAGTCAGATAAGGGCAACAAAAATCGTAGAGCTGAGTTTGGGAGAAGCCGTTGAACGACAATGAATTCAAGTCCCAGACGAACCGACCCTCCTTGTCCCGCTCAAGGCCCGAAAGTCCACGACAGTGGACCTCACGGCGTCCGCGCTTGAGAGTCGAAGTGCTCAGCACCTTCCATGTGGTGGAGCGTAGACTGATGACGGCGCGAGGCTGCGCCACGATTCATTTAGGAGGCCCGAAAACATGATCTCGATTCAACAGCACAATCTGCTGATCTTACGGCCGTCGCGACGCAGGATCGGTATCAAGCCCCAGCCTCTTAAGCGCGTAGAACAACAGCGCGCGGCCAGCCTCCATGCCGTAGTCCATTTCGATGGCTCGGCGCTGGTTGTCGGAGAGTTCCGGATGCGGTCCGATCTCGAGCACGACCTCTGTGTGCCAAGCCTCATCCACGTGCGGGTCCGGCGTAACCGGTCCTTGCCCTACACAGCCACGCCCGCAAATCATCCGTGACGTGATGCGGTGGCCTACGGGCGACTTCACAGGGCTTGGGTCTTCCCTACGGGATCATCCGTTTATGTCTCGTCACCTCCGCAAGAAGATTGGTCCGCCCTATGCACTTTCTGCTCGCCCTCGTTCTGGTGTCGTTTGTTGCCGCCCCGCAGGCCCATGCCGATCGCTTGACCGGCGTTGCCAGCGTGATCGACGGCGATACACTGGAAATTTGTGGACAGCGCATCCGGTTGCATGGGATCGATGCCCCTGAAAGCCGACAAGTTTGCGCCACGGCCGAGGGTCAGCGCTGGCGCTGCGGACAACAAGCGGCACTGTCCCTCGCCGACAGGATCGGCCGTCGGCAGGTCAGCTGCACCGTGCGCGATATCGACCGCTATGGCCGCTTCATTGCGGTCTGTCATCAGGACGGCACCGATCTGAACGCCTGGCTTGTGCGTGAAGGGTGGGCCGTGGCTTATCGCCGATACAGCGGCGACTACATTCGCGATGAGACCGAATTCAGATCCGCACGGCGCAATATCTGGTCCGGGAGTTTTGACATGCCGTGGGACTGGCGGCGCGCGCAACGTGGTGGATGACGACGGGCAACGCTGTCAGCTCGCGATCTTGCTGATCTCCGCAACCACAATATGTGTCACCAATGTTGCAATAGTATATTTTCGTATGTATGCTGGGTGAAGATCGTCAAGGGTCCTTGCCATGCGTTTCGAATTCAAAAACCTCCCTCTGGTGGCCTTTTTAGCTCTCGCCTTGACCGGCCCTACAGTTCCGACGCAAGCACGCGCCCAAACCTATCAGATCGACTGTGCCATCCTGCTGTGTTTGTCCGGTGGATGGCCAGCTTCCGTGCCCTGCGCCCGCGCACGGGCCGAGTTCATCCGGCGCATAACTCCATGGCCGGTGGAGCCGCCGCTTCAGATTTGGCGCTGCCCGATGGGTGCGTCTTACGATGGACCTGCTAGATCGCGGCCCACGGACCGGATCTTCGATGCCCTATATGGTGGTTCAGGAACCCCTCCAAACTCTTCAGCCCCGCTCTTCGAGCAGGCAGCCAGTGCAGGCGGGATGCTTGGGCCTACAGGCTCCAACGCGGCTTGGGACAACCTCGTAAGGGCCGATTACGCTCTCCAGCTCGTGGAAGACCGAGCCGACATCGATATCAGCGGGCCGGAATTCAATTTCGTGCGCTCCATTCGCGTCTTTGACGTTCGTTATGCCCGCCAGCACGAATCCGGGCGAGATGGCGACTGCAACCGCAGCGCCGTAGTTGTCCTCGGCACCTATGGGATCCAGGGCGATTTTTCGTGGAGGTCGTCTTCACCCGAAGCGCTTCCTGCGGCGCATGCCGGTCTTGAGAGATGGGGCGAGCACTGCCCAAGCATTTTTCACAGATCCGTCTTTGTGGAGTGGCATGACTACAGCGGGAATTACGGTTTCGAGCAGGTCAATTACTGACTGCTGAGCTGCTACGACGTCGCGCAGAGCCTTGTACGAAATCAAACCTGGAATGCAGGAATATCCACACAATTGAGGGCCATAATGGCCATATTCTTCCATGTCAGTCGTAGCGACAATTCAGCTGCGTGAGAGACGCGAAGTCGATTTCAGCTTTATCGGCATCGCTAAGATCCGGGTAAATCCTTGTGACGCGCTGTGGGCCATGCATGTCCCACCGGATTGCCAGAGCACCTGTGTTCCAGCGATATACCCAGCCGACAATGGTTTCTTCATCGGCTGCAATCAAATTGGCGATCGCGACGCCTTCGACCTCATTTTCGTTCACTGTTTACTGACTTTCTGCAATTTGGCGTTGCGGATAGCAGCTCAAATCCAAAACGTTTGCTGCAACCGTATGCCGGGCCTAGTTAAAATCGGTGACTGTTCGTCCTCGCGGTAACGAATTCACACCGGGAGAAGTCGGCTCCCGTGTTCTCGATTGATGAAATCGCTTAAATCCTGTGGTCGGGCTCCGTGGCGGCTTCGACGATCGCCAAAACATCGAACGGGTCAAACCCAATGGCGCGCGCCAAAACGACCAGTTCGACGACGTCGATCCGGCGTTCGCCGCTCTCAATGCGCGCAACGAGAGATTGATGGCACTTGAGCCTGTCCGCCAAGTCGTCCTGGCCCAAGCCTGCGCTTTTGCGCGCGTCGACCAACGCCTGGCAGAGTGCCATCTGCCCTTTGCTTCTGATTGTTTTTGCCACGCGTCACATACCTTTTGTGACGTCGCTAGCGGATGAAATCTGTTATCTAAAAAGTAGATATTTGAGGGTGTTATCGGCGTCTGGTTTTCACGGGCTGCTAGTCTGATGCTCCCGAGGCTGCCCATCAATCCCCTACCAATTGCAGAAATCGGCCATAGTCCTCGCTGACTTCCCGCGCTTCTTCGAAAGCGCGGGCGCGTTCGCTGTCAAGGCAACGGAAGTAGCTCTGGATATCCTGGATGTAATTTTCGAAATCGCCGCGGATGATAGCCGCATAGTCCCGCGCGGCCTGCGAATCACTTGGCAGGAAGGGGCGGGGCGGGGCGAAGCAGGATTCCGCCAAAACCGGCCCGGGAGCGCAGATCAGAAGGGCCAGAGCTTGCAATGGGAGCAGGCATATCAACCTCGGGTTTCTCAAACCTGTTATCTCCTTGATCGCGGACACTGGCCGAGACTAGTGTTTGCGTGACCAAACTACAGCCAAAGCATGATATTACATCTTGCGGTTGATAGTATACTATCGTAACTCTGGGCTTCAAGTGGGAATGCCTAGGGTCGCGCCATTGGAGAAAGCGTGAGCCGGGCCATGAACTGGGACATCGAAGCACCAAATGTGGTTACGGAAGCACGTTTCCGCGAACTCGTGGAAAGCGGCTATAGCGCAGAAATCCTGTGCCAAGAATCGGCACACAAGAAAGGCCCCAGCTATTACGGGGTCTGGATCATGCGTGTGGTCTCCAACGAAGGCGTGGAGAAGCTGCTGGTCACGGCCCGTACTCGGACGACCTATAACGACATCAAGATCCGCGAGTTCAAGACGATCTCTGGCGTGGTGTCTTTCTTCATTGGCCTTGGTTTTGCGCATGTCGACCTGCCGCTTGAGGCGGGGACAAGCCGTACGCACAAACTCGCCCCACCAGACAAAGCCCCATCAGAAGAGGGCACTGGCAGCTAGCCTCGTCTGTCTCTGGCTGGTCACAGCGCCAGCTTCAGCGCAAATGGTCCTGGTCATGGAGAGCGACGGCTCTCTGACGCCGTCCCGCTCCCAAAGCAGCTTTGCTCGAAACTACAATGACGGGATTGGTCAGGGTTCGGCCTCCGATGGGATCGCAATTTTCGGCGAGGTAGAGGACGAGCAAGAGGGCGTCCAAGTTGCGGCCCTTGCCCGCCTGACTCCCCTGCCCCGCGCCGATGTTCTCTCTGGGATTCAGACCACGGCCTTGCGCTATGCCGGCCATCCGGGCCTGCGTCGCGCGGGGCTTTCCGTGACCGATTGGCTGGCTCTCTATCGGGCCAATATCGAGGTTGAGAGCGCCTATCGCCAGGATGCGATCTCGAGCGCGGGCGCTATAGGCCTTGGCCAGCTGATGCCCGCCACTGCCCGTGATCTCGGCGTTGACCCGCGTGACCCGCTGCAGAACCTCGACGGGGCCGCCCGCTACCTCGCGATGATGTTGGACACGTTTGGCGATCCACGCCTTGCCCTCGCAGCCTACAACGCCGGACCCGATGCGGTCCGCCAGTACGGCGGCATTCCCCCCTACCGAGAAACCCAGAACCACGTGGCCCGCGTCATGGCTGTCGTGGCCCGATTGGAAGGATCAAATTCATGAGACAGATTTCAAACCTCTTTGTCGCCTCACTGGCGCTTTTCCTGCTCATTGCCGAGCCCGCCCTTGCCCAAAGCATCGATCTCTCCCCGATCCAAAGCTTGTTGCAGGGCATTGTCGATGCTCTAACCGGCCCGCTCGGCGTCGTGATCGCCACACTCGCGGTCCTTGGCGTTTTCTTGAGCTGGTTCTTCAATATCATCGATCTGCGTCAGGCGCTCTGGGTCCTCGTCGGGATCGCTGGTGTTGCGGCCGCTCCCACCATCGTCGCCGCGGTTTTCGCCGGTGGCTGAGCGCTCGCCTCTCTTTCTGGGCCTCGTGCGCCCGCCGAAGCTTCTGGGCCTGCCCATCATGTACGCGATGGTCTGGCTTTTCGGCTCGGTGCTCTTGTTCGTCTGGGTCCAGCACCTTGCGGTGCTGGGCGTGGCCGCCCTGCTCTACCCGGTTCTCTGGAAGGCCGCGGACTGGGATCCGCGTTTCATCGACGTGATGATGACGGCGCTGCAAGAGACGCCGCCCACGCGGAACCGCTCCATCCACGGCGGGGACAGCTATGCCCCGTGAAGCCGCGCTTGATCTCCGCACGATGACGCCGGAGTGGTATGCGCGCGAGACCCGCCTCGCGCACATGCTGCCCTATGTGAGCCTCGTCGATCACCAGACCGTGCGGACCCGGGTCAACGAGCTTTTCCAGTGCATCCGGCTCGACGGAGTCAATAGCTACACGACCGATGACACCTATCTCGATAAGGTGACCGCGCTTTTTGCCCGGATCATTGCGCAATTGGGGCCGGAGTTCAGCTATTACGTCCATAAGGTCTCGAAGGCGATCACGCCGGACCTCAAGCCCCTGCGCGAGGACAGTTTCGCGGGAGAAGTTGACCGGCTCTGGCGCACGAAACTCGAGACCAGCGGGCTGCGCGACAAGACGCTCACCCTTACGATCATCCATCGCCCGCCTCCGAAAAGCGTCCTGCCCTTCCTGAACCGCAGCGCGCCGGATCGCCTCAAGGAAGCGACCGAGAAGCGCCTTCGCCGATTGGGCGAGGCCGTGAACGTGTTCCTGTCTGGCCTGACGGAGCTGAAACCGCATGTACTCACGGCCAATAGCGGCGAGTTAATCGGCTTTCTGGGGGCCCTCAACACTGGCCAGGAACTGCCGCTCTATCCGGCGAACACCTATGGCTTCCTGTCCTTCAACGTGGCCAACACGCGAGTGACGTTTCAAGGCGATCACTTCGAGCTCTCCGAAGGAGTCGTGGGGCATCGCTATGGCAAGAGTTTCACCATCGGGGAATACTCGGAAGGCACCTCCTGCACCATGTTCGACATGCTGAACCTGCCGGTCGACATGATCGTCACCCATTCCTTCACGCCGATCAATTCGAACCTCATGGCGGGCCGCATCAAGCGGCAAAAGCGTCAGATGCAGGCCAGCCAAGATGCGGCGCTCTCGCTCATGGAAGCCCTCGATATCGCTGCCGATGATCTGGAGGCCAAGCGGCAGAGCTTCGGCGAGCACCACATGGTCGTGACGATCTTCTGTGACACGCTCGACGAGTTGCAAGCACTCAGCGCCGAAATCGTCAACGCCGCCGCCGCCGAAGGCGTGAAGATGATTGGCGAGCGGGTCGCGGCAAAAGCCCACTACCTCAGCCAACATCCCGGCAACCAACCGAAGCGCGTGCGCGCCAGCGCGATCACCAATCGAAACTTCGCGGATTTCGCGGCGTTTCATCGGACCCAGCTCGGCAAACCGGCGGAAAAAACGCCCTGGGGCAAGGTCATCACCTATCTGCCCACGCCGGAGCAGAGCGCCTATCGTTTCTCCTATCACGAGCAAGGCAGCCCCGACAAAGAACCCACCAGCGGGCATACACTGATAATGGGGCGGCCCGGATCGGGCAAATCGGTGCTGTCGGCCTTTCTCATGACACAAGCCCGTCGAGCAGGTGCGCGGATCTTCGTCTTCGATTACCGTCTCGGTATGGAGATGGCGGTCCGTGCCAATGGCGGGCGCTACGCGTCTTTGAAAGCTGGGCAACCCACAGGGCTCAATCCTCTTTGGACGGAAACCGATAGTCGCGGCACAGCATGGCTCTCGGATTGGCTCGCCACCCTGCTCTACCGTGCCGACAAGCCACTCACTCCGGCCCAGACCAACCGCATCCAGGAGGTCGTGCGTCAGAACGCTCAGGCCACGAACCCCGCCCTGCGCAACTGGCAGGATTTTGCATCGCTCTTTGTCTCCACCGACGATGGTGGCGATTTGCACCAGCGCCTTCTCGAGTGGACCGAAGAGGGCCGCTACGGCTGGATCTTCGGACAAACGCTGGAAGACACCTTCTCTCTGGAAGGCGATGTCGTTGGCTTCGATCTCACCGGCATTCTCGACAGCGAGGCCGAGAAAGAACGCATGGCCGTCCTCTCCTATCTCTTCCGCCGGGTCGAGCGCGAGATCGAGGATCGCCGTCCCACGATCATCGTCATCGACGAGGCCTGGAAGGCGCTCGACAACGCGTATTTCGCCGAGCGGCTGTCGAACTGGCTCGTGACCGCGCGCAAGCAGAACACCGTCGCGGTGATGATGACGCAATACGCCAGCCAGCTCGAGCGCACCCGAACCGGCAAGACCATCGTCGAAGCGGTGCCCACACAAATCCTGCTTCCGAACATCCGCGCCCATGCCGCCGATTACGCGATGCTGAACCTCTATGAGAAGGAACTCGATGTGCTTCTCAACACCGGCAGCGACAGCCGCCTTGCGCTCATCCGCGACGACCAGGGCTCGATCGTCGTCGATGCCGATCTGAGCGCCCTCGGGCCCAATCTCACCATCCTCGGCGGCATGGAAAAAGGCGAGACGCTCGTCGGTGCCGACTACCGCGACCGCCCAGACTTTTGGAGGCTTTCATGATTCGTACTCTGTTTCTTCTCACCGCGCTCGGCGCTTTGGCCTCCTGCGCCCAGTACCAGGAACCGCAGGCGAACTGCTTCACCTTCCTGGCCTCGACAGCACCCACAGCACCTGATTGCAGCTTCACGCCCCTTGGCACGCCGGAGGGTGACGTTGAAGTCTAGGCTGCCTCATATCCTGGCCCTTTGCCTGCTGCCCGGTCTTGGCGCCGCCCAAGGCGTGCCGACCAATGACAGCGGGCTGACCGCGCGTGACATCGTCGAGACCAGCGATCGCGAGGCCGACCTCGCGGTCCAGGCCGACAAGCTTGCCGCGCGCGAACTCATTGCCGAGATCGAACGCGAGCAACTCGAGACCTTGCAACGCGTCCTCGATGCCCAAACCAGCTTCGGCGGTCAGGGTTTGCCGGCCATGGTCTCCGGGCTGGAAAGTGGCAGCGGGGATCCGGCCCGTTCCGCCGAGGCCGTCTATGGCAATGCCGAGATTGATCCCAACCCCGGCGGCGCGCAGATGTTCGGCGATGCGTCCGAAAACATCGAGCAGCTCATCATCCGCGTGGCCCAGGAAACCAGCGGTTTCGCAGGCGTTGGGCGCGCCGGACTGTCCCCCGTCCAGTGGCGCGCGCTCCTCCAAGCGCTCATCTGGCAGGAAAGCCGCTTCACCATCGGCGCGCGCTCGCCGGTCGGGGCCTTTGGCCTCACCCAGATTATGCCCGGTACGGCCAGCGATCTCGGCATCAACCCGGAATACTATGACAGCCCCTACCTGCAGGTGCATGGCGGCGCGCGGTACCTGGCGGCCCAGCTCAACACCTTCGACGGCAATGTCATCAACGCGCTTGCCGCCTATAACGCCGGACCCGGCCGCGTGTTCGAATATGGTGGCGTGCCGCCCTTTGCCGAGACCCAGCACTACGTCCAAGTCATCCCCGAACGCTACAATCTCTACCTCAGCCGAATCGGCGGGATCGAAGCGCTCGGCACGATCGACCCCGCGCTTCTGGCCAATGCTAACCTCTCGATGACCGGGCATGGCGCGGCTTTCTATGGCAACAACTCGCCCGCCGCGATCAGGCAAGCTGCCCTGCGTATCCAAGACATCGTCACGCGGATTTCCGTGACGGAAGACGTGCAGGAAAGCGTCGCGCTCAACACCTATGCCCGCGCCGAACTCGTGCGTCTCGTCGCGGCCCGCATCCGGCTACAGGCGGCGCGGACCCGCGTACTCTCGGCCGAAGAGCTGGCACAGGCCAGCGCCCGCATGGCCGAGGGCGCGTTCATGGAATTCACGATCAGGGAGATAGACTGATGAGAGATTTACTCTTGAGAACGGCCTTAGCCTCGACACTTGGGATTGGCCTACACTTGGGAACCCTCTCCCCTGCCCTTGCGCAAGGCGTGCCCGTCGTCGATACCCAGAACATCGCGCAAAACATCCAGCAGCTCCGGCAGATGATCGAAGACGAGATCCTGCAAAACGAGCAGCTGACGCAGCTCCGCGAACAGCTTGCGACACTCACGGACCAACTCGCGGAGCTGCAAAGAACCTATGAAGCACTTACCCGCCTTGCCGAACTTCCCGAGATTATCCGCACCGAGATGGAGGACGAGCTGAACGGCCTGCTCGACCAGGAGTTCGGCGATATCATCGCCACGATTGAGGCGATCAAGACCGGAGACTTCTCTGGCCTGTCGGGCTCCGGCGCGGGCGAGATCGAAACACAGATGGACCGGGTGCTGGCCGATCTCGGCTTTGATGACGATACCCTCACGGAAATGGCCACCAGCGGCAATCCCGGGGCCAACCGCGTGGCGACGCAGGCCACAACCGGCGCGCTCGTCTCGGCCGCTGCCCAGAACAGCTACGAGGACGCAGGTCAATCGCTGGAACGCGTCGACCGGTTGGTCGGGCTGATCGATGACATGGACGAACTGAAGGAAAGTATCGACCTCAACACGCGGGTGACGGCGGAGCTGGCAATTGCCCTCGTCGCCATGTGGCAGCTTGAGGCCGTGCAAACCGTGGGTGACGGCACAGGCGGCGTGATTGATGCCGCCACAATCGCCGAAGAACAGCGCTTCATGGATTTCACCTTGCCGGACCTTCGGGCCGAGTAATCGTGGGGGCATGAATGGTGGCGAGTGAACAAGAAATCATCGAGGAAGAACTGGTCTACGGTGCCTTGCGCCGCGAACGGCTCTGGCAACGCCTTGGCCTGACGGGCCTTGTCTTCGGTGTCATCGGCTGTCTGAGCGCCGCGGCGGTCTCGATCCTCGATGTCGACCCGCCCCCCGTCGTTGTTCCCTATGATCCCGCCACCGGCTTTGCACTCCCCGAAGCCTCGGTCGGCGCCTCCTCGGTGACCGCCAACCAGGCGATCATCGAGGCGGAGGTGTTCCGCTATGTGACCGACCGGGAGGTCTACAACCAGCTCGACAACGATCTGCGCATCCGCAACGTCCTGCGCCGCTCGGACGGAGCTGCCGAGAGCGGGCTGCGCCAGATCTGGAACAGCGCCAATGAGAACTACCCGCCGACAGTTTATGGCCCCAATGCCCGGCTTGATGTGGAAATCCTCAGCATCAACCGGATCGGTACGAACCGCGCCACCGTCCGCCTGCGCAAGCGCCTGACCTCCATCAATGGCGTCCAAACCGGGCTTTTCACCGCCACGCTTCTCTTCGAGTTCCGCCCCGAGACCCGCCGCTCCATCGATGAGGTCTGGACCAACCCCTTCGGCTTCACGGTCCTCGAATATTCCATCCGCTCCGACAGATTGGAGAATTGAATTTGTTCCCTGCTCGACTTTTCATATTGCTGATTGCCCTGTTGCCCGGCCTTGCTTTTGCCGAAGCCATCCCGCGTGGCGGGCCCAATGACAATCGGGTGCGGCTGGCAACATATCAAGAAGGTCAGGTATACCGCCTCAGCGTGTCGCTCACCCATGTGACTACGGTCGAGTTCGGGGAAGGCGAGAGCATCCGCTCGATCATTGCGGGCGACACGGAAGGCTTCGAGATCGACGGCGTACCCGGCGGTCAGGCCTTCGCGATCAAGCCGGTGGCGCGCGGGGTGCATACCAATGTGACCGTCTACACGAACAGGCGCAGTTATTACTTCAACGTCGAGGAGACCCGCAGTCCGACCTTTTACGTGGTCCAGTTCCGCTACCCCGAAGACAATACGCGGCCCACACGTGCCATCGCGGCCCAAGCGCCGAACTATAATTACGGTGCCAGCGCGCGGACCGAGTTCACCCCTACCCGTGTCTGGGATGACGGGACGTTTACGTATTTCGTATTTCCGCGGAACGCGCCGGTGCCTGCGATCTTCCGCTACGCCAATGGCCGTGAGCGCACGGTCAACACGCAAGCCACCGAGGACGGCGTGATCCGGGTTTCAGGCGTGAACCGACAATGGGTGCTGCGGATCGGGGAGGAGGTGGTCTGCATCGAGGCCACACCACCTGCGGGGGTAGGCTCATGAGCGATACTGGAAACGCAGACCTCGAGAAACGTCTCGCGGCTCTAGAACAAGGCAAGGGCGCTGGTTCGCCCCCTGCCCCACGACGCTCACCGCTGCTCGCTTTGGTCGTCGTCCTCGTGATCGGCGCGGGCGGTGCCTTGCTCTATCTCATGTCCCAACCCGAGGAAGAGGAAGCCCTTCCCACGGCCACGCCGGACGTGTTCCAGAACGAAGGCGACGGGTTCGGCGCCATCGAGACCTTGCCCCCGCCCGAGCCCGAGGTTGTGTTCGTCGCACCCGATCCGGTCGAGCCCAATGCTGAGCTTTTGGCACAGATCACCGCGCTGCAGGCTCAGATCGAGGAATTGCGCAACGCCCCCGAGCCGGTCGTTGAGGAAGACACCGCCGCCGCAGAGGCGATCGACGCGCTGACCACTCAGATCGCTGCGCTCCAAGCCGCCTCGGAAGCCGCACAGCAACGATTCCAGGACGAACTGACGGCGCGGGATCGCAGCCTTGAGCAACTCCGCATGGATCTGGAACTGGCCCAACTCGAGGCCAACCGCCCGCTCCCCGCACCCATCGGGCCCACCGAGGACGAGTTGCGCGCGCGGGAAGAAGAGCGGCTCCGCCGCGAGGAGGAAGCAAGGCGACTGGCGGAACTCGAGCGCCGCGCGGCAGAGGAACGTGCGTTTCAGGAACGCCGCATCACCTCGCCCACCATCGCTTTTGGTGGCACCTCCGGTGCGAATGAGACGGCACTGACCGAACGGACCTTCGGGGAAGTGACGGATTTTGTGCTGAACGGCGCGCTGCCCACTTCGGTGACGCAAGCCGAGGTCATCGCCAACCCCTCCAACACAATCATCCAGGGCACCATGATCCAGGCTGTCATGGAAACCGCCCTCGACAGCTCCCTGCCCGGCCAGACCCGGGCCGTTGTTTCCGAAGACGTGTTCAGTTTCGACGGTTCTCGGCTCTTGATCCCGCGTGGATCCCACCTTATCGGGCGCTATCGTTCGGACGTTGATATCGCGCAGCGCCGGGTCACCATCGCTTGGGACCGGATCATTCTGCCCGACAACCAGACTATCCAGATCAGTTCTTTTGGGGGCGATGAATTGGGTCGCTCCGGCGTCACCGGCTTTGTCGACACGCGCTTTGACGAGCGCTTCGGCTCGGCCGCGCTGATTTCACTGATCTCCGCCGCGCCTAGTGCAGCCGCTGCAAATGTGCAGAACGAAACCGCCGCGGATGTGCTCGAAGACGTGGGCGATGATCTTGCCGATGCCACGGACAGCGTGATCGGCGATTACCTTTCCATCGGCCCCGTCATCTATGTCGACCAGGGGACCCGCGTCACCGTGATGGTCGACCGCGATCTGGAGATTTTCTGAGCCCATGTCGCTGAGCTATCTCGAAACCTCCCTCGACAGGATCGCCGCCGCCACCCGCGACGATGTCATCGAGATCTGCATCAATCCTGACGGAAGCTGCTGGGGAGAATTCCAGGGCGATCACTTCATGCGAAAGCTGGACCAGATGCTGACCGCAACAGAAGTCAAAGACCTCGGCAACCAGATTGCTTCCTCCGCAAACACCACCATGAGCAAGGACCGCCCCATCGTCTCGGTCTCGATCACCTACAAAGGTCGCCCGATCCGGGCGCAGGTCATCACCCCGCCTGCCGTGCTCTCGGCCATGTCGATCAGCCTTCGGTTCTTTTCAAGCCTGCCGCTAGACGGGATCGCTCTCGATTTCCTCTATGGTAAGGAACGCAAGCTTGAAGAACTCCGCCTCGAGAAAACCCGCGAACTCCGCGAGGTTGTGGCGGCAGGCGTGATCGACGATGCCCTGGCCTTCTGCGTCGACAACAAGCTCAACATGATCGTCTCGGGCGGCACCTCCACCGGCAAGACCGTCGCCGCGCGGAAGATCCTCTCTCACGTGCCATCAGAGGAACGCATCGTCACCATCGAGGAAGCCGCCGAGCTTTTGCCGACCCAGCCCAATGCCGTGACCCTCATCGCCAATCGGGATGCGGAGTTCCAGACCGCCGATGTGCTGCTCACTGCCACGCTGCGCATGCGCCCGGACCGCATCATCCTGGGCGAGGTGCGCGGCAAGGAGGCCATGACCTTCCTCGAGGCGATCAACACTGGCCATGGCGGGTCCATGACCACGCTGCACGCAGAAACCCCGCAACTTGCCGTGCAGCGTCTGGCCATCGCCGCACTCAAGACTGAGATCCCGATGACCTATGCCGACATGATCCAGTACATCGAAAACTCCATCGATGTGATCATCCAGGCCGGTCGCCACGATGGCCGGCGCGGCATCACCGAATTTTACCTCCCCGGCGCAACTGAGATTGGAACTTCCCGATGAAGACATTTGAATACGAAATCCTGTCCTTTCCCATGACCCGAAAAACCAGTCTCACCGACATGCAGGCCAGCCTGAACGCGAAGGGGGCCGAAGGCTGGGAGGTCGTGTCGATCAGCTCCTCGGAATTCGCCAATGTCGGCCACACAGTTTTCCTGAAGCGCGAAACCACTATCATCGGAGCCGCGGAATGAAGCCGGCGCGGCTAACCCTTGCGCTAGTCGCGCTGGCCGTGAGCCTACTGGCTGTCCCTGCCTTCGCAGAGCGCAATATGGTGCCGACCCTCGATCGCAGCTTTGACGTCTGTCCGGACCGGCCCGCTGAGCCCAACTGGATGCAAGAAATACCCCTGCGCCAAGCCTATCAACGCGTGTTGGTCCAGGATATCTACCGCGCCCAGAATCTCGAGCGCATCATCGAGACCGAAAGCTGCGACTGTGAAATCCGGTTTCCGTCTTGGGACGCTGCCGAGGCGGAGTTTCATGAGCAGCACGCGAGTGACGAACGCTGGATAATGCTGGAAGCATCCGACGCGTACAATCAGCGCGCCAACGACGTTCGCCTTGAGGCTAAAGCCATCTGCGAAACCGCAGGCAATTGGTAAGGCAGCCCCGTTATGAGCGTCGTCACCTATTTCGTTGAAACCTCCCAGGGCTATCTCGACACCGCCGCCGAAACCCAGTTTGGATCGGTTGCGGCAACGGTGGGCACACTTCTGGTACTGGGAACAACACTCGTGGTGATCCTCGTCTTCCTGAACATGATCTACCAGTACAAGGCGATGGACGGGCGCGCGGCTTTTTGGCTCGCGGTCAAGATCGGGCTCATCGGGATATTTGCAACCAACTGGGTGCAGTTCAACGCCCTCTCCTCCGCCATCCTTGCCGGGATCGACAGCATTGCTGGGGCGCTCGTGGCTTCGGTCGGCGGTGGAACTCCTGGCCCTTCTGGAACTTTCGCCGAAGAATTCGACCGTTTGATCGCCGAGTTGGGGGACTATTTGAACGCCGCAGGTTCAGAGTTGAACTGGATGGCCGGCGCCATGCTCGACATTGTCGGGGTCCTCTTGCTCTCGATACTCGGCGGGCTGGCCGCCTTCATCCTTGTGGCATCCCGCCTGATGATCGCACTTCTAATCGGGATCGCGCCGGTGATGATCTTCCTCACCCTCTTCGAGGTGACTAAAGATTACTTCGCACGCTGGCTGTCGGCACTGGTTTCCTTCGCACTCTACCCAATCGTCGTCGCAGGGGTGTTCGCAACGATCACTGGCGTCTCTTCCGCTCTTATCGGTGAGCTTGGCGACCCGGAAGGGGCTTCAAACATAGGCGCGCTCATCCCATTCTTCATGATGGTCCTCATGGCCAAGGGCTTCATCATTGCCACGCCCTTCATCGTGCGCGCGATCTCCGGAAACATCATGATGCCCGCCCTCTCCGGTGGCCTCGGCGGCGGCTACAGCTTTGCCCGCGCCGCAATGGGCAGCAAGCAGGCCTACAATCGCTACCTGATCGGTGGGGCAAGCGGTGCGGAATATGCGGCCCTCAGAGCGCGGCAGTTCTTCGGTGTGCAGCAGATGCCTGTTCGGCAAGGGATGGGGCAGACGGGTTCCGCAGGAGGCACAGGATCCGCAGACTCGGGGTCAAAAATGCTGGCGCAACTGGCTCGGCTGGCAAGGTTGGGAAAGAGATGACTGCGCACAATTGGAATTCAGCAACCCAAGAAAGATTTGCACCTAAAAAAATGCTGGTTCTTCTTCGCGAAGAAGACCATTTCTTTTGATTTCGCGAGAATACTCAGTCCCGTTCAATACTGACTTTTTGCAGAACTTATATCGCCCCAAAAGCCCTCTGTGAGAGCCTAACCCACTTCCAATAGACCGCTACCAATCAAATCAAGAACCGCCTCTTTAATCAGTTCTGTCGCTTCACTCACATCATCAAGCGTCGTGTCCTTCCCAAGACTAAAGCGCACCGATGATGAGGCGCGCTCGTCATCGAGTCCGATGGCGCGAAGCACATGGGAAGGCTCCGATATCCCGCTTGTGCAGGCGGAGCCCGTCGAGGCAGCAATTTTGGGCTGCAGTCGGCTGAGAAGATCAGCTGCCAATACTCCTTCAAAGCCAACATTGAGGTTTCCAGGATGCTTGCTCTCCGAGTCAAGCGGCCCATTCACCCAAATGCGGCAGGGAAGGTCTTGTAGCTGCTTCAGGAATGAATCGCGTAGGTCGGCCAGTTGCTCTCGGCGATGATCGCCTCCCTCTGACGCTGCAATACGTGCAGCAGTGCCGAAGCCGACGCAAAGCGCAACCGGAAGCGTGCCCGACCGCAAGCCGTTTTGCTGGCCGCCCCCAAGGATCGTGGGCTGCATCGAAGGTTGAAGGTCTCGCCGAGCAAAAAGCGCACCGATGCCGGAAGGGCCATACATCTTGTGACCCGACAAACTGACGAGATCGGCGTGATCAGCAAGCCGCGACACATTCATCGCACTTGGCGCTTGAGCCGCATCGCAATGAAAGTACGCACCGGAAGCGCCTACGATGCGAGAGATTCTCTCAATGTCCTGAATTGTGCCAATTTCATTATTGGCAGCCATCACAGATACAAGAAAGACATCGTCAGAAACGGAATTCTCCAGGGCATCGAGATCAATTACGCCCTGTGTGTCCACAGGCAAATACTCAATAGAGAATCCATATTCCGCTGAAAGCGCCCGCCCAATTTCCAGGACGCACTTATGCTCAATGGAGCTCAGGAGAATCCGTCGTCGCTTGCTCGCCAAACCTTTTCGGGCTAAGCCAAGCAGAGCGAGGTTGTTGGCCTCCGTTGCCCCCGAGGTGAAGATAATCTCGTCAGGGTCAGCACCTATAAGCCTAGCGATCTCCGACGCAGCACGTTGAACAGCTTGAGAAGCGCGCCAACCAACGGCATGATCACTCGAATGCGGGTTGCCAAAGCGACCTTCAAAATATGGCATCATCTCGGCAAATACGGTCGAGTCAAGCGGACAGGTCGCCTGATGGTCCAAATATATCACGCCGTCAATTTTCATAAACTTATCAGCACCTTCTCGTGATCAGACTTCAAAAACTCGCTCAGACGTGAGCTCAGAGACTTTCTGGGGGATATCCCCAGGAACGAGTTTGACCCTACCACATTTAGTGGGTTATTGTCGAGCTGGATCAATCTTCCAGGACGAGACCCTATGGCACGCGGACCTATCTACAACGACGGCTACAGGCCACAATTTTCGGGCCACGAGACCTTCCCGCTCCGCTATGGGTGGCTGAAGAAGGCATACGACGCGGTCTATGAACGCGAAGATGGTGCGGACGGTAAGCTCGCCTTCACGCGTGATGACTCCATAGCGCGTTTCGGGGTTGGCAAGAACATGGTTTCATCGATGCGCCATTGGGCGGCGGCGTCCGGTATCATCGAGGATGGAGAGGGCGCCAATGCGCTTGTAACAACAGGTCTCGGCCGACAGTTATTCGGAAAAAGCGGACTTGATCGATACATAGAACATCCTGCTTCGCTTTGGCTAATTCATTGGAATCTTGCGGGTCGCCCTGAAAAAACAACTTGGTACTGGAGTTTTAACAATTTTTCTGGCGTTACGTTTGAGCGCGAACAACTTGTTCGCGCATTAGAGAAGGTCGCCAAGGATCGTGAATGGCCGCGCGTTTCTGCTACGACCATACGCCGTGACGTCGAGTGCTTCCTGCGAACCTACGTGGCGAAAGCTGCGTCTGGGGCGGCATCGCCCGAAGACTCCCTGGAGTCTCCGCTTGCAGAGCTCGGTCTCATTAAGGCAGTTGGTCGCCGCGACGGCTTTAGGTTTGTGCGAGGGCCAAAGTCATCATTGGGGAACGGGGTCTTCCTCTACGCCTTGATTGATTTCTGGAAGGACTATTCGTCGGCACAGACTCTTTCTTTCGAAGCTGTGGCGCACGAGCCGGGCTCGCCGGGGCGGGTATTCTTGCTTGATGAAAATGACGTTGCTGATCGGCTTCTGGCGCTTGAGGACTTTACGAAAGGCTCTTTTAGGTGGTCGGAAACAGCAGGCCTCAAGCAGGTCATCCGAGATGTGGCTTTGGATGCGGAAGCAGCACTCATTTACGCGATGTTTGATTACAAGAAAAAAATTATCGAGAGTAGAGAGGCGGCCTGATCATGCTTTCCGAGACCGTGAACATTGGGCGCCGGTTCCAAAGATCGATAAAAATTGATAGCGATTACAATGATCTCAAGGCTCTTGAGGGATTTGTCTGCCCGAAATCGTCAGTAGATGTTCTTCAGGCGGTGGCGCACCATGTCTCCGATACAGGGCATGGAGCGTTTACCTGGACGGGCCCGTACGGCAGCGGAAAGTCTAGTCTTGTCGTAGCGATGAGTGCATTGCTTGGGGCCGATGATGAGTTTCGCTCGAAGGCCGCGACGGCCATCGGTCGCAAGGCGGCGGATGCAATTCTTGAAGCTCTCCCCCCAAAATCGAAGGGCTGGCAGGTTTTGCCGGTTGTAGGCAGGCGTGCGAGCGCTGTGGACATCATTGGGCGTGCCATTGAGGAAGCCGGGCTAGGTAGCTGTCCTGAAACGGGAAAATGGACGGATGATGCTGTCGTGGCCACGCTTAGCGCTTCTGCAGAAAAGGCACCGCACAGCCATGGCGGTGTTGTCCTTTTCATCGATGAGATGGGTAAGTTTCTTGAAGCCGCCGCTCAAGATGGCACCGATGTCTACATTTTTCAGCTCCTCGCGGAAGCTGCCTCACGTAGTAAAGGACGCTTGATCGTCATCGGGATTCTTCATCAGGCATTCGAGGACTATGCCAACCGGCTGTCGCGCGAAATGCGCGATGAGTGGTCGAAAATTCAAGGCCGCTTTATCGATCTTGCCGTGAATGCGGCAGGAGAAGAGCAAATCGAGCTCATCTCTCGTGCGATTGAGAACGGGCGCGCACTAACGAAACCTGGCTCACTCTCGGTGACAGTTGCCGACGAGATTAAGCGTCAACGACCGGCGGCGTCACGGCATCTCTCCGAAACTCTTGAGGGATGCTGGCCGCTTCATCCCGTTGTGGCCTGTCTTCTTGGCCCGATCTCCCGGCGTCGCTTCGGCCAAAACCAACGCAGTATCTTCGGCTTCCTCAATTCAGCAGAGCCGCACGGTTTTCAGGATTTCATCCGTCATAATGGCGCGGGAGTCTTATATGAGCCGGACCGGTTATGGGATTACCTTCGGGTTAATCTAGAGCCTTCTATTCTCGCCTCTCCGGACGGTCATCGCTGGGCAATGGCTGCCGAGGCAGTAGAACGCTGTGAATCTCTGGGGGGAAGCGAGCTTCAAATCCGCCTTCTCAAAACAATTGCACTGATTGACCTCTTTAAGGAACGCTCAGGGCTTACGCCTACAGACGGCTTGCTAGGCTCCTGCCTGCGGGACGTATCGAAAAAGACGGTGGAGGATGCACTCGGGCAGCTCAAGAAGTGGTCTCTTGTGATCTTCCGGAAGTTCGCGGACGCCTACGCCATTTATGCTGGCAGCGATTTCGACATTGATCACGCAATCGAGGATGCGCTGCAGCGCGTTCGAGAGGTTGATTTTGCAGCGCTCCAAAAGCTGGCAGGGCTTCAGCCCATTCTTGCAAAGCGGCATTATCATGATACCGGCGCATTGCGCTGGTTTGATGTCGAAATAGCACCTTTGAATGGCGTGATCGAACGCGCCGCAGCGTACACATCCAAGTCAGGCACGATTGGCGCTTTCCTTCTCGCGATCCCCACGGAAGGTGAAAGCCAAGAGATCGCCGAGAAATTATGCCGTGAGGCGGCGCGTGAGTCCAAGCACTGGGATGTCGTCGTAGGCCTGTCGCAGCGGGCTTGGGTAATCGTCGATCTCGCAAGAGAGCTTATCGCGCTCAGTGAAGTACAAGAGGAGCATCCTGACCTCGCTGGCGACACCGTTGCGCAGCGCGAAGTGCATGCGAGAAGAACGGCTCTTCAAGGTCAGCTCGAAGAAGAGTTGAGGGCAGCCTTTGACCATGCCACCTGGTACCTGAAGAACCACAAGCCGCAGAAATGGGATCAGGCCGAGATCAACAATGCCGCCTCTGATTTGGCCGCCAAGCGCTTCCCGCTATCGCCTAAAATCAACAATGAGCTCCTCAATCGCATCAAGCCGTCGAGTAACGCCATAGCTGCCCAGAATGCGCTATTGCGCGCGATGGTCAGTCGAGAAGGTGATGAGCGTCTTGGCATAGAGGGTTATCCTGCAGAAGGCGGCCTATTCGCTTCCCTCCTAGAAGCGACTGGTTTGTACGGAGAGGTAAGTGGTGCCTGGCAGTTCCGCGCACCGTCGAAAAAACGCGATCTAAGCAATCTTAACCCACTTTGGGAAGCCGCCTCGGAGCACCTGAGGCAGGCAAAGGACAGAACGGTTACCGTATCTGAGCTATACGATCTCTGGGGCAAACCGCCCTTCGGTTTAAAAGAAGGACTAAGACCAGTTATGGTCGTGGCGTTTATACTCACACAAAGAGAAAACGTCGCCCTGTATCGCGAAGGTATCTTCCAAGCACGGTTTAAGGATATCGACGTTGAAATCCTCGCCAAAGATTCTAGCGAGATTCAGCTCCGCTGGATGGACCTTTCCGATCTATCTCGTAGGTTGCTATCGAGCATGGCCGAAATCGTGCGCGATCTCGATGCCTCAAACGGCCTCGCACATCTCGCGCCTATCGATGTCGCCCGCGGCCTCATTGCCATATTCGACAAGCTACATCCATGGACAAAGCGTACCATGCAGTTGTCCTCTAACGCAACGCGGGTGCGCGATCTGTTCAAGCACGCAAACGATCCGAACAAGTTCTTGTTCGACGACATTCCTACCGCGTTCGGCGGGCGCGGCGCACTCGACGAGGAAAACAATCTCCAGAGTATCGTTAAGGATGTACGCGAAGGACTAGAAGAGCTTGTCGCCTCATACCCGTCGATGCTGCGACGTCTGCATGATCTTATGCTGGCCGAGCTTCAGGTGCCTAACGCCTCACCGCAGGCTCTCAGTGAGCTGCGCGCACGGGCAGAGAACATCCGTGAGATCGGTGGCGACTTCCGATTGAATGCCTTCATCGGAAGGCTCTCACAGTTTGAAGGGACAGAACAAGACCTAGAAGGAATTGCAAGTTTGGCAGCAAATAAGCCGCCGCGTGACTGGACCGATCCCGACCTCGATCGCGCTTCCGTCGAGCTTGCAGACTTTTCGCAGAGATTTATTCGGGCGGAGAACTTCGCGCGGGTGAAAGGCCGGAGCGATAAGCGGAGCTCGATGGCGGTTGTTGTTGGTTTAAACGGCCGTCCAGCTCCCGTGCACGCCGAGTTTGAAGTTTCAGAAAGTGAGCGGAAAAAGGTCGAAGACATAATCAGGAGACTTGAAGATGTCATCGATGTCGAGGCCCCAAAGAGCCGCCATCTGCTTCTTGCAGCACTAGCGGAGTTGAGTTCCCGCTACATGAACGACGAAGAAATTGATGGCAAAAAAATGGAAGTGGAACGAGTAGTATAATGAGTGAATCCGAAGAAAAGCATGTTTTGGGCTTATCGGGTGGAAAGGACAGCGCTGCTCTCGCAGTTTATATGCGCCAGCACCACCCCGAGCTTGATATTGATTATTTCTTTACTGATACGGGCAAAGAACTCCCCGAGGTATACGAATTCCTTGGGCGGCTCGAAGGATTTCTAGGAAAGCCTGTTTTAAGACTAAATCCTGACAGAGACTTCGACTTCTGGCTTAAGCAGTACAATAATTTCCTGCCGTCACCGCAAACGCGTTGGTGCACTAGACAACTTAAGCTTAGACCATTCGAGCACTGGCTCAAACCAATGTTGGAAGAAGGAAAA
>NZ_JBXWQT010000011.1:0-52455 GCF_059612525.1 Ruegeria sp. SAZD013 | reverse complement strand
TTAGGGCCGTCCTCATCGGAGCCAGCCAGCCGGGCGATCAGATGCTGCGTTTGCTCCGAGGTCGGCAGTGATCCCATAATGAACGATGCTGCAAAGTCTATGAACGGCTGCTGCTATCAGCTTGATCATTGGGGTGCCGCTTTCTATTATGTAATTATCCGAAGAAGAGGAGAGAACTACGATGGACAAACGGCACCGGTAACCCGGAAACCCGCCTACTAGGCGGAACTGCGCCTCTGGCGACCAACGCTCGGACTCCATCGAATTCATACCTTACGGAGCTTTCATGCCCAGATTAAAGAAAAAGACAGCCCTCATAACTGGGGGTGCCCGCGGCATTGGTGCCGCCATCGCAAGCGCCTTCCGCGACGAAGGTGCCGACGTCATCCTGACAGATATCGACGCTAAGACCGGGCAGGCCATGGCCGACCAGATCGGTGCAACTTTCGCGCGCCTTGATGTGGCTTCCGAAGCGGCGTGGGATACGGTTGCAGAACGCTTTCCCGCCCTTGACGTTCTGGTGAACAACGCTGGTATCACAGGGTTTGAAGGGCCGTTCGACGGTGCGCCACCTGCTCATGATCCCGAAAATGCTGCTTTGGCTGACTGGCGGAAGGTCCATACGGTGAACACCGATGGCACATTTCTCGGCTGCCGTTATGCGATCCGAGCTATGCGCGCGAAGGGTGCAGGCAGCATCGTGAACATCTCATCCCGTTCCGGTCTCATCGGCATCCCGATGGCCGCTGCCTACGCGGCCTCGAAAGCCGCTATACGCAACCACACGAAGTCAGTCGCGCTTTACTGCGCCGCGCAAGGGCTGAACATCCGGTGTAACTCTATCCATCCAGCGGCAATCATGACGCCGATGTGGGAACCAATGCTAGGCAACGGTCCGGACAGGGCTGAACGCGAAGCTGCAATGGTGGCAGACACACCCATGCGGCGGTTTGGCGAAGCGAAAGAGGTTGCAGCCCTTGCCGTGCTGCTCGCTTCAGACGAGGCGGCCTACATGACCGGAACAGAACTAACGATTGATGGCGGCATCCTCGCGGGTACTGCTGCAACACCCGGCGATTGATTATAAGGCGGGGCGGGCGATCTTTCGTCCGTTCCCGTGCCTATATTGGGGACATTGCCTCAATCGCAGCGAAATCACGGTTTGTCCCGCAGAACGTGAGTTCGAATCGACGGAAACTTCGCAGTTGCAGCGAACGTCCGGAATGCGGGCTGCGGCTGCAGCATCGGAGCTGGACAGTCAAGGGCAGCTCTGGGGCCGTTCTCGCCGGTGGAAGTTGTTTCTATTGCCCTGATGCTGCGTTGCGCCCGAGGCCAGCTATGAGCCCATCTTCGACATTTGGGCGGGCCGCAGTTTCAGCCGCGAAGGATCGACTTTTCCTGATGTTTCGAAGTGAAGTTGGCCGGTAAAACCGCAATGGGAAACGTTGCACGATTTATTTTTTTAGCTCGATGCTGACACTCACCTGCAATCCCGGGATAAGTATGACCTCAGGATTTGGTATTTCCGCCCAAACCTGCAACGCGCCATCGGAATTCAACTCTGTTCCAACGAAGGCCACTTTTCCGGTCTGCTCATAGCGTTCTCCTGTCGGCAACGCCACGTGAACAGCGAAACGATCCAGATACTCTTCGATGCGCTCCGGGGCGACATGGTGCAACTCCAGCAAAGAGTCATATGGGTGCGCAAACGAAACCAGAGCTGGGTCAACCTGAACAATTTCCGCAAGCGGCTTTCCAGTCTAGGTTTTGAGGTACGCTCCGCGGCTCAAGCGCGGCGAGTCGATGTATCCCGTAATAGGTGCGGTAATCGTTGTGCTGGCCAACTCTAGCTTTCTCAGATCCAGCCCGATCCTCGCCTCGTCAACGGCGACCTTTGCAAGCGCGAGCCTTGCCGACGCATCCTCTAGCTGCACTTGCGTCGCGGTTCCCCTGTCTTCGAGCTTGCTGACACGCGCTACATTTGCCTCGGCTTGGGCCAATTCAATCTGCCGCCTGTCCAAGAGAGCCTGGGCGGCATTCACCTGATGCTCATACACCACACTGCTCAACGAGAAGAGTAATTGGCCAGCCTCGACGCGGTCTCCCTTTGTGAAATGGATATCGGTCAGAAAGCCATTCACCGAATTGGCGACCTGAGATCGCATGCTGGCTTCAATACGCCCCTCAAATCGCAGGTCGGCCAACTTGTCACCAAGTTTATCCACGCTTTGAGCGAGAACCGACGCGGGGAAAATCACAAATAAGGCTAGCAAAATACGGACGGTCAAAATTCTAAGTCTCCTAACGAATGTGGGTATGGAGGTGGGTATACGGTAACCAGTCTATAGCCTAACATAAATCGGATGTTACTCATAAGCCAGGTTCGGGCAAAATTCGGTATTCCATTGAGGGGGAAGCGTAGTGAACACAAAGGTTATAAAAACATACCAACTCCTGGCTTGTGCAGTATTGGGCGCGTCAGCAATTGGCAGCCCGTCCTATGCCCGGCCAATATGTGCGAACCAGACCCTGCCTGAGCTCCCCGATGTTTCAATTGCTTCGGTCACAGAAGTGTCCGCTCCTGCGCCACATTGCAAAGTTTCCGGTGTGATTGGTGGCAAGATCAATTTCGAACTCCTGCTACCGGAAAATTGGAACGGCAAATTTGTTATGGGCGGTGGAGGCGGATTCGTCGGTTCCGTGATGAATACCTCCCTTATCGATGGCTCACTTCAATTGGGTTACGCCACTGTCGGCACTGACACAGGACATCAGGGGCATCCAGCCGACGCCAGTTGGGCCCTCAACGACCTCGAGGCGCTGGTCAATTTCGGACATCTGGCAGTTCATCGAACAGCAGTCACAGCCAAGGCCCTGACCAAGGCTTTTTATGAAAAACCAATTGCTCGCAGCTACTTTACCGGGTGCTCCCGGGGCGGTGGACAGGCAATAATGTCCGCTATGCGTTACCCAGAAGATTTTGACGCGGTTGCGGCTGGCGCCTATGCGGTTGACTGGACGGGAATTGCCGTGCAGGCAACTCAGATCAACCAGGCGATGTACCCAGACCTAAACAATATCGAAGAGGCTGTCATTGGGCCAGAAGCTCAGGCGCTGGTCGAGAGTTCATATCTGGCCGTCTGCGATGGGCTGGATGGGCTCGAGGATGGCATCCTCAATGACCCCCGGAAGTGCGGGTTTGACGTGGCCAGCCTGCAATGCGAAGGCGACAATTCCGAAGACTGTCTGAGCGCCAGAGAAGTTGCTGCGTTCAAGGCGGTCTATGACGGTCCCAAGAACTCCGATGGCGACAGCATGTATTACGGTTTCCCATTTGGCGGCGAAACAGCCGAGGGAGGTTGGAGCCGCTGGTTGACAGGTGGCATGAAGTATCAGGACGACGATGGGAGCTTCCAGGAGGGCGTCGGATCAGGTGGATTTGATGAACCTGTGTCGCCGAGCGCTTTTTTCAGCTTTGGCAACGGCATTATGCAGAATTTCGTCTATCACGATCCCAATTGGACCTATGAGAACTTCGATTTCGGCACCTATGCACAGGATTCTGCCGCGGCTGCGGAGACTCTGAATGCGATAAACCCGGATTTGTCCGCCTACCGCGCTCGTGGTGGCAAGATGCTGCTGTATTCCGGCTGGTCCGACAACGCGCAATCGGGCCTTGCAATGGTCGGGTATTACGAAGACGTTCTGGCTCATGATCCAAGTGCAGCCGACGATATTCGCCTGTTCATGATGCCCGGCGTAGAGCACTGCTTTGGCGGTCCCGGGCCCTCCTGGGTCAATTTTCTGGTTGAGATCGACAAGTGGGCGGAAACCGGAGAAGCGCCTGATCACATTACGGCCCTTTGGCTGGATGACAGCGCTCAGCCAGCCGGTGGCCGACCCGTTTGCGCCTATCCAAGTGTTGCCCAATATGACGGTCGTGGCGACCCCCGGGACCCTGCGAGTTTCAACTGTGGCGCAGGCAACTGAGGTGATACAGGTAAACACCGAAAGTCGGCTTCGTCCCGCGGTCTGTGAGTTCGATCTAATCAAAACTGTGCGCCTGCAGCGAATGGCCGGTAAGCGGACTGCGACCGCAGCATCGGAACTGGATGATGAATGTCTCTTATGGGCCGGAAACAGCAAACCGACACCCAAAAAGAGGAATTAAGCTCTAGCTCCCGCAACTGATCTGCAACTCAGGATCTATTATCGTTTCAAATATGAGAAATTTTTGGGGTGCCTTCCAGTGTCGAACGTTCACCTAGTTTCTGGTCCAACTATGACGGTTGGGTCAGGTTCGTGTGACGTTCAACAATTACCAAGTGGCGGACCGAGGAGGATTCGAACCCCCGACCCCTTGATTCGTAGTCAAGTACTCTATCCAGCTGAGCTATCGGTCCGCGTTGGTGAGGCGCTGTTTAGACCTGTGGTCAAAGACGTGCAAGCCGATTCTTCAAAAAAAAATCAAAAAGTCATGTCTCCGCGCGGAAGCCTTATTTCAAAGATCGTTCCTTCGGGCCCGGTCTCTTTCAGTGTCAGGTTACCGCCATGCCCGCGCACCAGTTCCTGAGAGATTGCAAGGCCCAGGCCAGAGCCTCCTTTGCGGACCCCACCCTGAAACGGTGTGAACAGGTTTTCACGTGCTTTTGGCGGAAGACCCGGCCCGGTGTCGCGAATTTCAAGACACCAGGCGTCCTGATATTCACACCCGTCGATGGTGATATGACCCGGCTTACCCGAAGCTTCCAACGCCTGTCTTGCGTTACGCACGAGGTTCATGATGACACGAAACAACTGCTCGGGGTCGGCGCGGGCGATCAGATCTTCAGGCACTTCGTTCACGATCTCGACGCAGCCCCCTGCGACTGCCAGCTGTTCGCTGGTGGCGACGTCAGCCGCAATTGTCCGTAGGGGCACCATCGTCAAGGTCGGCGCAGGTTCTTCTGCACGGCCGAATGCCAATGTGCTTTCACACAGCGATACAGCACGGGTGATCGAATTCACCAACTTCGGAGCCATTCGCCGGACCAGCGGGTCATCACTGGATTCGATCCTGTCCGTGAACAGCTGCGCCGATGTCAGGATGTTACGCAGGTCATGACTGACCTTTGCAACCGCCCCACCCAGTTGCGCCAGCCGCTCGCGCTGTTTGAGCGCCTGCGTCAGTTCCGTTTGCAACATCTTCAGCGCTTCTTCGGCCTCGCGCAATTCCGTCACTCTGGAATTCGGCGAGATGATGCCGCGCGCATCCTCGGGTGCGCTGGCATAGCGCTGCATATATCCCACTACGCTTTTGATTGGGCGAACAAGAACCACGCGCACCGCAAGGAACAGTAAGGACGCCGTGATGATTGAGATGACAAAGGACAGCCCCAGAATGCGCAGGCCGTAGTCAACCATCGCCATACGCAGGGGGGCGCTGTCGATCGTGACCTCAATCAGCAACCCCGCGCCCTTGACCGGCTCGCCAATGATACGGATGACTTCATTTTCGGGTATGAATATCCGGCTCACCGCATCCCGGATCAAAATCCACGGACCGGCATCCCGTAGATCGAATGTTTTGGTGATTGCCTCGGGAATTGGTGACGACAGCATGAGTTGGCGGACTTCATCCCGACGCAACACAACGTTGTAGACACCGGCATTCGCCAGCAGTTCTGCCTCAAGATCTTCGGCCAGCATATCGTCAGCCAGCAACGCCAGCGATGCGATCTGGGCGCGTTCCAGACGGTTTAGCAGGAAATCCTCGCGGAACCGGGCAATCGACGGGACAAAGATCAAGATTTCGGCCAACATAACGAAGACCGTCGTCAGGATCAGAAATCGGCCCGACAGCGAGTTCAATTTACGCTCCTTTACAGGTCAGGGAATCCAACGCTGAACAAACCTGACCACACGTTTAACTGTCTGATTCTCAAACAGCCTTGGAGAGAAATAAGCGCCAGCAACGCGTTTGTTAAGCTCTCCGATTGTCGGATAGGGTGAAACCATAGCAGCTATCTGCCCCATCTTCAGATTATTGGCCAAAGCCAGCGACCACATGTTTATCAACTCGCCCGCCTGATGGCCCACAATCGTGGCGCCGACGGGCCTGCCCTTCACCACCATGACCTTGATGAACCCTTTGGTTTTGCGCTCGGCCAAAGCGCGGTCATTGTGGTGATAATCAAAGCGCGCAACCTCCAGCCTGTCGCCATGCCGGTCGCGGGCCTGAGCTTCGGTCAGACCTACCTGTGCCAGTTCAGGATCGGTGAACGTTGCCCACGGGATATGCGCCGTTTTCGCCCTGGAGGGCAGGCCGAACAAGGCGGATCGAATGATGATACCCGCATGATACCCGGCAACATGGGTGAATTGCAGCCCCCCCACGACATCGCCAATCGCATAGACCCGGCGGTTTGACGTCCGCAAGCTGTCATCCGTCTTGATTCCGGTTCTGGTGCGGTCAATTCCCGCCGCAGTCAGGTTCAGACGCTCGATATTGGCCTTGCGCCCTACGGCGATCAAAAGGTGAGAGCCCCGGTGAATATCGCCATTCTCGGTCACGATTTCCACAACGCCTTCCCTTCCGCGAATCTGGGCCACCACGGCATTTTCATGGACCATGACACCTTCGCCGCGCAAAGCCTCCAGCACCACGGACGCGGCCTCGGGGTCGCCTTTGCCCAATGCCTTCTGCCCTTCAACAACTGTTACCTTGCTGCCCAACCGGACATGAGCCTGCGCCATTTCCATACCCACCGGACCACCGCCAATGATCAGCAGGTGTTCCGGACGCTCGCGCAGGTCGAAGATGGTTTCGTTTGTTTGATAAGGCACTGTGTCCAGTCCCGGGATCGGCGGAACCATTGGCGACGACCCGGTTGCAATCACGATCCGGCGCGCGGTGATGACATGATCTCCGGCCTGCACCTTGGTCGGGGAGATAAAGCTGCCAAACTCGCGGATCACCTTGACACCCAAACCTTCGAAGCGTTGCTGGCTGTCCATTGGTTCGATCTGGGCAATCACATCCCGCACATGATCCTTCGCCGCCGCATAGTCGATCTGAGGGTTTACATCGGCCACGCCAAACGCGGCGGAATGCGCCTGACCAAAGGCCGCTTTGCCGCTTGCGATCAGCGCTTTCGACGGGACGCAGCCGAAGTTCAGGCAGTCGCCGCCCATCTTGTGCCCTTCCAGAAGGATCACCTTCGCACCCATCTGGCTGGCACCGGCCGCAACCGACAACCCTCCGGACCCGGCCCCAATGACCAGGATATCTGTCTTGAGGTGTTGCATGGGTCAGGCGTCCTTTCCGCCACGCAGGGACTTGATGACAATCGGCAAAGCAGCCAGCACACACAAGCCGACAATGGGGCCAATAACGAAGGGTTCCCACAATAAAGAAACGTCCGGTGTTTCGCCACGGTCGAACACACCGCCCAGCCCAACGCCGATCCAGGTGTAAACGATACCCCCCGGGATAATGCCCAGCGCCGTCGTGATCAGAAAATTGCGAAATTTGACGCCCACCAGCGCAGGCACCAGATTGGCCACAAAGAACGGCACAACCGGGACAAGCCGCAGCAGGAACAGCACCGAGATTTCGTTCTCGCGCAACCTGTCCTTCAGCTTCCCAATCGTCCCCTTTGAGGCATTCAGCCGGGCCGTCAAAGCATTGCCCAACCCCCAGCGGGCGGCCAAAAAGATGGCCGATGCGCCTATAGTGGCCGAAAATACATTGAACACCGTTCCGGCAAACAGTCCAAACAGGAACCCACCGGTCATCGAGGCGACAGCTGCCCCGGGCAGCGAAAACGCGACGATCACGATATAGACGGCAACGAACCCGGCCACCATGGCCCAATAGTTTGCGTCCCGCCACGCCAGCAACGCTTCGCGGTTGTCTCGCAGGGTTTCGAAAGTCAGGTAATCACCCAGCGTGAAAAACCCCACCGCGGCGACACCGAGAATCACCAGCAAGGGGATATGACGCGCCAACCCGTTTCGTGGAGCCTGGCTTGTTTCGGACATCTGGCCTTCCGGTTCTTCTTGTTTCATCTTACGCCCAACATGCGCTGCTTGCGCTTTTGGCAACAGGGGGTTCACGGGGCCTTGATCTATGTGGCCGCGAACGTGACAGTTTCAGACGATAATCGACCGATTTGAAATCTTTTCAGCAATCGGTTTACAGAATTGTTGCAAAAGCCGCGAAAACCGGGCCGTTGGGGTTTGACTTACACTTCGCTTGGCAGTAGAGGACGGGCTTCGAACACTAGGGCCAGGCGAATCCGCGCCGCACCCGACCGCTATAGATTGGAGACGGAGCGATGAAACGCACCTATCAGCCTTCGAACCTGGTTCGCAAACGCCGCCACGGTTTCCGCGCGCGCATGGCCACAAAAGCCGGCCGCAAGATCCTGAATGCGCGCCGCGCCCGCGGCCGCAAATCGCTGAGCGCGTAAAACCGCCCACTGATCAGGGTATGAACATGATGCCGCCGGAGGCCCCTGAGGATGGTAAGAACCACCCCGGGAATACGCCCCCGGCGGCTTCTGTTTGTCTACCCACATCTCTGACGATCCTAAAAAAAAGAGCCGATTTCCTGAAAGCCGCGCGCGCGCGCAGACAGGGAACGTCTTCGATGATGGTGCAGGCCCGCCGACGCGCTCCGGATGAAGCGGTCGGGCTGCGCGTTGGCTTTACCTGCTCAAAGAAAGTCGGCAATGCCGTGGCCCGCAATCGTGCCAAGCGCCGTCTGAGAGAAGTCGCACGGGCGGTCTTGCCTGTGTTCGGTCTTGAGGGATGGGACTATGTGCTGATCGGGCGGGCTGATGTAACCGCCGATCTCCCTTATGACGTCCTGCTGAGCGACTTGCGGTATGCGCTTCGCAAAGTGCATGCGGATCGCAAATGACCTTTCTGTCCCATATCGTCGCCCTGCCCGTTCGCGCGTACCGGCTGATTTTCAGCCCCTGGGTTGGTTTCAATTGCCGCTATCAGCCCACATGCTCGGCCTATGCGCTGGAAGCATTGGAAAAACATGGCGCGATCCGGGGATCATGGCTGGCTGCGCACCGGATATGCCGCTGCCATCCCTGGGGCGGTGACGGTTACGATCCGGTGCCCGACAATACAGACCCTTAAATCAACGCCAGATTGCCGCGGTCGGTGAAGCTGCGGGTCGGAATGACCTCTCGGTCCAGTTTTCCCATCAATGTATGGTGCAGGTCTTCGAAAAACCGGGGCGAATCAAAATACCAGTTGTGTGTCGCAGATGGCCCATCCCCGTATTCATCGCGGGTGTTTTTGAAATAGGACCCGCAATACAGATTAACCGCTTTTTCAGGCCGGTCGTTTGGCATTCCGACACGGCCCAGTCGGCGCGATACTCCGACACGCTTGACCTCTGAGATCGACAAAACCTCGTCAAACGGGCTGTAATAGCATGTCAGCCTTGTACAACGTCGCATCAGAGAGGACGTCTTGGAACTGCCATCGCGGAACGATTTCGCGGATACATCCGCCGCGACAAACGCGATCTGGCTGGTCATCCAGCTGTGTTGCGCGGTTTCGTGGTCGTCATCGGCATAATCCATGGCTTCTCGCACCAAGAACGTGCCCATGGAATGTGCCAGAACATGGACGTTGTACCGGCAATCCGCAGTCTGCATCCGGGACAGCCGCGTGATCCCGTGACTGAACAATTTCTCTGCCGCACGCCGCGCGTCAGCCCGGTCAACGTTATAGCCCAGAACAGATCCATCGCTTGGCCAGTCATAGCTGATGACCACACCGTTAAAGCCATGCATCTCAAGACCGGTGCGAATTTTGCGGTGACGTTCCAGCATCTGGTATTGCTCGGTATTGAACCCGTGCACGAAGACAACAATATGCCCGTTCTCGGTAGCCGTCGCCCCGGCTTCGGCCTGAATCCGGCTTATCCATTGAGATTGCGGTATTTCATGCTGCCGTGCCGGTTGCCCGACATTCCCCGGAATAACCAGATATCGCGCGGTGCCCATCTTATTTGAATAGTGTTCGCCGCTGCGGGCGCGGACGGAAAAGAAATAGTCCATAATATACCTCCTGAAAAATACGCGCAGGGTAACACGGGTGTAACTACTCTCCAAATGCGGTTGATCCTGCTTCTACGCCTTGCCCGGGCCTTCTGTCCGCTGTAACCACGGCGCATGTTTGATGATGCAGACGATATCCACCCGCTGTTTGCCGGCGCGCCCTCGACAACCGAGTTCAAGAAGCTGCGTAAACGCATTGTGCGCCAGACCCGTGAAGCGATCGAGCAATACGGGATGGTGGATCCGTCCGCCCACAAAAAGGATGGTAAGCCACCCCGCTGGCTGGTGTGCCTTTCGGGTGGCAAGGACAGCTATACATTGCTGGCCGTTCTCTACGAGCTCAAGTGGCGGGGCCTGTTGCCTGTCGATCTGCTGGCCTGCAATCTGGATCAGGGCCAGCCGGGCTTTCCGGCGACGGTCCTGCCCGAGTTTCTGGGTCGAATGGACGTGCCGCATCGGATCGAATATCAGGACACATATTCCGTTGTGATGGACAAGGTTCCGCAGGGCCGGACCTATTGCGCCCTGTGTTCCCGTTTGCGCCGTGGCAACCTCTATCGCATCGCGCGCGAGGAAGGGTGCTCGGCGGTCGTCCTGGGGCATCACCGCGACGATATCCTTGAGACGTTTTTCATGAACCTGTTCCACGGCGGACGCCTGGCCACGATGCCGCCGAAACTGGTGAACGAAGAAGGCGATCTTTTTGTATTCCGCCCGCTCGCCCATGTCGCCGAAGCCGATTGCGAGAAATTTGCCAAGGCGATGCAATACCCGATCATTCCCTGTGACCTGTGCGGCAGTCAGGATGGGTTGCAGCGCCAGCAGGTCAAACAGATTCTGGATCAATGGGAAAAGAACAGCCCGGGTCGGCGACAGGTTATGTTCCGAGCGTTAACAAACGCGCGGCCATCGCACCTTCTGGATGGAAAGCTGTTTGATTTCATTAACCTTTCACGAAATTCCGACGAAAAATCTGGGAACTTAGAAGAGATTCCGCTTCTGCGTTAACGACTGACTTAGACTGGTTTCATAGGCTTTGCCTTGTGCAGATCATGCCCAAGGCCAGAAAGCTGATGCGGAACCATCCCCTTACCGACCGTTTTGTCCATTCGTTGAAAACCGTTCTGGGCGGCCCAGCCGCGCTGGCCTTTGTTCCTGCGCTTTGTCTGAGTGCGTTTTGGATTGGGGGTGAACAGGCCCTGGTTGCACTGGCCCTGATTTTGCCTCTGATCGTCGCAGGCATCAATGCATTCGCAGCCGATCCGTCGCGTAAGGGGCTTTGGCGCCCGGCGGTCTGCTGTCAAAGGACCAGTTTGAAACAGTTTTGGAGAAGGTATTTGCCGACGCCCGCCTGAAGGGGGAAAACTCGGCCTGTTTCGCGGTGGTTCTGGATGACTTCACGCAATTGCTTGATCTGCACGGACAGGCGGCGGCAAACCACGTTGCACAGCAATTCTGCTCGAGCGTTTTGTCCATGATCCGCTCCAATGATTGCGCAACCCGGATGGGTGGAAACAGGATGATGGTTGTTCTGCACCCGGCACGGCAACTGGATCTGGAAGCATGTATTCAGATGTCGGGCCGTATGCAAAACGCCGTTGAAGACCCCATCATGTTGAATGGCACCGGCGTGTATATGTCCTGTTCCATTGGCTTTTGCCTGAGCAGCAATATCACTGACGGCTCGGCAATCGAATGGCAGGAAGCCGCAAATAACGCCCTTTTGGAGGCGCAACAAAATGGGCCTTCCACGATTCGCGCTTTTTCCTCTCAGACGCGCAGACGGGCGCAGGTCAGGATCAACTTGCGCAAAGAGTTCGAGGCGGCGCTGGACAGCGGTGAAATCCGCCCGTGGTTTCAACCCCAGATCTCAACCGATACTGGGCGTATCAGTGGGTTTGAGGCTCTGGCCCGCTGGGAACATCCGAAAAAAGGGGTTCTTGCTCCCAATGTGTTCCTGCCCTTTGCCGAACAGGCCGAACTGATGGACCGGCTGGGGCAGGCCATGCGGCATCATTCCTTCTCTGCAATGCGCGAATGGGATCGGTCCATGCTGTCGGTGCCGCGCATCGGGATCAATTTCTCATCTGACGAACTGCGCAATCCGGGCCTGATCGACCGTCTGAAATGGGAACTGGATCAATTCGATCTGACCCCTGACAGGTTGGCGGTCGAGGTGTTGGAGACCGTGTTCTCCAGACGGCCCGACGATGTCATAACCCGCAACGTCACCGGGCTTGCCGCAATGGGGTGCTGTATTGATCTGGACGATTTCGGGACAGGACATGCCTCGATCGGTTCTATCAAACGGTTCAACGTATCGCGCATCAAGATCGACAGGTCTTTTGTTGCCAAAGCGGATCTGGACCCAAGCCAGCAACAGCTTGCCAGCGCCATTCTGATGATGGCAGAACGTTTGCATCTGGAAACTCTGGCCGAAGGTGTCGAAACGCCGGGTGAGCACGCTTTGATGGCCCAACTGGGTTGCGATCATGTTCAGGGATTTGGCATCGGCAAGCCCATGCCATTCGAAAAAACCAAGGATTGGATCACGTCTTACCGCAACAAGGTCGACGGTGTTCCCAAAATCGGGCGGAAAACGCGGTAGGGAACCGGAAATCGCGGTAAAGAAGACCCCTCCGTGACGAAATGACGGGCGATTCCGCTTGACCTTTGGGTCTGCACTCTGTTGAACCCTGCGGGTGTCTTTCACTGCTCAAGGTGGCTGTCCCCGATGGACGATCAGAACAAGAACCTTATCCTCGCAACCGCGCTCAGCTTTCTCGTGATCCTGGTCTGGTTCGTGCTGTTCCCCCCTCCGGAACAGACGACAACCCCGGATCAGGCTGAAGTAACCAGCGTCGAAGGCAGTGAGGTTCAGACGCCCAGTGCGGCCGACACCAGTACTGTCGGAGAGGCAACTGCGGCAGCTGCCGAAGCTGAACCCGAGGCCGAAGCGCCCCGCATCAATATCGACACGCCCCGCCTGACCGGTAGCCTGTCGCTTGCTGGCGGTCGGATCGACGAGCTGTCATTGAAAGACTACAAGGTCTCGCTGGCCGAGGATTCTCCGATTGTCGAGTTGTTGTCGCCAGTCGGATCGCAATCCGCCTATTACGCCCTCTATGGCTGGGCTCCTGGCGCGGGCCTGACCGGTGCAGATGTTCCCGGACCAAATACCATCTGGACGCTTGAGCAGGGCGAAACCCTGGGTGTTGACACACCTGTGACGCTGGCCTGGGAAAACGGCAATGGACTGACGTTCCGCCGCACCATCGCGGTTGACGAGAACTACATGTTCACGGTCACGCAATCTGTCGAAAACGCCACCGGGGTTGAAATTGGATTGGCACCTTATGGCATTCTTGCGCGCCACGGCATTGGCGAAGACGGGGACCTGCCGGACCTGAAGAACTTCTTCATTCTGCATGAGGGTGTGATCGGTATGGCCGACGGCACTCTGACCGAAGTGGACTATGGCGACGTTCGTGATTTCGATATCGACCCGGACGAGCGCGCTCAGGCCGAGGTGTTTCAGGTCAAGGAAAACGGCTGGATCGGGTTCACTGATCACTTCTGGATGACCACGCTGATCCCGGAACCCGGTTCTGCGTTCAAGGCGGCTGCCAAATACGACTCGCGTCGCAAGATTTACCAGACAGAAACGGTACTTCCGACGCTGACCGTGGCGCCGGGAACGACCGAGCAGGTGACAACCCAGCTGTTTGCCGGTGCAAAAGAGTGGGAGACCATCCGCGAATACCAGGCTGACGGTGTGCAGAAATTCATCGACAGCATCGACTGGGGCTGGTTCTTCTTCCTGACCAAGCCGATTTTCTGGCTGCTGCACAACATTCATGCGCTGATCGGCAATATGGGTTGGTCCATTATCGGCCTGACGCTGATCATCAAGGCAATCCTGTTCCCGCTGGCCTTCAAGTCCTACGTCTCGATGGCGAAGATGAAGGAACTGCAGCCGCAGATGGAAGCCCTGAAGGAAGCCGCGGGCGACGACCGTCAGAAGATGCAGCAGGGCATGATGGAGCTGTACAAGAAGGAAAAGGTGAACCCCGCTGCCGGTTGTTTGCCGATCCTGTTACAGATCCCGATCTTCTTTTCACTGTACAAGGTGATCTTCGTCACGATCGAACTGCGTCAGGCACCGTGGTTCGGCCCCTTCCAGGACCTGAGCGCACCTGACCCGACCTCGATCATGAACCTCTTTGGCTTGCTACCCTGGGCCGGCCCGCAGCCGGACACCCTGATGGCGCTTATCTTTATCGGTATTCTGCCGCTGCTGCTGGGAATCTCGATGTGGCTGCAACAGAAATTGAACCCGGCACCAACCGATGCCACACAAGCGATGATCTTCGCGTGGATGCCGTGGGTCTTCATGTTCATGCTGGGCGGTTTTGCCAGCGGTCTGGTCGTGTACTGGATTGCGAACAACACGATCACCTTTACCCAACAGTATCTGATCATGCGCAGTCAGGGCTATACGCCGGACGTGTTCGGAAACATCAAATCCGGATTTAAGCGATTGCCGAACACGGACAAGAAATGAGCGGAACAGTTTCAGGCCTTTGGCGTCACCCGATCAAAAGCCATGGGCGTGAAGCCCTGAGCCAGATTACCCTCAACCCCGGGCAGACCATGCCCGGGGATCGCGTTTGGGCCGTTGCCCATGAAGCGGCCAAGACCGACGGAACGGAATGGGCCCCGTGTGTGAATTTCAGCCGCGGTTCAAAAGCCCCCAAGCTGATGGCGATTTGGGCGAAACTGGACGGCGAGCAGGTCACGTTGCGCCACCCGGACCGCCCGGATCTGAGCTTTCATCCGGACACAGAGGAATCGGTTTTCCTGGATTGGGTAAAGCCGCTTATGCCTATAGACCGCGCTGCGTCTGCCCGAATTGTCCGGGTGCCCGGGCGCGGCATGACCGATACCGATTTCCCGTCAATCAGCCTGTGCAACATGGCCTCTCATCGCGCTGTTGAACAAAAGCTGGGACAGTCTTTGTCTGCGGCGCGGTGGCGCGGAAACATCTGGTTCGAAGGCCTGCCTGAGTGGGATGAATTTGACTGGCTGGGCCGTGACCTTCGCATTGGCGAAACCGTACTCCGGGTTCGCGAGCGTATCACCCGCTGTCTGGCCACGACCGCAAATCCGGAAACCGGCGAACGCGACGCGGATACTTTGGGCGCGCTGAACAGCTGGGATCATCAGGATTTCGGTGTTTATGCAGAAGTTGTTCAGGGTGGTGAAATCCGTCTGAATGATACGCTGGAGTTGCTATGACCACGCTTCCGTTTCCGCTGGCTGAAGAGCCGGATGACTTCGCCAAAGAACGCGGTCGCAAACTGTTTGCCGGCCCGTCTGAATTTATCAAAGGCGTGGTCGCCATGACGGGCCTGCCCGCCCCTGACCGGTTAGAGGTTTGCTTTGCCGGACGCTCGAATGTCGGCAAATCCAGCCTGATCAACGCGCTAACCGGAACCAAGGGTCTGGCGCGAGCCTCGAACACACCTGGCCGCACGCAAGAAATCAACTTCTTCACGCAAGGCCCCGACCTCTATCTGGTGGACCTGCCGGGCTATGGGTATGCGAATGCACCGGTTAACGTGGTGGAAAAATGGCAGAAGCTTCTCAAGCAATACCTGAGCGGTCGTCAGACACTGCGCCGTGCCTTTGTCCTGATCGACGCACGACACGGGGTAAAACCGGTCGACGCTGAAATCATGAAATTGCTGGATACCAGTGCCGTGACCTTTCAATGCGTTCTCACCAAGGCTGACAAGGTCAAGGCCAACGAGCGCGAAAAGGTTCTGGAGCAAACCCGCGCGGCCTTGTCCAAACATCCCGCAGCATTCCCGGAAATCGTCCTGACTTCGTCCGAAAAAGGCGACGGGATTCCGACCCTGCGCTCGATCATTGCACATCTGGAATAGCTTCGCCCTTGGCAGCGCGGTGCAAAGGCCCTAACACGGACGGTCAGAGGGACCTTAGCAATGAAGACACGAGACATGAACCGGGACTGGATCGCCACCGCAGCAACCCTGAACAGCGCATTGCCCTATCTGCAGCGCTATGATGGAGCCATCGTCGTCATCAAGCTGGGCGGGCACGCCATGGGCAGTGACGAGGCGATGGAGAGCTTTGCGCGCGATGTCGTCTTGATGCGTCAGGTCGGCGTGAACCCCGTCGTTGTGCATGGCGGTGGTCCGATGATCAACGCGATGCTGGACAAGCTGAATATCCAGTCCGACTTTGTGAACGGCAAGCGCGTGACTGACACGGCAACCGTCGAAGTTGTCGAGATGGTTCTGTCTGGCCTGGTGAACAAGCGCATCGTTCAGGCGATCAATGGTCAGGGCGGTTCGGCCGTGGGTTTGTCGGGCAAGGATGCAAACCTGATGATCTGCGACCAGACGGATGCGTCGCTGGGTTATGTCGGCACCCCTGCCGAGATGAACCCGAAAATCCTGCATGATCTGTTCTCACATGATGTGATCCCGGTAATCGCCCCGCTGGGTGCGGGCCGTGAGGGTGAAACGTTCAACGTGAACGGCGATACGGCAGCCGGGGCGATTGCCTCGGCATTGAAAGCTGACCGCCTTCTGCTGCTGACTGATGTCTCGGGCGTCAAGAACGCGGCTGGTGAAGTGGTGACCGAGCTGAAAGCCGGCCAGATCCGCGAGATGACCCGCGAAGGCACCATCGCAGGCGGCATGATCCCCAAGACCGAAACTGCCCTGGACGCCCTGCGCAGCGGCGTTCGGGCCGTCGTGATACTTGACGGGCGTGCGCCAAATGCGGTTCTGCTTGAACTGTTCACAGAACATGGCGCCGGGTCTCTGATACGGCCAGACTGATCACTGCAACAGCCGAGGGAAGATGACAGATCTCGCGCGACCTTCCTCTGGCGCGGATGCGGGAACTTATGGCCGCGTTGAACACGCGGCGCGTCAGGCGGGGTTGATTGTCATGGGCGCGCTGCATCCCCATCGCGTGGCAGCCCGGCAACTCGACACAGGCACGCTGATCTTGCTGGGCGCGGGTTCTGATTTTTGGCCTGCTCTGAAAGCCTCGCCCGAATGGCGGGGGCCTGATCCAGTAGACCGCTGGTCAACCAGAGTCGTCGGCCAGATGGCACATACGTTCGGTGCACAGGCCTATTTCCCCTTTGGTGATCCACCCTATGCGCCTTTCATCGACTGGGCCCTGAAATCGGGACGCACCTTCAGCAGCCCGGTGGGGGCCTTGGTACATGACACGGTCGGCATGATGATCTCATATCGCGGCGCACTGCATTTCGCCCATGAGCTTACCATCCCTGAGGCGCCCGGCGTTTCCCCCTGTGACACCTGCGCCGCCCCGTGCACGACAGCTTGCCCTGTCGGCGCACTGAACGCGCAAAACTTCTATGACCTTGTTGCCTGCCACGACCATCTTGAAACTGCTGAGGGTCAGACCTGCATGACAGGCGGCTGTCTGGCCCGTCTCGCCTGCCCGCTCAGCGTGGGCGCAGGGCGCAACCCCGAACAATCAGCCCATCATATGAAGGCTTTTCATCCGTCATGACCCGCACCCTGATCCTGACGCGACACGCAAAATCCAGCTGGGATAACCCAGGACTTGCCGATCATGAACGCCCCCTGAACAAGCGCGGGCGCAGGTCGGCCCCGGCCATTGGTGCATGGCTGCGCGAAAACGGCTGGATGCCGGATGAAGTGCTCAGCTCGACGTCTAACCGCACCCGCGAGACATGGGATGGAATGGGGTTAAAGGCCGATAAGGTCCGCTTTCACAAAGCGCTCTACCACGCCGACGCAGAAGACATGTTGCGTGAATTGGCAGGCGCTACGGAACCCGTAATATTGATGCTGGGCCATAACCCCGGCATCGCCGAGTTCGCCAGCCAACTTGTGCGACAGTCGCCGGATCACATGCGCTTTTTAGACTATCCGACTTGTGCAACAACTGTGATGACATTTGACGCCGACAGCTGGTCGGACGTGCGCTGGCATACGGGCACTGTGCTGGGTTTCACCACCGCGCGTGAGTTGCTGGAATAGAAAAAGGCGGGACAAAACCCCGCCTTTCCACCATCTTGAAACGTTCAGTGTCCCAGAATCTGGCTGAGGAACAGTTTGGTCCGCTCACTTTGCGGGTTGTTGAAGAACTCTTCCGGTTCGTTCTGTTCCACGATCTGGCCCGCATCCATGAAGATCACGCGGTTGGCAACCTGACGGGCAAAGCCCATCTCGTGCGTCACGCACAGCATGGTCATGCCTTCCTCGGCCAGTTCGATCATGGTGTCGAGCACCTCTTTGATCATCTCCGGGTCCAACGCCGATGTCGGTTCGTCGAACAACATGATCCGCGGCATCATGCACAGTGAGCGGGCGATCGCCACACGCTGCTGCTGACCACCCGAAAGCTGACCAGGATACTTGTCGGCCTGCTCGGGGATTTTCACCTTCTCCAGGAAATGCATCGCGCGCTCTTCGGCCTCTTTCTTGGGCGTCTTGCGCACCCAGATCGGCGCCAGCGTGCAGTTCTCCAGAATGGTCAGGTGCGGGAACAGGTTGAAGTGCTGGAACACCATGCCAACCTCGGACCGGATCTTGTCGATGTTCTTGAGGTCATTCGACAACTCGGTCCCATCCACGATGATCGTGCCCTGCTGGTGTTCCTCCAGCGCGTTCAGGCAGCGGATTAGGGTGGATTTCCCCGATCCAGACGGGCCCGCGATAACAATCCGCTCGCCTTGGTTGACGGTCAGATTGATGTCGCGCAGCACGTGAAAGGACCCGTACCACTTGTTCATGTTGGTTATTTCGATGGCAACCTCGTCGCTCACCTGCATTTTGGAACGGTCGATTTCGCGGTCAATTGCAAGTTCAGACATGTGTTGAACTCCTTAACGATGATCCGTGGCAAGGCGACGCTCGAGCCACTGAGAATATTGAGAGATGCCGTAGCAGACGACGAAGAACAGAAGCGCGGCAAAGCCCAGAAGCTCCCAATAGACGCCGTTCCACTCGGTCGACGCCAGGATGGGTCCCCTGATCATACCCACCAGATCGAACATCGAAATGACCGAAACCAGTGTGGTGTCCTTGAACAGGCCAACGGCCACATTCACGATACCAGGGATCGAGATCTTCAGAGCCTGCGGCAGGATGATCAGACGCATCGCCTGAGGGTAATCCAGACCAAGGCTGTCTGCTGCCTCATACTGTCCACGTGGAAGCGCTGCCAAACCGCCGCGGATCACCTCGGCGATATAGGCGGCCGAGAACATTGTGATCATGATCACAACGCGCAGGAACAGATCAACTGTGCTTTCAGGTGGGAAGAAGTACGACAGCATCACCGAAGCCACGAACAGCAGCGTGATCAGAGGCACGCCACGGATGAATTCGATGAAGATGACGCTAACCCACTTGATCAGCGGCATGTCGGACTGACGGCCCAGCGCAAGGGCGATGCCAAGCGGAACTGACAGCGACACACAGGTGACTCCCAGCATCATGTTCAGCATGAAGCCACCCAGATCACGGCTGGGAACGGCGGAGAGCATTGCGTTCTCTGACGCCCCTTCAGGGATCAGCGCCCCACCGATCTTCCAGACGACAAGCGCGACGATGATGGCGCCAAAGAAACCTGCCGCAAAGCTGTTCTTGCCGAATTTCTGGAACACGGCACCACCGGCCACGCAACCCAGCAGAGCCGCAAACGGAACTAGAATGGTACCACCCCAGATCAGCCAGAACGCAATGAACGGGTAGAGCGCTGTGAAGATAAGCATCTTGCGCGGCAGGTCGAAGAACAGCACCGGCGCAAATGCCACCAGCATCAGCACAAAGGCCAGATTCGGGCGCCAGTATTCTTCGGCCGGGTACTTGAAGCCGTAGATCAGTTGCGGCCAACGTTCGGTCAGGACGGCGAAACAGGCACCAGTCTTTCCTGCCAGAATTTCGCGGCATTCCGCCAGCGAGTTCGCATTCCAAACTCCATTCAGAATCCACGGTAGCGTGTTATTCAAAATGAGGTAGATCAGGATCAGCGAGATCACCGTCAGGATCGTGTTGGCCACACCCGAGAACAAGTTCTCGCGCATCCACTTGGCCACACCGACCTCGTTTGCCGGGGGCGGTGAGGGGGGGATTGTGCCTTCGGCCACGAAGGCGATCGAATTCGTCGTTTGATCACTCATGGCTCAGCGCTCCTTCAACTTGACGGATGCGTTGTAGATGTTCATCACCGTCGAAATCAGCAGCGAGGCTGTCAGGTAGAACAGCATCAGCAGCAAAACACATTCGATTGCACGACCTGTCTGGTTAAGCGTGATACCACCCAGCGTTGCGGTGATATCCGCATAGCCCACGGCAATCGCCAGCGACGAGTTTTTGGTGATGTTCAGGTACTGCGAGATCAGTGGCGGGATAATCACCCGCAACGCCTGCGGCAGGACCACGAGGTTCATGATCCGTCCAGGGCGAAGACCCAGCGCCGCGGCAGCCTCGGTCTGACCTTTGTTGATCGCTTGAATACCCGCACGTACGTTTTCGGCAATGAAGGCACCGGTGTAAATCGACAGGGCGAACCACAATGCGATTAGTGGTGCACCGATTTGAAGACCCCCGCGCAGATTAAAACGGTTGGCCAAAGGATCAGGCAGGTCCCATGACAGTCCCAACAAAAACAGAACAACGATAACCGGCAAGAACCAAATCGCAGCGTTCAACAGCAAGGTGTTCGGTCTGACGCCTGTTTCCTCTTGCTTGATCTGGGCGTTTTTTTTCACTAACCGCGTAGAGAAATAGGACGCGACCAATACTGCAATTACAAGCAACCAGTTCGCAACGCCGCCAAAACCACCTGTAAAGTAGGGAAGCGGTACGTAAATTCCCCGGTTGGTGAAGGCAAAGAGTCCGAGCACCATTTCACGATCGGCATCCTCACCCAAATAGGCCCTTGGTGCGGGCATCGTAGCGGTGATGATGAAGAAGATGATAAGGATCCAGATCAGAACCGGAATATTCCGGAAGATCTCGACATAAAACGCCATCAGCTTTGAGATTAGCCAGTTGTTGGACAAGCGCAGAACCCCCGCGAGAACACCAAAGATGGTCGCGGTTATGCAAGCCAGAAAGGCGACCAGCAGCGTATTAAGAATACCCACAATCGCCGCCCGCCCATGAGAGGCCTGGCTGTCATATTCAATGAGGCGTTGGTTGATATCGTACCCAGACGGATCGCCAAGGAATGAATAGGAAATGTTAAGGCCAGCGGCCCTGAGGTTCTGGATCAGGTTGTTGCCCAGATACCAGATGCTAAGCGCAATAACGATTGCCGCAATCACCTGAAATGTCATCGAGCGATAGCGGGTATCGTTTATGAGCATCGACAGCCGAAAATCAGCTTTCGGCGGGTCAGTCATAGTCGACATATTTTGGAATCCCCGTGGCTTGCGGACTTTGTTTTTGTGGCGAGGTTGTCCTCGCTCTGCGTCCGTTCGCGTAAGTTTTAGTGAAAAAGGGCGCAGGTTGCCCTGCGCCCTTTTCCGTCGATATTAGCGGAACGGCGGCGAGTACAGCAGGCCACCTTCGGTCCACTGTGCGTTCAGGCCACGTGCCAGACCGATCGGAGTTTCTTCACCGATGTTCTTGGCAAACACTTCGCCATAGTTGCCGCCGGCTTTGATCGCCTTGGCTGCCCAGTCAGCGTTCAGACCCAGCATCTCGCCCAAGGTGCCTTCGGTACCCAGCAGGCGGTTGATTTCAGGGTTTTCGGTGCCAGCGGCCAGTTCATCGATATTGGCCGAGGTTACGCCCAGCTCTTCAGCCGAGATCAGCGCGTTCAGAGTCCAGCGCACAACGTCGCCCCACTCGTGGTCGCCGTGACGGACCAGCGGGCCCAGCGGCTCTTTCGAGATGATTTCGGGCAGCAGGATGTGATCACCGGGGTTTTCGAATGTGGCGCGGGTTGCCGCCAGACCCGAAGCGTCGGTGGTGTAAACGTCACATGCGCCAGCCAGATACTGCTGCTGTGCTTCGGCGTTGGTTTCGATCGGAACCGGTTCGTAGCTGATGTTGTTCGAACGGAAGAAGTCCGCCAAGTTCAGCTCGGTTGTGGTGCCGGTCTGGATGCAAACGGTTGCGCCGTCCAGTTCCTTGGCCGAGCTTACGCCCAGTGCCTTGGGAACCATAAAGCCCTGACCGTCATAGTAGTTCACGCCAGTGAATTCGAACTTCAGGTCGACGTCGCGGCTGAAGGTCCAGGTGGTGTTACGCGCCAGCATGTCGATCTCGCCCGAAGCCAGAGCGGTAAAACGTGTCTTACCAGTGGTCGGAACGAATTCTACCGCGCTTGCGTCGCCCAGAACAGCAGCAGCAACGGCGCGGCACAGCGATACGTCAAAGCCCTGCCATTCGCCATTGGCATCGGGAGCAGCAAAGCCAACCAGACCGGTGGTCACACCACAGTTCAGCTTGCCGCGCGCTTTAACGTCGTCAACGGTCCCTGCCACGGCTGCGCCAGCAGCAAGACCGGCAATCGTTGCCGCGCCCAAGATTACGGATTTTTTCATTTTTACCTCTTCCTGATTTCCCGCCCCATCAGAGGCGGCTCTGCCCGGCAAGTGGATGCCGGATAGGTTACTCCAAAGGTGTCTCCCCTTTAGTGGCACTGAGTTTGGGCGTATTCATAAACAAACGTCAAGGGTCGGATCATCGAAAACGATGGATCAGACCCCAACCAATTTGAACATTTGGCCAAAAATCGGAAAATAAGGATCAAACCGACATATCAAAGAAGCGTTTAGCATGCAGAAACGCGGCTTTCTTCGTTTCGGCGACCACATGGGCCTCGTCATCGTGACCCCATTGTTCGACCTGCCAGGTTTCGTCCAGCCGCGAAATGCGCCAAATTTCGGCTGGTTCGCGCCAATCCATGGCCGCCGCAAACCCGAGAATCAATGACCCCGACAAGCTGACCAGATCGTGGAACGCCGCCAGTTGAAACGCATCCAGCGCGTGGACGCGAGCACTCAGCGCCGACAGGGCAGCATCAGATTGCGGCTTGTGCAGCACACCGATAACTGGCTGCAATCGAGCAGACAGCGCGGCCTCGGCCCAGTCCAGCGCCGGGTCCCATTCGGCGCTTTGACGTTCCTGCAACTCTGACGGGTGTGTCGCCCGATAACATAGCAGGTCGGAATCGCCATAATCCGCAAGCATATCGGCAACTTCCCCGTGCTGGAACCGAACCTTGTCGATTGCCGCATTCGCTGAACGGGTGCATGGCATTGTCGACGGATCTACCTCTTTCTGCTGGGCATCCCATTCTGCCGCAACCGCTTCGGCCATTGCGCGGGTCGGCAGGATCAACGCCGCTTTGGCAGGGGTCTTGACGCGGCGGCCATCCAGTTCAACCGTAAACCCGCCGTCGACTTCGGTGATCCGGCTTTCTTTCCAGAAGCGTTTCGGTTTCCAGTCGCTCATGTTTCAGTTCCATATCCCGGCCAGCGCATTGGGTAACTGGTCAAAGGTCTCAATCACGCAGGTGGCCGAGGTCAAAGCAGACCGATCATGGTACCCCCATGCCACGCCGATGCCGCGCACTCCGGCAGCGGCAGCCATGTCCATGTCATAGCTTGTATCGCCGACCATCACCGCGCAGTCGGGTTCGACACCAGTCTCGGCCAACGCAGTCTGCACCATGGATGGATGCGGTTTCGACGGATGGTGGTCGGCAACCTGTCGGGTGACGAAGTAGGGCTCAAGCCCATGCACTTCGATCAACGCATCAAGCCCGCGCTGGGATTTGCCGGTTGCCACCCCAAGAAGCACTTCGGGCACGGCGTGCAAGGCTTCAATCGCCTCTCTTGCACCGGGATAGAGCGGAGAGCTGGCCGCGCCCAAATCCAAGCGATGCGCGTGATAGGCTTCCTTATACCCTTCAACGAGATCGTTCTGGACCGAGGAAGATTGGTCCGGCACCAACCGTGCGATGGCATGTGGCAGGGACAGCCCGACGATGGACAGGATCACCTCTCGCGTCGGTACAGGTACCGAAGCGGCCTGAAAGCTGGTGGTCATGGCGTGAACGATACTGCCCTGACTGTCGACCAGAGTGCCATCTACATCAAACAGAACCAACCGCAGGGGTGCGCTCATTGCAGCGCCTCAAACGGGTCGTCGGCGGCCAGATCCTCGGTCCAGCCGAAGGTGTCCCAGCTGTGTTTCATATGTTCCGGCAAGGGCGCTGTCACGATCACAGGTTTGCGCGTTGTCGGATGCAGGAATGACAGTCGCCGCGCGTGCAGATGCAGCTTTTTGCTGATAATCCCACCCAGTTGCGCGCCCCAGCCATCACCCAGGTTTTCCTGCCCCGAGCCACCGTATTTGCCGTCGCCGATGATCGGATGCCCGATCGCTGCCATATGCGCGCGCAGTTGGTGGGTGCGGCCCGTGATCGGCTCCATCGCCACCCAAGCGGCGCGCCCGGCCACGCGGTAGAGGGTCGCATAATGTGTATGTGCCCGTTTCGCACCGGGGGTGCTGTCGATCTCGTTCATATGGACGGGGATCATCTTTTCACCCTCGCCGTGCGCGCCATGACCAGCTGCTTTCACAAGACCCGTCTTGATTTCTCCCAGATATGGCGTCGGGACACCCGCAACCAGCGCCCAGTAAATCTTGCGCGTGTCGCGGTGACGGAAAGCGGCTGTCAGCCCCTTTGCGGCTTCGCGCGTGCGGGCCAGCAGCAGAACACCTGACGTGTCCTTGTCCAGGCGGTGAACCAGACGCGGGTTTTCGTCATACCCAAACCGCAACGCCTCGGACAGGCTGTCGACATGCCGGGTCTGCCCGCTGCCGCCCTGAACCGGCAGGCCCTGCGGCTTGTTCAGGGCCAGAATGTGATCATCACGGTAGATCACGCAGGACTGGATCATCTTGGCATCCGCATCCGAGATACGATGCCTGACCTCAACCGGTTTGTGATCTGGCCCCGGCAACGGCGGCACACGAACCACCTGCCCGACCTCCAATCGAGTCGAGGCCTTGGCCCGGCTGCCATCCACGCGCAGTTCCCCCTTGCGGCACATCTTTTCGATGCGGCCCTGGCTGACATGCGGGAACAGGCGGCGCAACCAGCGGTCCACACGCTGATCGCCGTCCCCTTCAGCGACTGTAATCATCTGTACGCCACTCATGCCATTGCCCCTTGCGCCGCGCGGGTGATCCGCCCGGATTGCGTCTTTGTCCGTATCCCAGAAATCATGGGGGTCTCTCGCGCGCAACGCGGCAAGAGTCAAGGTATCAGACAGGAACCTTTGGCGTTCGCGAGGGCTCAGCGCCGCCCGCCACTTCTCGGCACGATCAGTGCATTCCCAGCCAGCCTAGCTGTTGCGCTGGGTCCGAAGCTTGGCGAAGTAATCGAGGCGCTTTTTCAGCTCACGCTCGAACCCACGCTCGACCGGTTGATACAGAACCGGGCGTTTCATCGTTTCGGGGAAATAGTTCTGACCGGAAAACCCGTCTTCGGCGTCATGGTCATACGCGTAGCCGGCACCATATCCCTGATCCTTCATCAGTGATGTGGGGGCATTCAGGATATGTTTGGGCGGTGGCTCGCTTCCCGATTGCTTGGCCAGCCGCATCGCTGCCTTATAGCCGACATAGGCGCCGTTGGATTTCGGGGCCAGGGCCAGATAGACCAGCGCCTGCGCCAGCGCCAGCTCACCTTCGGGGGAGCCGAGCCGCTCATACGTTTCCCAGGATTGCAGGCATATGGCCTGCGCCTGCGGGTCGGCCAGACCGATATCCTCGACCGCCATCCGTGTGATCCGACGCGCCAGATAGCGCGGGTCTTCGCCCCCTGTCAGCATTCGCGCGAACCAGTACAGCGCCGCGTCCGGGTCGGACCCGCGTACCGATTTGTGCAGGGCTGAAATCAGGTTGTAATGTTCATCGCCCGACTTGTCATATTTCGCCGCCCGCCGCATCAGACGCGTCGACAGCGCGTCCGTGTCCAACGGCGCATCAACCTTCCAAGCCGAAACCTGTTCGATCAGGTTCAACAACGCCCGTCCGTCCCCATCGGCCATTTCCTGCAACGCATCGCGGGCTGCGGGTGTCAACGGCAACGCGCGGCCCAGCTCTTTTTCGGCACGCTGGGTCAGGCGTTCAAGATCGGAAAGGCCAAGCCGTTCCAGCACCAGAACCTGCGACCGGCTGAGAACAGCGGCGTTCAGCTCAAAGGACGGGTTCTCGGTCGTTGCCCCGACAAGAAGGATCGTGCCGTCCTCCATATGCGGCAGAAAACCGTCCTGCTGTGCCTTGTTGAAGCGGTGAATCTCGTCCACGAACAGCAAGGTCCCCTGCCCATTCTGACGCCTGATCTTGGCCGCTTCGAAAACCTTCTTCAAATCCGGCACACCGGTGAAAATCGCACTGATCTGAACGAAATGCAGATCGGTTTCCTGCGCCAGCAACCGTGCGATCGTCGTCTTTCCGACACCGGGCGGCCCCCAGAAGATCAGGCTGGACAGACTGCCCGACGCCAGCATGACCCCCAGCGGCGCATTCGGGCCAAGAACCTGTTCCTGACCGATGACCTCGGCAAGAGTCTGCGGGCGCAACCGGTCCGCCAGGGGACGGTGTGGCGCAGCGGTGGGTTCCGTTGGCCCGGTATCGAACAGATCGCTCACGGGTTACAGCCGGAACCGCAATGAGACTGACCGGCCACCGCGCAGAAGACCCATCTGCACACGACGACCCGGATCTGTCAGCGCATTCTCTACATCCCCAGGACGTTCGATGTCATTGGAATTGATGCTTTCAAGAATATCCCCCGATCGCAAACCCGCGCGTCCACCATAGGGACCGGGATCAACAACAACGACACCTGTCTGGGACAGTGGCAAGCCCATATCAGAGATCACCGCAGGGTTGACGCGGGACACCACCAGCCCCGGCAGGACAGTGTCTTCATCCAATGTCGTCTCTTCAGCCGCCGGGACTTCGGGCGCTTTGATCAGTGCCACCTCAACCTCTTCGCTCTGGGTGCCACGCAGCCGTGTCAGAACCGATGTTCCCCCAACCCCTGCGACAGACATGCGAAACTTCATCTCGGCAGGTGAGTTCACTTCGTCCCCGTCCACATGGGTCACGACATCCCCCACCTTAAGCCCCGCCTCGCGCAGCGGGCTAAGGTCATGCAGGTCCGAGATGACAACACCCAGTGGGATGGCAAGACCAAGGGATTCAGCAATATCCGCGCTCATATGCTGACCGGTCATGCCTGCCCAAGGGCTGACAAAACTGTCATTGCCCTGCTGTGCCTGTTTCAGGAACTCGGCCACAAGATTTGCGGGGATGGCAAAACCGATGCCATTCGACCCGCCCGAGCGTGTCAGAATAGACGTGTTGATCCCGATCAGGTCCCCGTTCATATCAATCAGCGCACCGCCGGAATTCCCCGGATTGATCGCTGCATCTGTCTGAATGAAATACCCGCGCGCATTGCCCGTCGCCGTACCTGTACGCGCCAAGCCCGAGATGATGCCAGAGGACACCGTCTGCCCCACCCCGAACGGGTTGCCGATGGCAAGGGCCAGTTCGCCAACCTCGACCTGATCGGAATCGCGCAGGGTCAGGTAGGGCAGATCTTGCGCCTCTTCCAGACGCAGGATCGCAATATCGCTTTCTTCGTGCCCCAGTACGACCGTGGCAGAAAACTCGCGCCGATCGGTTGTCACGACCCTGATCTCGGTCGCCGAGCCTACAACATGGTAGTTGGACACAACGTAACCATCTTCAGACAGGATGACCCCGGAGCCCAGCGAATTCTGAACCCGCGGCTGCGGTGTTCCCAGGCTGCCGCCGAAGAAATCCCGAAAGAACGGGTCCGAATAAAACGGGCTGGCCCGCCCCTGCCGCACGATCTTGGCGTAGATATTCACCACCGCAGGCGAGGCCTTTTTGACCACCGGAGCAAAGCCCAGAGAGATTTCGGACTGTGATTGCGGGACGCGGGTTTCGGCAAATGCTGGCAGGGCCATGACAAGCATAAGAGAAATAATGGATGCGCGGATCATGGGGGCTCCGGATTAGATCATCCTTGGGATATGCGGGGCAAAGGCGATAAATGCAAGCCGCGCGCTCAGCTTCGGCGGCGCAGGAACTTGAGCCCGGACCAATCGGCGTCACCCGCGCAAACCTGCACGTCGACCCAGCCCAGCGGCAGGATTTCACTGCGCAGCATATCCTCGGTCACACCTGCGTGCAGTGGCGAAGATTTCTTGGCCCAGGACACCCACAGCATTCCTCCGGGCCGTATGTGGGCGATTTGCTCAGCGGCCATTTCGGCGATCTGGTTCGGGTGGTTCAGGAACATGTGAACCGCATCCGCGAGATCGGCTACGGGGTCGAACAGAACACCGTCGGCACCCGCTGTCAGGTTTGCATAATGGGCAAGGGCGTTGAGCGTACGGACCATGTATCCGGGTTTGAATCCCAGTTTCGCCCAGAGCGGTTTGCCCGAGTATCCTGCTGTGGGTTCACTTGCCATAACAGCCTGAACTTATGGCGCAAATCGAATGAAGGCAATTGGTTGGCTGAGGCACAAAAAAGCCCGCCCGATTGCTCGGGCAGGCGCATCAGGTCGATGACCGTCGTGCTTATTCTTCGGCTGCGGCCTCTTCGGCGGCAGCGCGGGCTTTGTCCGCGGCGCCTTTGGCATCGATGTCGCGATCGACGAATTCGATGATCGCCATCGGAGCCATGTCACCATAGCGGAATCCGGCTTTCAGGATGCGGACATAACCGCCCTGACGCTCAGCATAGCGGGGGCCCAGAACTTCGAACAGCTTGGCGACGTCTTTGTCTTCTTTCAGCTGTGCTGCGGCCTGACGGCGGGCGTGCAGGTCGCCGCGCTTGCCCAGGGTGATCAGCTTTTCGATGATCGGGCGCAGTTCTTTTGCCTTGGGCAGAGTTGTCTTGATCTGCTCATGTTCGATGAGCGAGCCAGCCATGTTTGCAAACAGAGCCTTGCGGTGCTCATGAGTACGGTTCAGGCGGCGGTAACCACGTGCGTGACGCATTTTTCAATTCCTTCTTTCGCGTTTTGCTTTGTCCGGCCTCCGATGCGTGTCAGAGGCTCACCTTGGGGCGGGATTGCCCGGATTGTACGTTTTGTACCGGCTTTCAGACCCCATTGGTCCGAAATGTACAAAACCTGCGACGGCAGGTTGGACCCGCCGCCACAGCCGAAGATGCTTAGAATGCGTCTTCGAATTTCTTTGCCAGATCTTCGATGTTGTCGGGCGGCCAATCCTCGACATCCATGCCGAGGTGCAGACCCATGCCGGACAGCACTTCCTTGATCTCGTTCAGCGACTTGCGGCCGAAGTTCGGGGTGCGCAGCATCTCGGCTTCGGTCTTCTGGATCAGGTCGCCGATATAGACGATGTTGTCGTTCTTCAGGCAGTTTGCCGAACGGACCGACAGCTCCAGCTCGTCCACTTTCTTCAGCAGCAGCGGGTTGAACTCCAGACCATCGTCTTCGTCCTGACGGTTTGCCGATTCCGGCTCGTCGAAGTTGACGAAGATCGAAAGCTGATCCTGCAGGATGCGCGCGGCGTAGGCCAGTGCGTCATCGGGAGTGATCGAACCGTCGGTATCGATCTTCAGGGTCAGCTTGTCATAGTCCAGAACCTGACCTTCGCGGGTCGGCTGCACGTCATAGGCGACTTTCTTGACCGGCGAATAGATCGCGTCGATCGGGATCAGGCCGATGGGCGCATCTTCCGGCTTGTTCTTTTCAGCCGAAACGTAACCCTTACCGGTGTTGACGGTCAGCTCCATGAACAGGTCGGCGCCGTCGTCCAGGTGACAGATGACGTGATCGCGGTTCAGAACCTCGATACCTGCGCTTTCGCTGATGTCACCTGCGGTAACGATTGCCGGACCTTTGGCATTGATCGACAGGCGCTTGGGGCCTTCGACTTCCATGCGCAGGGCAACCTGCTTGAGGTTCAGGATGATGTCGGTGACGTCTTCACGCACGCCCGCAACCGAGGAGAACTCGTGAAGGACGTTGTCGATCTGGACGCTGGTGATGGCCGCGCCTTGCAGCGAGCTCATCAGGACGCGACGCAGGGCGTTGCCCAGGGTCAGACCAAAACCACGCTCCAGCGGTTCGGCAACCAGGGTCGCCTGACGCGCAGGGTCATTGCCCGGCTTGGCTTCCAGCTGGGTCGGCTTGATCAATTCTGCCCAATTCTTGTGGATCATGTAATCCCTCCATTCCTGCCCGCGCCCCATGACCAACAAGGTGCAGACGCCCGAGGTTCAAAATGACGTGCTGGGGCCGTGTAAAAACACAGCCCCAGCTTAATTTCAGATCGCTTAGACGCGACGACGCTTCGGCGGACGGCAGCCGTTGTGAGCAATAGGGGTCACGTCACGGATCGACGTGATGTTGAAGCCCACGGCAGCCAGTGCGCGCAGAGCCGACTCACGACCCGAACCGGGGCCTTGAACTTCGACTTCCAGCGTCTTGACGCCATGTTCCTGCGCTTTCTTGCCTGCGTCTTCCGCAGCCATCTGCGCGGCATACGGGGTAGATTTCCGCGATCCCTTGAAGCCCATGGTACCGGCAGACGACCACGAGATGGCGTTGCCCTGTACGTCCGAGATCAGGATCTTGGTGTTGTTGAAGGTCGAGTTCACATGGGCAACGCCCGATGCGATGTTCTTGCGCTCTTTGCGCTTGATGCGAGTCTTATCGCGTGCCATCGGTCAGACCCTCCCTTATTTCTTCTTACCGGCAATGGCCTTTGCGGGGCCTTTGCGGGTACGAGCGTTGGTGTGGGTACGCTGACCGCGAACCGGCAGGTTGCGGCGGTGACGCAGACCGCGATAGCAGCCCAGGTCCATCAGACGCTTGACGTTCATCTGAACTTCGCGACGCAGGTCACCTTCGACGGTGTAGTTGGCGTCGATATGTTCGCGGATGGCCAGAACTTCGGCATCCGACAGTTCATTGACGCGGCGGTGCGCTTCAATGCCCACGGCTTCGCAGATCGCGTTGGCCGAGGTGTTGCCGATACCGGTGATATATGTAAGGGCGATTGGAACCCGCTTTGCAGTCGGGATGTTTACGCCGGCAATACGTGCCACGTGTCACTTTCCTTTTTGTTGCGGTTCCGTAACTCCGGAACCTTTTTTCACAACACTTTACCGTGGCAGTGACGCCAGAGGGTCCAGTATTATTCGAGGTGGTCGGGGCAATTGGGACGAATCCCGCATGCGGTCTTGATTCCCTTTAGGGATGGGGGTCGATATGGGCTTTTGGCGCTGGCGTCAAGTCCGAAACGAGGACCATCAATCTCGATGGTAATTACAGAGAACTCAAAAGCCTAGATATCGCGAACTTTGGAGCAGTTAAGACCACTTATCAACGCTGATGTTTGACCCTGGATCGTGAGCGATGCTCAATCCCATTCGTTGAAACTCATACTGAATAGCTAAAATCTGGTTTTGCAAAGCATCACGCTTACGACGGATGTCCCACGTGATCAAAGCAGGTAGACCAAATACAGTAAGGAGGTAAAACAGAGACACGCTGATATGCTGCAAAATGTACTCTGCCAAGAACAGCCACAATGCAACGATGGGTAATCCAAGCAAGAACCATCGCTTCGTAGACTTTATGAAAAGGCTGCGCCCCTCTTCCAAAAGATCTCTATAAAGATCAATCTTTGGCTCCAATTCAGGAGGCACAGCTGCGTTTCGATAAATCATACGAAGTCCCGGCGGACTAACCCAGTATCGCCTCGATCGACGCGGTGACTTCCTTGATATCCGCCAGCCCATTCACCGGACGCAGATCGCCCTTGGCGTAGTAATAACCGATCAGCGGCGAGGTCTTTTTATAGTACTCCATCAACCGTGTGCGCAGGCTGTCTTCGTTGTCATCGGCGCGGCGCTGGAAGTCATTTTCCTTGCCGCAATTGGTGCATTTGCCATCCGCCGGAATTGGCTTGGTGTTGTCGTTATAGACTTCACCACATCCGCCACAGGTTGAGCGTGCGGTGATCCGGCCCACCAGCGCGTCGTCATCAACGCGCATCTCGATCACGGTGTGCAGCGACTGGCCCAGCTTGGCCAGCAAAGCGGCCAGAGCATCGGCCTGCGCCAGCGTGCGGGGAAAGCCGTCAAAGATGAAACCGGCCCCTGTTTCGGTGGTCAGTTTCTCTTCGATCAGGCCGATCACGATTTCATCGGTGACCAGCTTGCCCGCATCCATGATCGCCGCAACCTTCCGGCCCATCTCGGTGCCCGAGGTCTTGGCTTCGCGCAGCATGTCGCCCGTGCTGAGCTGCACCATGCCGCGTGTTTCCACCAGGTGACGGGCCTGCGTTCCTTTCCCAGCCCCCGGGGGGCCCAACAGAATGATATTCATCGACGAGAGGGTCCCTTCCTGCCGCGTTTCTTGCTTTTGCCGCGCAGTTGAGACTTTTCGATAAGCCCTTCGTATTGATGCGCCAGAAGATGGCTCTGAACCTGCTGGATCGTATCCATGGTCACGGAGACGATAATCAGAACCGAGGTGCCGCCGAAATAGAACGGGATGGCAAACTGGTTGCGCAGAATCTCGGGCAGCAGGCAGACCAGTGCCAGATAGGCCGACCCCAGAACCAGCACGCGGTTGACCACGTATTCCAGATACTCGGCGGTTTTCTTACCCGGGCGGATACCGGGCACGAACCCGTTCTGCTTTTTCAGGTTGTCCGCCACATCATCCGGTTTGAACGACACGTTGAACGTGTAGAAATACGCAAAGAACACGATCATCGACGCGAAGAACAGCAGATACAGCGGCTGTCCGGGGCCGAAATTGGCCAGCAGCCACGACATGACCGGCCCATTTGCCGCGCCCGACGAGAAGGTCGAGATCGTCACCGGCAGCAGCAGCAGCGAGCTGGCAAAGATCGCCGGGATCACGCCCGCGGGGTTGACCTTGACCGGCAAGTGGCTGGAGCCGCCTTCGTAGATTTTCATCCCGGCCTGACGGCGCGGGTACTGAATATGAATCTTTCGCAGCGCCCGTTCCATGAAGACCACGAACATGATGACGGCAATCACCATCACGATCACGCCAACGATCACGGCGGGGCTGATTGCGCCCGAACGGCCCGACGCGAAGAACTGCGCCAGGGCGGCGGGGACCTCGGCGATGATGCCGACGAAAATGATCAGAGAGATACCGTTGCCGATGCCGCGCGCGGTGATCTGCTCACCCAGCCACATCAGGAACATGGTGCCGCCGACCAGTGTGATCATGGTCGACATGCGGAAATACAGCCCCGGATCGGTCGCCAGATCGCCCGATTCCAGCGAAACGGCCAGACCATAGGCCTGGACGGTGGCCAGCGCCACGGTGCCGAAACGGGTGTATTGGTTGATCTTCTTGCGGCCCTGCTCGCCCTCTTTCTTGAGCTGTTCGAGCGCGGGAACCATCGACGTCAGCAGCTGCACGATGATCGAGGCCGAGATATAGGGCATGATGCCAAGGGCAAAGATGCCCATTCGGCCAAGCGCCCCGCCTGTAAACATCGAAACCATACCGCCGATGCCCTGCCCCGCCTGCTCCATGAACTCGCGCAATGCTGCTCCGTCGATCCCCGGCACCGGAATGAAGGTGCCCAGACGATAGACGATCAGCAAACCCAGCGTGAACAGGATGCGGTTGCGCAGATCGGTGGCCTTGCCAAGGGCAGCCCAGCTTGTGTTGGCTGCCATTTGTTCTGCTGCTGATACCATAAAGTCGGTCTCTCTTATGCAAACGCCGCCCGGAACCGTTTTCCGGCTCGGACGGCGTCTTGGAAAACTCTGAAGTCTATGTAAGCGGGTCTTTGCCCGCTCACAAGCGCTTACTCTGCCGCAGCGGCTTTTGTGACTTTCAGTGAACCGCCCGCTTTTTCAACTGCCTCGACAGCAGCTTTCGACGCACCGGTCACTTCCAGATCAACCTTGGCGCTGATCTCGCCTTTGGCCAGAACGCGGATACCGTCCAGCTTGCGGCGGACCAGACCGGACGCAACCAGAGCGTCTTCGGTGATCGCGGCCTTGGCGTCCAGCTTGCCGGCTTCGACGAATTTCTGGATCAGGCCCAGGTTGATGACGGCGAATTCCTTGCGGTTTGGCTTGTTGAAGCCACGCTTGGGCAGACGCTGGTACAAGGGCATCTGACCGCCTTCATAGCCATTGATGGCCACACCCGAGCGGGATTTCTGGCCTTTGATACCACGGCCACCCATTTTACCTTTGCCGGAACCCGGACCACGGCCAACGCGGGTGCGTTTTGGGGCGGCGCCAGGATTGTCGCGCAATTCGTTCAGTTTCATTTCGCTTCTCCTAAGCCGGATATGACCCCCGAAGCGTGATGGGCCAAACACGGCATTTCTTGGTTTTGATTCTCGCGGCCAAAAAGCCACCGCAGGCGTATAGGCCCGATGGCAGGGCTTGGCAAGACTGTAGATCGCCAGCCGCTTGTCATGACCGGCAAAAGCCCCGGGACCGGCCCCGCAAGGTGAACCCAAAAGGACACCTTCACCGGGGTCTGACCGAAAATCGAGCACGAAATATGGCGATTTTGGCAATTATCGCTTGCCATGACCGGGCGGTAGTCTATCCGGATTGCCACAAACAAGAACTTGGCAGGCGCATGACTGAAACCACTCTCTCGACCCGGAAACAGCCGGAGACTACCGCTGCACGTGACTGGGTAACAACGCTTGCCAAATATCGCGAACCCGACCAGCTGCGCAGCGCGTTTGAGCTGGGCGTCAGTGTCATCCCCTTCTTCGCGCTCTGGGCTTTGTCCTGGATGTCGCTGTCGGTCAGCTATTGGCTTGCTTTTGCGATTTCCGTTCTCAACGCGGCCTTTCTGTTGCGCCTGTTTGCCATCCAGCATGATTGCGGGCACGGCGCGTTCTTCAAGAACCGGACGGTCAGTGACTGGGTTGGACGCTCAATCGGAGTTCTGACGCTGACACCTTATGATGTCTGGCGCCGCACGCATTCCACACATCACAACAGTTCCGGCAATCTGGGCAAACGCGGGATGGGCGATATCCACACCCTGACCGTGGCCGAATATCAGGCGAAAACCCCGATGAACCGGTTCTGGTATCGTGTGTATCGAAACCCGATCACCCTGTTCGTCTTTGGCCCCGGATATCTGTTCCTGTTTCAAAACCGCCTTCCGCTGGGTCTGACCGACAGCGTCCGGTTCTGGGTCAGCGCGATGGCCACCAATCTTGCCATTCTGGTTGCGCTTGTGGCCATCTACTATTTTGGCGGGCTGATGCCGATGGTTCTGATCTTCCTGCCCTCGACCCTGATTGCCGCCACCGCCGGGGTATGGCTGTTCTATGTGCAACACCAGTTCGAGGACACGCATTGGGACGCCGATGAAGACTGGCAGTTGCACGAAGCGGCGCTGCACGGAAGCTCTCATTATATATTGCCGTCCGTGTTGCAGTGGTTCACCGCCAATATCGGCATCCACCACGTGCATCACCTGTACAGCCGCATTCCATTCTATCGCCTGACCGAAGTGCTGCGCGACCATGATGAGCTGGCAAACAGCAACCGGATGACCATCCGCGAGAGCCTCGCCAACGCGCGCCTGCACCTTTGGGATGAGCAAAGCCGCCGACTGCTGTCCTTCGCCGAGGCCCGCGCGCTTTATGGGTGAGGTCCTCCGCGGCGTCGAGCGCAGGCGGAGTTTTCAGAGTTACCGGTCCGTGAGCCGCGCCAGCGACTGCCCGTGGGGTGGCGCTGCAACAGCTGATCAGCGCGCTTTATGGTACCAGATACATCCGAATTCCTAGCGAGGCGCTAACGCCCCCAAAGCGCCAGCCCGCCGGGACGGGCAGTCGCTGGCGCGGCGGCCTTCGGCCTTGTCCCGCGCTTGGGGCAACGTACTACTTGTTCATTTTGCTGTCTGACTTTTCACTTCATTCGCGCTGAAAACAAATTGCAGTGGGTGAAATTTGTTTGAACTGAAAGACTTTTGCCCTTTTGATAACTGTTGAGAAGGCCTTTGTTACAGTAAATTCAAAGTTGTTAATCGATTATGCCCTATATAAAAAACCTATCTGAGTACATCGAACAGATCTCCGAGCGAAACTCTGAATGGAACAGCGGTGAGCTACTGTTCAGAGGTCATGAAGACAGGGCCTATAAAGCTGAACCGTCAGTTTTGCGATCTGAAGATTGGAAACAGCGCGAACACGAGATGATCCGTGAATTGTTGGCCGAGCATCCAGAAGATTTCTCTCGTGATCTAAGTACCTTTGAGTGGCTGGCTCGAGCGCAACATTACGGCCTCCCCACACGATTGTTAGACGTTACCAAAAATCCTTTGGTCGCTTTGTATTTTGCGTGTCGTAGCGCTTCCAGCTCTTCTTCTGAGACCCTTCCCAGGCGTCCAGCGGGCGAAGTTATAGTCTTCAACCCCATTTCGCTAAGAAAGCGCTTCTTTGATAGCGAGAGCGTGGCCGTCCTTTGCAACTTAGCATATTTGCCGTTCGAAAAGAAAAACTCATTAAGAAAACACTTGTTGCGGTGCCGTGAGGATGCGCTGCGAGAAACAACGGACGGGTCGGAAGAAGATTTCAACAAAGCCTATGTCTCTAAATTCAATGCAAATTCAGAAATTAGAGAAATCTTGAGATTGGCTAACCGGGACAACCCAAGTGTAGGTGATACTCTCCATCCCGATGATCTTTCTCAGATAGTAGCGGTTTTGCCAAGAAAGCTAGATGTGCGTATCGCCTCGCAAAGTGGTGCGTTCCTAATATTCGGTTTGTTCAACCCAGAAAGAGAGGGTATTTTTGCAGAACGTAAACGTAGTCGTTTGCCAACGCGTCATTTCCTTAAGAATTTTGATACGTATGAAATATACGTCGCACCAAAAAACAAGAATGGTATTTTGAGTGAGCTAGATAGTTTGGGTATTAATGAAGAGGCGCTCTTCCCAAGCTTGGAGAGAACAGCCGCAAAGATAAAAAGACGAGGTGCTTGAAACGCACTAACCCCCCTTGCCACCCTCCGCCAACACTGCTAAACGCTCCCAATCTTGCGGCCTCGGATTCGTTCCGGGGCCTTAGATATTTTGCAACCGGGGACCTTCGGGGCCCTATACCTTTGGCACCTACGGGGGCCTATCACATAGCGGGGGACCTCCCCTGCACTTGCTAAACGGAAGACAGAAAGCATGGCACTCAAGTCGTACAAGCCGACGACGCCGGGCCAGCGCGGGCTGGTGCTGATCGACCGTTCGGAGCTTTGGAAAGGACGTCCGGTCAAGTCTCTCACAGAGGGTTTGACCAAATCGGGCGGCCGGAACAACACCGGACGGATCACTTCACGCCGCCGCGGCGGTGGCGCAAAGCGTCTCTACCGGATCGTTGACTTCAAACGGAACAAATTTGATGTCGCGGCAACCGTCGAGCGGATCGAATATGACCCGAACCGGACCGCGTTCATCGCACTGGTAAAATACGAAGACGGCGAGCAGGCGTATATCCTGGCTCCGCAGCGTCTGGCTGTTGGTGACAAGGTCATCGCGTCGGCAAAGGCCGATATCAAGCCGGGCAACGCAATGCCGTTCTCGGGCATGCCCATCGGTACCATTGTCCACAACATCGAGATGAAGCCTGGCAAAGGCGGTCAGATCGCACGTGCGGCCGGTACTTACGCTCAGTTTGTTGGCCGCGATGGCGGTTACGCTCAGATCCGTCTGAGCTCGGGCGAGCTGCGCATGGTCCGTCAGGAATGCATGGCCACCATCGGTGCCGTGTCCAACCCCGACAACAGCAACCAGAACATCGGTAAAGCCGGTCGTATGCGCCACAAGGGCGTGCGTCCGTCGGTTCGTGGTGTTGCTATGAACCCGATCGATCACCCGCATGGTGGTGGTGAGGGTCGTACCTCGGGTGGCCGTACGCCGGTTACGCCGTGGGGTAAGGACACCAAGGGTAAGCGTACCCGCAACAAGAACAAAGCGTCCCAGAAGCTGATCATCCGCTCGCGGCACGCCAAGAAGAAGGGACGTTAATCCATGTCTCGCTCTGTTTGGAAGGGTCCTTTCGTCGATGCTTACGTGCTGAAAAAAGCCGAAGCAGCGCGCGAGTCGGGCCGCAACGAAGTCATCAAGATCTGGTCGCGTCGTTCCACCATCCTGCCCCAGTTCGTGGGTCTGACCTTTGGTGTGTACAACGGCCAGAAGCATATCCCGGTAAACGTCTCGGAAGACATGATCGGTCAGAAGTTCGGTGAATATTCGCCGACCCGGACCTATTATGGCCACGCCGCAGACAAAAAAGCGAAGCGGAAGTAAGTCATGGGCAAGGAAAAGAACCCCCGCCGCGTGGCTGAAAACGAAGCAATGGCGAAAACGCGCATGCTTCGCACCAGCCCGCAGAAACTGAACCTGGTAGCAGCTATGATCCGCGGCAAGAAAGTCGAGAAGGCCCTGACCGACCTGACTTTCTCGAACAAGCGTGTCGCGCAGGACGTCAAGAAGTGCCTGCAGTCCGCAATCGCGAATGCCGAAAACAACCACAACCTGGACGTTGACGAGCTGATCGTCGCCGAAGCCTGGGTTGGCAAGAACCTGGTCATGAAGCGCGGTCGCCCGCGTGCCCGTGGCCGTTTCGGCAAGATCATGAAGCCGTTCTCGGAGATCACCATCAAGGTGCGTCAAGTTGAGGAGCAAGCCTAATGGGACATAAAGTCAATCCGATCGGCATGCGCCTTCAGGTCAACCGCACCTGGGACAGCCGCTGGTACGCAGATACCAAGGACTACGGTGATCTTCTGCTGGAAGACCTCAAGATCCGTGAGTTCATCCAGAAAGAGTGCAAGCAGGCCGGTGTTGCCCGTGTGATCATCGAACGTCCGCACAAGAAGTGCCGCGTTACGATCCACACGGCACGTCCGGGTGTCATCATCGGCAAGAAAGGTGCGGACATCGAAGTCCTGCGCAAGAAGCTGGCTGCGATGACCGACAGCGAACTGCACCTGAACATCGTCGAAGTGCGCAAGCCCGAACTTGACGGCCAACTGGTTGCCGAGTCGATCGCTCAGCAGCTGGAACGCCGTGTTTCGTTCCGCCGCGCGATGAAGCGCGCCGTACAGAACGCCATGCGCATGGGCGCCCTGGGTATCCGGGTGAACGTCGCTGGCCGTCTGGGTGGTGCCGAAATCGCACGGACCGAATGGTACCGCGAAGGCCGTGTGCCGCTGCACACGCTGCGCGCCGACATCGATTACGCACATGCCGAAGCGATGACCCCCTACGGGATCATCGGGATCAAGGTCTGGATCTTCAAAGGGGAGATCATGGAGCACGATCCGCAGGCACGTGACCGTAAAGCACAGGAACTCCAGGACGGCCCTGCACCTCGTGGTGCTGGTGGCGGTCGTCGCTAAGGAGGGAAAGATATGCTTCAACCAAAGCGTACAAAATTCCGCAAGTTGCACAAAGGCCGGATCAAGGGCGAAGCCAAGGGCGGCTCTGATCTGAACTTTGGCACCTACGGCCTGAAAGCGATTGAGCCTGAGCGTGTAACCGCACGCCAGATCGAGGCTGCACGTCGTGCCATGACGCGTCACATGAAGCGTCAGGGCCGTGTCTGGATCCGCATCTTCCCCGACACTCCGGTCACGGCAAAGCCGATCGAAGTTCGTATGGGTAAAGGTAAGGGTTCGGTCGACCGCTGGGTTTGCAAGGTCAAGCCCGGTCGCGTGATGTTCGAGATCGACGGCGTCAATGACGACATCGCCCGCGAGGCCCTGCGCCTGGCTGCGATGAAGCTGCCGATCAAGACCCGCGTCGTGGTTCGCGAAGACTGGTAAGCGATCCGGGGGCACCCCCGCTCGTGACAAGATTGACCCCCGTCGGAACACCGGCGGGGGTTTTTCTTTAGGGGGCTCTGCCCCCGCCGCGCGTGCCGCGCGCCTCCCCCGGGATATTTTGGGCCAGATGAAGCAGGGGATCCGTTCTTCATCTGGCTGCAAATATCCCGGAGCGCGAGGCAGAGCCTCGCAAAACAGCCATCGCCTTCACCGCGCGGCTGGTTTAAGACAGCGCCATGCCACAGATTGAATCACTCTTCGTCACCCGCCTCTATCGTGCCTCTTTGTCCGAGTTCGGTCCCCCGATCGATGCGGAGGAGTTGGAAAGCTCGTGCCTTGTCATCGCCGAGGATGACGAGGCCGGTCAGGACTGGTGCGAAGAAAACGGCTATCCCGGTTACACCAGCTATGCTTCGCTGACCGACCTGCCCTGGCGGTTTCCGATATTCGCCGATCTGGTCAAAGCGCTGGACAGCCATGTGGCGGCTTTTGCCAAGGATCTGGAGTTTGATCTGGGTGAGGGTGAGCTGAAGCTGGAAGACCTGTGGATCAACATCCTGCCCGAGGGTGGCATGCATTCCAGCCATCTGCACCCGCACAGTGTGATTTCCGGCACCACCTATGTGGCGATGCCCGAAGGCGCGAGCGCGCTGAAGCTGGAAGACCCCCGCTCAGGCCGCATGATGGCCGCGCCGATGCGGCTGAAAGGCGGGCGACGCGATTTGCAGCCCTTCATCTATGTGAAGCCGCAGGTGGGCGATGTTCTGCTGTGGGAAAGCTGGCTGCGCCACGAGGTGCCGATGAACATGGCCGAGGAAGAGCGGATTTCAGTGAGTTTCAACTATAAGTGGGAGTGAGCATCAGCTCATTGCACGGTAGTTGTTCAGTGTAGCGTTTGCGAGACGAACGGGCGGCCCCCTACCAATCACGATTCACCAAGAGTTTTCGATAACACTTGCAATATGTGCCGACATGGACCATGTGAGGCACGCTTACGTTTTTCTTTTTCGACCACTGTCTCCCGATATTCGGCGTTCAGTCTCTCGATCCAGACCGACCACGCCGCGCTGTCGCAATTCCGCGGACAGCAATTATTTGGAGAATACGGATATGGCCAATGGCACCGTAAAATGGTTCAACACAACTAAAGGTTTTGGCTTCATCGCACCGGAGACCGGTGGCAAAGACGTGTTTGTACACATCTCTGCTGTCGAACGCTCGGGTCTGACCGGTCTGGCCGACAACCAGAAAGTAACATTCGACATCGAGCCCGGCCGTGACGGCCGCGAGTCGGCTGTGAACATCGCTCTGGCGTAAGTCGCCCAGACTTAGACAGTTGCAGACGCGGTCTCGTGCAAACGGGGCCGCGTTTTTCGTAAAAGCGAAATTGAGCCATCTGATCTCAATCATTCCATTGGGTTCAGACACACGATAGAATCCAAACTATGCACCCGCCCGTCATGTTGAGGTGTATTGTTCAGGATTTGGTCAGGCATTTACGATGCAAGCCCTATTCTCATTCGTTCTGGTTGCGACAATTGCCTGCACGACAAGTGCTGTGGGGCAAGTTGCGAACCCGCACCGCATATACGAAGACAGCTGTGCCGGATGCCACGCCCCCCATTCCGGTGATTTCGTTTGGGATGAGCTTGGTGTATCAGATGGCGTGCTGGTCGGAGCCCGGTCCGGACGGGCGGTCGAAAATTACCTGCGCTCCGGTCATGGCGGGGTGACTACGGACAAGGCCGAGGTTCTGCTTGCTCATTTCCGGATTATCCGGGACTCGGGCGGTGTCTTCATCGAGAAATGCCGTATTTGCCATGTGACCGCCGTGGAGCTTGCGCGAAACAATCTGATCCTTGACGAAGGGAAGCTGACGGGGCGATATACCGGGCGTGACATCGGAGCGTTCCTGGACGGTCATGGCCGTCTTTCGCCGGAAGAGGTTTCCGAGATGCTGTCCGTATTGACCAGAGTGGCAAATAGCCAGGGTCTGACACGGTGACACAAGCGGGTTTTTGATTTCGGGAAATTCCCTGTTCCCGCATGGCAAACTTTCCCTTGCCACCCCACCCCTAACCCCCTATAGAGCGGCATCTTGCGGTCTCCCGGCGTTGTCGGGCGATTCGTATGTCTATCATTCATCCACCAGGTCAAAGGTGACCCGAGTACGGGGCCTTCTGGTGTTTTGAGCAAAGGAAAAGGCGATGAACGCCCAAGAACTGCGTGACAAGACCCCTGATCAGCTCCGCGAGGAACTGGTCAACCTGAAGAAAGAAAGCTTTAACCTGCGCTTTCAACAGGCAACCGGTCAGCTGGAAAACACTGCTGGCATCAAAGCGGCCCGCCGCAACGCTGCCCGCGTCAAAACCATCCTGAACGAAAAGGCCGCTGCTGCGGCATCCGAGGAGTAATCAGATGCCCAAGCGTATCCTGCAAGGCACCGTGACCAGCGACGCCAACGAACAGACCATCACCGTGCTGGTCGAGCGCCGTTTCAAGCACCCGCTGCTGCACAAAACCGTTCGTAAGTCCAAGAAATACCGGGCTCATGACGAAAAGAACGCCTTCAAGGTCGGCGACTCTGTACGCATCATCGAATGCGCGCCGAAATCGAAGACGAAACGTTGGGAAGTTCTGGAAGCGTAAGCTTCCGGGATTTTTCATTTGTCGAAACCCTGGGGGATTTAATCAGACCAGCCCCCACAGGTCGGGAGAAACCACATGATCCAGATGCAGACCAATCTGGATGTCGCTGACAACTCTGGCGCACGCCGAGTTCAGTGCATCAAGGTCCTGGGTGGTTCCAAGCGTAAATACGCCTCCGTTGGCGACATCATTGTCGTCTCGGTGAAGGAAGCCATCCCGCGCGGCCGCGTTAAGAAAGGTGACGTCCGTAAGGCCGTCGTCGTACGCACCGCCAAGGAAGTCCGTCGCGAAGACGGCACCGCGATCCGTTTCGATCGCAACGCCGCCGTCATCCTGAACAACAACAACGAGCCCGTAGGTACCCGTATCTTTGGCCCCGTTGTTCGTGAACTGCGCGCGAAGAACTTCATGAAAATCATCTCGCTGGCTCCGGAGGTGCTGTAATCATGGCTGCTAAACTCCGCAAAGGCGACAAGGTCGTCGTGCTGTCCGGCAAGGACAAGGGCAAAGAGGGAACTATCACCTCGGTTGACCCCAAAGCCGGTAAAGCTGTGGTCGATGGCATCAACATCGCCATCCGCCACACCCGCCAGTCGCAAACCTCGCAAGGCGGCCGCCTGCCCAAAGCTCTGCCGGTCGATCTTTCGAACCTGGCACTGCTGGACAAGAACGGCAAAGCAACCCGCGTTGGCTTCCGCGTGGAAGGCGACAAGAAAGTTCGCTTCGCCAAGACCACAGGGGACGTGATCGATGCTTGATAACGCAACCTACACCCCGCGTCTGAAAGCGCAGTACGCCGAGACCATCCGTGCCGCTCTGAAAGAAGAGTTCGGCTACAAGAACGACATGCAGCTGCCCAAGCTGGAAAAAATCGTTCTGAACATCGGCTGTGGTGCCGAGGCCGTCAAAGACTCGAAGAAAGCGAAAGCTGCTGTCGAGGATCTGACTGCAATTGCCGGTCAACAGGCCGTTTCAACCAAGGCGAAGAAGTCGATCGCGGGTTTCCGCGTCCGGGAAGACATGCCGCTGGGTGCGAAAGTGACCCTGCGCGGTGACCGGATGTACGAATTCCTGGATCGTCTGATCACGATCGCAATGCCGCGTATTCGTGACTTCCGCGGTGTTAAGCCTTCTTTCGACGGTCGTGGCAACTTTGCCATGGGCATGAAAGAGCACATCGTGTTCCCGGAAATCGACTTCGACAAGGTCGACGAGGTCTGGGGCCTGGATATCGTAATTGCCACCACAGCGAAAACCGACGCTGAAGCAAAGGCATTGTTGAAAGCATTCAACATGCCGTTCAACGCGTAAGCGCCGGGAGGATTGAGACATGGCTAAAAAAGCAATGATCGAACGCGAAAAGAAGCGCGAACGCCTGGTGGCCAAATATGCCGCAAAGCGTGCCGAGCTGAAAGAAATCGCGAATGACGAGAGCAAGCCGATGGAAGAGCGTTTCAAAGCGCGTCTGAAACTGGCGAAACTGCCGCGCAACAGCTCGGCTACCCGTCTGCACAACCGTTGTCAGCTGACCGGTCGTCCCCACGCTTACTACCGTAAGCTGAAGGTCAGCCGTATCATGCTGCGCGAGCTGGGTTCTGCTGGTCAGATCCCCGGCATGGTGAAATCGAGCTGGTAAGGGAGACATAGATATGAATGATCCTATCGGCGATATGCTCACCCGTATCCGCAACGCGCAAATGCGCGGCAAATCCACCGTATCCACTCCGGCGTCAAAGCTGCGTGTTTGGGTTCTGGACGTGCTGGCGGACGAAGGCTACATCCGTGGCTATGAAAAGACGACCGGCGAAAACGGTCATCCGGCCATCGAAATCAGCCTGAAATACTACGAAGGCACTCCTGTCATTCGCGAACTGAAGCGGGTTTCGAAACCCGGTCGCCGCGTATACATGGGCGTCAATGACATCCCGCAGGTCCGTCAGGGTCTGGGCGTGTCGATTGTCAGCACTCCGAAAGGTGTGATGTCGGACGCAAACGCTCGCTCCAACAATGTTGGCGGCGAAGTGCTCTGCACCGTCTTCTAAGGAGGTCTGCAATGTCTCGTATTGGTAAAAAACCGGTCGAGCTGCCCAGCGGCGTAACCGCCTCTGTGTCGGGTCAGACCATCGAAGTCAAAGGTCCGAAAGGCACCCGCAGCTTCACCGCCACCGACGACGTAACGCTGTCGGTTGAAGACAACGTGGTCAAGATCGACCCTCGCGGCATGTCCAAGCGTGCCCGCCAGCAGTGGGGCATGAGCCGCACCATGGTTGCCAACCTGGTAACCGGTGTGACTGAAGGCTTCAAAAAAGAGCTGGAGATCCAGGGTGTTGGTTACAGGGCGCAGATGCAGGGCAACACCCTGAAGCTGAACCTGGGCTATAGCCACGATGTTGATTTCACGGCTCCGGAAGGTGTTACCATCACCGCACCGAAGCAGACCGAAATCGTTGTGGAAGGTATCGACCAGCAGCTGGTGGGCGAAACCGCGGCCAAAATCCGCGAGTGGCGCCGCCCCGAGCCGTACAAAGGCAAGGGCATCCGCTATAAGGGCGAGTTCATCTTCCGCAAGGAAGGCAAGAAGAAGTAAGGACGCAGACAATGGCAAACAGCAAAAGAACCCTGTTTCTGAAGCGCCGCCTGCGCGTTCGGAACAAACTTCGCAAGGTCAACGCGGGTCGTCCGCGCCTGTCCGTACACCGTTCGAACAAGAACATCTCTGTTCAGCTGATCGACGACGTACGTGGCGTGACCCTGGCCTCGGCCTCGACCCTGGAAAAAGATCTGGGTGTTGTTGGCAAGAACAACGTCGAAGCGGCGACGAAAGTCGGCGCGGCCATCGCCGAGCGTGCCAAGAAGGCAGGCGTCGAAGAGGCCTATTTCGATCGTGGCGGCTTCCTGTTCCACGGCAAAGTGAAGGCTGTCGCCGACGCTGCGCGTGAAGGTGGCCTGAAGATCTGATGGTGTGCCGGGCTGAAGCCCGGCCTACCGGATACGACGCCGTAGGCCGGGCTTCAGCCCGGCACCGGCACTTTGAAGGCGGGTCCGCCCGCCTCGATGATCGGGGAGCCCCAGAATGTCATTCACGGGTTCACTTCGATTGAGTAATTGGCGCCGCAAGCGCCTCTAGAGGAAAAGGGATGCCAAATGGCAGAACGTGAAAACCGTCGGGGCCGTGGCCGCGACCGTGAAGAAACACCGGAATTTGCAGATCGCCTGGTCGCAATCAACCGCGTGTCGAAAACCGTAAAAGGTGGTAAGCGCTTTGGCTTCGCCGCTCTGGTGGTTGTCGGCGATCAGAAAGGCCGCGTCGGCTTTGGCAAGGGTAAAGCGAAAGAAGTACCTGAGGCCATCCGCAAGGCGACTGAGCAAGCCAAGCGTCAGATGATCCGCGTGCAGCTGCGCGAAGGTCGGACCCTGCACCACGACATCGAGGGCCGTCACGGCGCCGGTAAAGTGGTTATGCGCGCCGCGCCTGAAGGTACCGGTATCATCGCCGGTGGTCCGATGCGTGCCGTGTTCGAAATGCTGGGCGTCAAGGACGTTGTGTCCAAGTCGCTGGGCTCGCAGAACCCGTACAACATGATCCGCGCCACCATCGATGGCCTGCAGAAAGAGCAGAGCCCGCGTTCGGTTGCCGCACGTCGTGGCAAAAAGGTTGCTGACATCCTGCCCAAGCGGGACGAAGCACCGGCTGCTGCTGAAGCAGAAGCATAAGGAGAGCACGTCATGGCAAAAACCATCGTCGTCAAACAGGTCGGTTCGCCGATCCGTCGCCCCGCCGAACAGCGCGCAACCCTGATCGGCCTGGGCCTGAACAAGATGCACAGAACCCGTGAGCTGGAGGATACTCCTTCGGTGCGCGGCATGATCCGCAAGATCCCGCATCTGGTTGAGATCGTCGAAGAGCGCGGTTAAGCCCGCCTTCATCGGAAAGAACAAAAACGCCTCCGGTCAATTCGGGGGCGTTTTTTGTTGGCACTTCAGCTTCTTGGGGATTCCTTCCTCCAACCCGGATCTCAGGAGCGGCGTGTTCTGATTGATCTGTATCAATGACCAAATGGGTTGTGATGAACTACCCAGCGTGTTCCACGCAGGAGGTTCTTGAAGTGAGTGCGGATAAGACAGGACGGATCGTATGGCATGACCTCTTTACGCCTGATCTGAACGCTTCCGAGGCTTTCTATGGCCGTGTAGCGTTGTGGGATTTCATTAAGGAAAGCACCGAAGACTATGTCTGGGGTCGGGGAAAAGGGGAATTCACTCTTGCTCTTCTGAATGGGGAGGCCGGAAGTGGATTGACCAAAACTCCAGCGGGTTTTGATGCCGGCTGGCTTCCCTATTTCGAAGTTCCCGATGTTGACAAGTATTCAAAGCGTGCCGAGAAGCTGGGCGCGCACATCATTCGACGCCCCTTTGATGTGCCCGGCGTTGGGCGAAACTGCCTATTGTTGGACCCCTTGGGAGCCAGGTTTGGCATTTCCGTTTCACAACACGATTACCCGATACCTACACAACAGTTCACAACAGAGGTTTATCTGAGCGAAAGCCCGGAGTTTCCAGTCGAATTCTACCAATCGTTGTTTGACCGAACATCTTCGAAGACGGATGGCACGGGCGCGGCCGGGCCAGGTCAGTGGCTTACACATATTCCTGTGGTTGCTTCACCAGATATAAAGATACGTGAAAGATGCGCCTGGCTACCTGGAATTAAGGTCACCGCTATCGAGGATGCGGTACGTGATGCTTTGACGCTTGGAGCGTCCGAAGTGCGTGTTCGATCACGGCAAAGCGCGCAGCATGCACCGCGTGTGTTTCGTGATCCGACGGGACTTTATTTTGCATTTCAGCAGGTGGGTCCGGTATTGGGAACAAACTGAAAGTCGCTGCAAACCGCAGATGGCCATCGCGTCAATCTGCAGGTCAACTGCAAAATCCACGCCAATAGGAACAGGAACCAGGCTACGAGCAATCCAACCAGCGAAAGTTATTCGCCGCATGCATACCGGCTAGACCAAAATCTGCGTTGTTAGCGATAGCAAACGCTCCTATCTCTGCCTTGTCCAATGAAGGAACTCAAAAGGAAACGTCAGGGAATACGCCCTGATACGAGAAAGGAATACAGAGATGACAACTGCGACACTGACCCATACCGGCTTCAACTTCGGCACCCGGATCGCTGACATGATCACACGGATCAAAACAGCCCGCGCTCGTGCTGCTGAGTATCAGCGCACCTATACCGAGTTGCAGCGTCTGAGCAACCGTGAGCTGGACGATATCGGCATCCGCCGCTGCGACATCGCAGATATCGCGCACCGGCACGTATATTGCTCATAACCACGCACACAATTAAAACGACCCAAAGGCGCCTTAACGGCGCCTTTTCTATATCCGTTGCTGGCTCTGCCCCGCTTGCAGGCCGCTCAGAGGCCGCCAGAGGGTGCGATGGCTGTTGAGGCGGCCAATGAGCCCGAAACGTCAGAACCGCCCTGAGGCGACCGCTGGAGGGCGTGTGACCGCCCTGCCCTGACGCGCGTCCCCAGCTTCGACGCCTGAAACGAAATCGGCCCCGGCGGAGTGATCCACCGGGGCCGTAAAGTGTCGCTGTAAGCGTCGGATCAGAGACCGGTGCTTACGTCGATTGTGTTACCCTCTTCCAGGGTCACATATGCTTTCTTGACGTCCTTCCGACGGCCCAGCTGGCCGCGGAACCGCTTGACCTTGCCTTTGGTCACGGTGGTGTTCACCGCCTTGACCTTCACACCAAACAGCGCCTCAACGGCCTCTTTGATCTGCGGCTTGTTGCTTTCGATCGCCACTTCAAAGACAACCGCGCCATTTTCGGACGCCATGGTCGACTTTTCGGTGATGATCGGCTTGCGGATCACGTCGTAGTGTTCTGCCTTCGCGCTCATTTCAGACGAGCCTCCAGTGCTTCGACAGCCGCTTTGGTGAGCACCAGGGTGTCACGCTTGAGGATGTCATAAACGTTTGCACCCATCGACGGCAGGATATCCAGACCTTCGATGTTGCGCGACGCCTTCAGGAACCCTTCGTTCACGGTCGCGCCGTCGATGACCAGAGCGCGTTTCCAGCCCAGGTTTGCAACCTGTTTGGCCAGTGCGGCGGTCTTGCCTTCTGCTTCGGCGTTCTCGATCACAACCAGTTCACCTGCTTTGGCTTTTGCCGACAGAGCATGGCGCAGGCCAAGCTTACGGAACTTCTTCGGCAGGTCGTGGCCGTGCGAACGAGGGGTCGGGCCCTTGTAAACACCACCCTTGCGGAAGATCGGCGCGTTACGGTCACCATGGCGTGCGCCACCGGTGCCTTTCTGGCGATAGATCTTCTTGGTCGAGTAGCTGGTTTCCGAGCGGGTCTTGACCTTGTGGGTGCCGGCCTGCGCATTGTTGCGCTGCCAACGGACCACACGGTGCAGGATGTCCGCGCGCGGCTCGAGGCCGAACAGGTCTGCATCCAGCTCGATGTCGCCGGCCTTGCCGCCGTCCAGTTTGATTACATCAAGTTTCATGCTTCACCACCTTCCGCGGATACTTCTTCCGCAGGTGCTTCGGTTGCAGCCGATTTCACAGCAGCCGGGAAAGGCAGGCCTTCCGGTGCTTTCTTCTTCACGGCGTCCTTGACGGTGACCCAGCCCGATTTCGGTCCGGGAACGGCGCCTTTGATGAAGACCAGACCACGGTCGGCGTCGGTTTTGACAACCTCGAGGTTCTGGGTGGTAACACGGGCAGCACCCATGTGACCGGCCATCTTCTTGCCTTTGAACACCTTACCCGGATCCTGACACTGACCGGTCGAGCCGTGCGAACGGTGGCTGATCGACACACCGTGCGAGGCGCGCAGACCACCGAAGTTGTGGCGCTTCATCGCACCGGCAAAGCCTTTACCGATCGAGGTGCCCGAAACGTCAACCTTCTGACCAGCCAGGAAGTGCTCGGCCGAGATTTCGGCTCCCACTTCGATCAGGCCATCTTCGGAGACGCGGAACTCGGCCAGCTTGCGCTTGGGCTCGACCTTGGCAGCGGCGTAGTGGCCGCGCATGGCCTTCGAGGTGCGTTTTGCCTTGGCAGCACCAGCGCCCAGCTGAACGGCGGTGTAGCCGTCTTTTTCAGCGGTCCGCTGTGCAACAACCTGCAGGTTGTCCAGGTGAAGAACGGTCACAGGGATCTGCTTGCCGTCTTCCATGAACAGGCGGGTCATGCCAACTTTTTTTGCGATAATACCAGAGCGCATAATCTATACCCTCCGATCTTACGACTGCAGCTTGATCTCGACATCCACACCAGCAGCCAGGTCGAGCTTCATCAGCGCGTCCACAGTCTGGGGGGTCGGATCAACGATGTCGAGCAGACGCTTGTGCGTGCGGATCTCGAACTGGTCGCGGGATTTCTTGTCAACGTGAGGGCCACGGAGAACCGTGAACTTCTCGATCTTGTTCGGCAGCGGGATCGGGCCGCGCACGTTCGCGCCGGTCCGCTTGGCAGTGTTGACGATCTCTTGCGTGCTGGCATCCAGAACGCGATAGTCAAATGCCTTCAGCCGAATACGGATATTTTGGCTTTGCATAGTAACAGCCTTTTATCAGGCGTTGAGGTTGAGAGGAGGACAGACGCGCATCGCCAACCCTCATCGAACCCAAAAGGCGGGAATCATCCCGCCTTGATGTTCTTGTTGAGAACCTGCGCGTATTAGTGGGGTTGGCGGGGTTTGACAAGGGGCAAACGTCACAAAGAACACCGTTTTATTCGCCGCCAGACACGCCATTGGTTAGCCATGCGTCTTCTACCTTCATCCCTTGGTAAACCGCATGCAGATACAGATGGGCAATCACAGGATCATTTGAGAACGGCGAGTAATCCAATTTGCCCTCTCGGACACCCACTTCGGCTTCATAAACAATCTCGTCGCCCTTCACGGTTACAAGCACTTCTAGTTCCGCCAGTGTTTCTGGGTCAACGGATGTGGGGTCGTCTGACAGGATCACGAAATCCGCAACTTTGCCAACCTCAATGGACCCCTTTTCATCTTCCTCGAAATGCTGCCAAGCGGGCCAGATTGTCATGGCTTTCAAGGCAGTCATAACATCGACCCTTTGATGCGGCCCCAAAATATCTCCAGAGCGTGTGCGTCTAGTAACCGTCGCAGCAAGAACACGCATGCTATCTGGAAAGGCCACCGGGGCATCGTGGTGTGTGCCAAACATCATGTCCCGCTCGAGCAGCCATCCTGTGGGTGAGATATTGTCTGCATTGACCGGCCCAACGGTGTGATCACGATGCCAATCCCCCCAGTAAAACGTGTGCATCGGGAAAAGCGATGGGAATACGCCGAGGCGTTTAAAACTCGCAACCTGATCCTCTCTTAGAAACTGACCGTGGATCAGAACCGGACGATTCCCCGGGTCGCCATACTTCATCTGTGCCTCTTCGAGAGCTGCTATCAGCATGTCAGAAGCCCCTTCCCCGTTAGAGTGCACAAGGATTTGGAACCCATTTTCGTAACACCAATTAACGGCGTCCTGTAGCTGCTCCATCGTAATAGCAGCATACCCTGAATAACCGGCGGAGTAGCTTCCGACTGGATCATAATAGGGCCGATCCCTCAAAGCCGTGAAACCCTGAGGCGAGCCGTCAATCGTTAGCTTGCAGCCCCCGACCCGAACCCGGTCGTCGTAGTTCTTGGAGGTGTTTGCACCTATATATTCCCTGGCCTCAAGAACATCCGGGAAGGCTACCACGTCAATTGGGAGCCCATCTTCGGCGGCAACTTTCTTGAGAACGTCAACAATTTCTCCTGAGGTTCGGCCTTCTTGTCCGGTCGTGTATCCAAACTGTGCCCAAAGTTCGGTTCCAGCTTTGGCAAATGCCGCCAGGCCTTCTTCACCCAGATTTCCTAACATGGGCACAAGGACCGAAAAGAACGCATACTCTTCCAGAACACCGTTTGGCTCACCGGCGTCATCGCGTTGAATCACTCCGCCCGGAGGGGCTTTTGAAGCGGCTGTGATGCCTGCCAACTCTAGAGCTTTCGAGTTTGCTACTCCCAAATGCCCGGACTGATGAACGATAACGACCGGCAAGTCCTCAGACACAATGTCCAGTTCTTGTCGCGTAGGGTGGCGCAGTTCCTTTAATTGAGCATTGTCGTAACCAAAGCCGATGATCATTTTGACCTGTTCAACGGCTTGCGCATTTTCGTCGGCCCAGTCAGTCAACGTGGCTTGCAGACTGGCGATATCAACGACTTTCCCATCAGGCGGCGCAAGAAGGTTGGCGGACAATGCCTGCAACCCCCCCATGACCACATGACCGTGGCTATCTACAAAACCCGGAAGCATCGCGCGGCCTTCCAGGTCAAACGTTTCGGTTTCTTCACCGCGATGCATCGACAAATCAGACAACGACCCCACAGCAAGAACGCGTCCGTCTTTGACTGCGACCGCTTCAGCGGACGGAGCCTTATCGTTCATCGTTAACACAGGCCCTCCGAGATAAATCCTGTCCGCGATCTGCTGTGCGGACGCTGAAGTGGATAAATAAACAAGTGCAGCAACTAGACCAACTGAACGCGCCAATAAGTGCATGCTGTGACCTCTTTCTAATTGTGATGCCTCAATATGAGAGAAGTAGCATTACAATCAGCTTAGGCAAAAACGAAAAAAGGGCGTCCCGAGGGAAGCCCTTTTCGTTGGTTCATTCGCTTGTGCGAATTATTCAGTAATCTTCGACACGACGCCGGCGCCGACGGTGCGGCCGCCTTCGCGGATGGCG
>NZ_JBXWQT010000010.1:0-1172 GCF_059612525.1 Ruegeria sp. SAZD013 | reverse complement strand
TGTTGATTTCCGCTGAGAAGTGACCCGGTATTTTCACCGAGATTTGACCCACCCTAGTCTATGTATCAGCGCTTATTTGGTGGTCAATGTTGGCGTCTCCTTTCTTGTTTTCTTTGCGGCTTCGGAGCTGGCTTTGAAGCGGTAGCTGTCGTTGCCGGTTTCTAGGATGTGGCATCTGTGTGTGAGCCGGTCGAGAAGGGCCGTTGTCATCTTTGCATCGCCGAAGACCTGGGCCCATTCGGAGAAGCTGAGGTTGGTGGTGATGACCACGCTGGTGCGCTCGTAGAGCTTGCTCAAGAGGTGGAACAAAAGCGCGCCGCCTGATGAACTGAACGGGAGGTAGCCCAGTTCGTCGAGGATGACCAAGTCGATTTTGGTCAGCATCTCGGCTATTTTGCCGGCTTTTCCGAGCGCCTTTTCCTGCTCCAGCGCGTTGACGAGTTCCACGGTCGAGTAGAAGCGCACTTTGCATCTGTGGTGCTCGATGGCCTGAACGCCGATGGCCGTGGCGATGTGGCTTTTGCCCGTCCCGGGTCCACCGATCAGGACGACGTTTTCCGCATTTTCCATGAACTCGCCGCGGTGCAACTGACGGACAGTGGCTTCGTTGATCTCGCTGGACTTGAAGTCAAAGCCTGCGAGGTCTTTGTAGGACGGGAAGCGCGCAACCTTTGTGTGGTATGCGATTGAGCGCACTTCTCGCTCTGCAATCTCGGCTTTGAGCAGTTGGGACAACATCGGGGTTGCAGCCTCGAACGCTGGTGCGCCCTGGGCGACCAGATCATCAACGGCTTGCGCCATCCCATGCAGTTTCAGACTCCGTAGCATAATCACAATCGAGGCTCCTGCAGGATCATGACGCATGGCGCTTCTCCCCGGCCTGTCTCAGGTTGTCATAGCGATCAACGTTGGCTTTTGGTGCCGTTTCCAAGGCCAGGGCGTCTGGCGGATCGACCTCGGGATGGTCAGTTTGCTTGCGGTCGATCAGCCTGTGAAGCAGGTTCAGGATGTGCGTCTTGGTGGGCACCCCGGCTTCCAGCGCCAGTTTCACGGCGCATAGAACGGCGTCTTCGTCGTGATGCAGAACCAAGGACAAGATATCGACCATCTCTCGGTCACCGCCCTCTTTGCGCAGCATGTGATCCTGCAGACGGCGGAAGGCTTCGGGCATC
>NZ_JBXWQT010000009.1:0-130912 GCF_059612525.1 Ruegeria sp. SAZD013 | reverse complement strand
AACGGCCCCTTCAAAAACCTCTTCGACCAACAGTTCAACAAACACAAACAAAAAGTCGCACAGTAATAGGGGGAGCTGAAAATCAGATAACCGGTAAGAGTCACGCCTGTTCTGCTGTTGAGTTTGTCTGTGCACAATGCGCGTCTCAGCGCGTTGGTGTTGTGGCGCGGCAAGCGGATCCGGGGTCAGCGTTCGCCGCAATCTGGCGGCAAAGCCTTAGGGTTGCGGTGGCAAAACCGTCCCACCAATAGCCAGCGTCAACTGGCGCGCTGCTTCCATCACCGGGCGGCTCAGCCGTTCGATTTCGGCCGCTCCGACGCGACTGGTTGGCCCGGACACTGAAAGCCCCGCGACCGCCTCTCTGTTGATATCGAAAACGGGTGCTGCAATGCATCGCATACCCGTAGTCTTTTCTTCGTTATCCACGGAAAAACCCCGCAATCTGATTGCTGCAAGATCTTTCTTCAACGCCTCAGCGCCGGTAATCGACTGATCCGTAAAAGCCTGTAAATTCGCTGAGGCCAACCTTCGGTTCAATCTGTCTTCGTCCATGTGGGCCAATAACGCTTTTCCGATGCCCGACGCGTGCATGGGTGACAATGTACCGGGCGGAAAAAACGCCCGGATACTTTCATGTGTTTCAACCTGGCTCAGGAACAGCACCAGACCTTCTTTCTCAACTCCCAGATTGGCGGTTTCACCCGTGGTTTCCATCAATTTGCGCATGATCGGCCTTGCCCGTTCCACCAGACTGGTACGACGCAAAAACCGCGAGCCGATCACAAACGCCTGCGGGCCAATGTGCCAAACCTGTTCTTCATGGTCGAACTCGACCAGACCCCTGCCCTGTAACGTCACGAGGATGCGATAAACGGTGGCCGGTGCCTGACGCATTTCATCTGAAAGTTCAGTAAGAGCTTTGCCTTGCGCCTGGCTCAGATATTCGAAAACCTCCATCGCCCGATCCAGTGATTTGATCGTATTCTGCGCGGTTTTGTCGTCCCACCCCCGCGGTCTTCCCCGGGCTTTGCGACGGAGTTTCGGGTCATTGTCTTGCAATTCCATAAAAACCCTCTGAACATTTATGAAAGACTATTTCAGGATATGAAAAATATAACTCACTGACAACTATAAGTTAAATCTCTTATCACGAATTCTGAAATGCGTTTTCAAAAAAATTTCCAATCGGGTTGATGAAACTTATTGTGCTGGCAAGGACGGAAGGAGACCATCCATGAGCTTTCAAAACCCCGTTTTCATCCCGGGCCCGACGAACATCCCGGAAAGCCTGCGCAAAGCCTGCGATATGCCCACGATCGACCATCGTTCGCCATTGTTCGGGCAAATCCTGCATCCTGCGCGCGCGGGCGTGCGGGACATTCTGAAAAGCGACAGCGCCGAAGTCTTCATTTTCCCGTCGACCGGAACCGGGGGCTGGGAAACCGCCCTAACCAATACGCTGTCCGCCGGTGACAAGGTTCTGGCGGCCCGCAACGGCATGTTCAGCCATCGATGGATCGATATGTGCCAGCGCCATGGGCTGAATGTTGAGATCGTCGAAACCCCGTGGGGCGATGGGCTGCCGGCTGACCGGTACGAAGAAATCCTTGCCGCCGACAAAAGCCACGAGATCAAGGTTGTTCTAGCGACGCATAACGAGACGGCAACTGGAGTGAAGTCGGATATCGCTGCTGTGCGCAAGGCGCTGACTGCCGCGCAACATCCTGCCCTGCTGTTTGTTGATGGCGTCTCATCCATCGCGTCGATGGATTTCCGTTTTGATGAATGGGGCGTGGATGTTGCCGTTACCGGGTCGCAGAAGGGTTTCATGTTGCCCGCTGGCCTTGCCATCGTCGGTTTCAGCCGGAAAGCGATGGAAGCAACCAAAACCGGCACCCTTCCCCGCACATTCTTTGACGTCCGGGACATGACCAAGGGATACGCCAACAATGCTTACCCCTATACACCCGCTGTCGGGTTGATGAATGGCCTCAATCAAGCCTGCTCTATGCTGCTGAGTGAAGGTCTGGAGAACGTTTTTGCCCGGCACCACCGGATTGCGGAAGGGGTCCGTGCCGCTGTGGGGGCGTGGGGGCTGGAGCTTTGTGCCAGCAGCCCGGCGGTCTATTCCGATACCGTAAGCGCAATCCGTACGCCGAACGGCTTCAACGCGACGGATATTGTCACGCACGCAGCTGAAAAATACGGCGTTGCCTTTGGCGTGGGCCTTGGTGAGGTCGCGGGCAAGGTGTTCCGGATCGGGCATCTGGGCAGCCTGACGGATGTCATGGCTCTGTCCGGGATCGCCACTGCCGAGATGTGCATGGTTGACCTGGGACTGAACATCGACCTGGGGTCCGGAGTTGCCGCCGCACAGGAATACTATCGCGGCCATCCCGGTTCCGTTCAGAAGAACGCGGCATGATGAAGGATTGCACAATGTATATCCCAACCTATGAAGACATGCTTGCGGCGCATGACCGGATCAAACCCTATATCCGCCGCACCCCGGTGCGAACTTCGGACTTTCTCAATGAACTGTCAGGTGCGCAGCTGTTCTTCAAATGCGAAAACTTTCAGGAACCGGGCGCTTTCAAAGTACGAGGTGCTGCGAATGCGGTTTTTGGGCTGGATGAGAAACAGGCTGAAAAAGGTGTCGCCACCCATTCTTCGGGCAATCACGCCTCGTGCCTGTCTTATGCGGCGATGAAACGGGGCATTCCCTGCAACGTGGTCATGCCTCGGACAGCGCCGCAGGCAAAGAAGGATACGGTCCGCCGTTATGGAGGGAAGATTACAGAATGCGAACCCTCCACCTCGTCGCGCGAAGCGACATTTGCCGAGGTTCAGACAGCTACGGGCGGTGACTTTGTTCATCCCTACAACGATCCTCGGGTCATCGCCGGGCAAGGCACCTGTTCGCGAGAGTTTATCGAGCAGACCGACGGTCTGGACGCAGTCGTTGCGCCAATCGGCGGTGGTGGCATGGTGTCTGGAACCTGTTTGACCCTGTCCAATCTGGCCCCAGAAACAGCAGTCATCGCGGCAGAACCCGAACAGGCAGACGACGCCTATCGCAGCTTCAAGGCCGGTCATATCATCGCGGATGATGCGCCGAAGACGATTGCTGACGGGTTGCTGGTGCCGCTGAAGGATCTCACCTGGCATTTCGTATCGAACCACGTTTCAGAGATTTACACTGCCTCCGAGCAGGAGATCATCGATGCGATGAAACTGACATGGAAGCACCTGCGGATTGTGGTGGAGCCATCTTCGGCCGTTCCGCTGGCCACGGTTCTCAAGAACCCGGACGCCTTCAAGGGCAAGCGTGTCGGACTGATTGTTACAGGTGGCAATGTCGATCTGGACCGGCTGCCCTGGATGAACGCCTGAATATACCCCAACAAAAAACAATCCCGGTATAGGATTACGGAGATGAAAGATATGAGCACTCTCGACCAGTTCGAAGTAGGTTACGACATTCCGGCCAAGCCCGGCATGGACGAAGCAGATATCCAGACACCCAGCCTGATTTTGGATCTCGACGCGCTTGAACGCAATATCAGGAAGATGGGCGATTATGCCAAAGCGCACGGGATGCGTCACCGCGTGCATGGTAAAATGCACAAGTCGGTCGACGTGGCCAAGCTGCAAGAGAAAATCGGTGGTGCCGTCGGTGTCTGCTGCCAGAAAGTTTCCGAGGCCGAAGTGTTCGTTCGTGGTGGGATAAAGGACGTTCTGGTTTCGAACCAGGTGCGTGACCCGGCCAAAATTGACCGCCTCGCACGCCTGCCAAAACTGGGCAGCCGCATTATTGTATGTGTCGATGATCTGGAAAACGTCGCTGACCTTTCGGCGGCGGCTGTCCGGCATGGAACACAGCTGGAAGTCTTCGTGGAAATCGATTGCGGCGCAGGTCGGTGCGGGGTCACAACGACACCCGAAGTGATTGAAATCGCCAAGGCGGTTGAGGCTGCTGACAACCTGAAATTCAGCGGAATTCAGGCCTATCAGGGCGCAATGCAACACCTCGACAGCTATGAGGCACGCAAGGAGAAACTGGATACCGCCATCGCGATGGTCAAAGACGCAGTAGACGGCCTTAAAGCCGAGGGTATCGAGTGCGAGCTGGTCTCGGGCGGCGGTACTGGGTCATACTACTTCGAATCCAACTCGGGCGTGTATAATGAGCTGCAATGCGGGTCTTATGCGTTCATGGATGCCGATTACGGTCGCATCCTGGACGAGAACGGCAACCGGATCGACCAGGGCGAATGGGAAAACGCATTCTTCATCCTGACCAGCGTCATGAGCCACGCCAAGGCTGACAAGGCAATCGTCGATGCGGGTCTCAAGGCTCAGTCGGTGGATAGCGGTCTGCCTGTTGTTTTCGGGCGTGACGATGTCGAATACATCAAATGCTCGGATGAACATGGCGTCGTGATGGATCCGAGCGGGGCGCTCAAGGTCAATGACAAGCTAAAGTTGGTGCCGGGGCACTGTGACCCAACCGCAAACGTACATGATTGGTATGTGGGCGTCCGGAATGGCAAGGTCGAATGCGTGTGGCCAGTGTCAGCCCGCGGCCGCGCGTACTGAGCCTGATTGCTCAAAGAATAAGCTTTCGGCCAAACATGGCCGGACAGTCGCCCGTGCGCGCCCGCTTTTGTCGGTGAAACGCACGGGCGCACGAATTTCGAATGGAGAATGACATGCTGATCGTACCCGAGCGCGAAATCGCCAACCTCATGACCCGCGACGCGGCCTTTGAAGCCGTCGAACAGGTCTTTGCCTCTATGGCCGCAGGGGACGCCTATAACTTTCCTGTCGTGCGCGAAGCCATCGGGCATGAGGACGCTCTGTACGGCTTTAAAGGCGGGTTTGATCGCGCCGGGCTGACACTGGGCCTGAAGGCCGGGGGGTATTGGCCGAACAACCTGGAAAAGCGCGGGTTGATCAATCACCAATCCACTGTTTTTCTTTTTGACCCTGACACCGGGAAACCGTCGGCGATGGTTGGCGGCAACCTTTTGACGGCCTTGCGCACTGCGGCGGCCTCTTCTGTATCTATCAAGCACCTTGCCCGTGCGGGCGCGCGGGTGATCGGTATGATCGGGGCCGGGCATCAGGCAACCTTTCAGCTACGCTCGGCGCTGGAGACCCACACCTTTGAAAAGGTCCTTGGCTGGAACTACCACCCCGAGATGCTGCCCAACATTGAAAAGGTCGCCAGTGAAGCCGGTGTTCCGTTTGAAACGGTCGAACTTGATGGCATGACCGAAGCGGATGTCATAATCTCGATCACCTCGGCTTTTGCGCCATCGCTGATGGCAAACCATGTCAGCCCTGGAACGCATATCGCGTGCATGGGAACGGACACCAAGGGCAAGCAGGAAGTCGAGGCGGCGTTGCTGGCCAAAGCATCTGTATTCACAGATGAAATCGCACAGTCGATTTCGATTGGCGAGGCTCAACACGCCGTGGCACAGGGCCTGATCAGGGAAAGTGACCTGGTCCAGTTGGGTGCGGTCATCAACGGAACGAACCCGGGCCGGACATCAGACGATCAGATCACGTTGTTCGATGGCACTGGCGTAGGTCTTCAGGATCTGGCGGTTGCTGCGTCTGTTGTCGAGCTGGCCGTACAGAAAGGCATCGCGATTGAGGTCGATTTCTGATGGCATCCCCGTGTGGTCGCCTAAGCGTCGCGTCGAAATACGCGTTTCTTATGTGAGCGATGGGCCAAGCCTGCCAGGCCTGAAACCAAAAAGCGGCGCACTACGTGCGCCGCTTTTTCATCTACAATTCCGGGCCGAACCGGTCAGACGTGATCGTCCTGTTTGATAGAGCCCAACCCGTGGCCTGCCATTCCACCGGACACCTCTTCCGTCGCTTCATCCGAAAGCTCTTCGGGCAGAACCAGATTCAAGACAATGGCAATGATAGCAGCAGGCAATATCCCGGATGTCGCCAGAACTTTGAGAGTTCCGGGCAGATGCTGTAAGGCGCCGGGCTCTAACTGCAAACCCAGACCCAGGCTGAGTGAAATCGCAAAGATCACCATGTTGCGGCGATTCCACGTCACGTCCGACAGCATCGAGACACCGGCTGCAACCACCATGCCGAACATCACGATCACACCGCCACCCAGAACCTCGATCGGAACGGACGAGATCACCGCGCCGATCTTGGGGATAAGCCCGCATATGATCAGGAACAGGGCACCTATGGTTACGACCGTGCGGCTCATGACGCCGGTCATGGCGATCAGGCCAACGTTCTGACTGAACGACGTGTTCGGCAGGGCCCCAAAGACGCCTGATACCGCAGTTCCAAGACCATCGGCAAAAGTCGCGCCCTGAATTTCCTTGTCGGTTGCCTCGCGTCCCGCGCCCCCTTTGGTGATACCGGACACATCCCCGACCGTTTCAACAGCCGACACGAAAGACATCGCACAGAACCCGATGATCGCCGCGAATGAAAACTCGATACCGAAGTGAAACGGGTTCGGCATGGCAAACGGAGACGCGCGCCCGACATTGCCCAAATTCACCTGACCCAGTGCGAATGCCACCACGTATCCGACCAACAGGCCAATCAGAACTGCCGACACCGACAGCATACCACGAGCAAAAAACTTCAGGCCCAAAGTAACAACAATCACAGTTCCGGCCATGAGCCAGTTCAGACCAGAGCCGTACTCTTCGGTACCGATGGCGGGTACACCGCCTGCCGCGTACTGGATGCCGACTTTGACAAGCGCAAGCCCGATCATGGTGACAACAAGACCGGTAACCAAGGGCGGAAGCGCAAAGCGAATACGGCCAATGAACAACCCAAGGCTGGCATGAAACAGGCCGCCAACGACTATACCACCCATCAATACGGCAATCGCATCAACGCCCTTTCCAACCACCAACGGGATCATGATCGGAATAAAGGCAAATGACGTCCCCTGCACGATTGGCAGGCGGGCACCAACAGGCCCCAGCCCAATGGTCTGGAACAGTGTCGCAACACCCGCAAAGAACATCGACATCTGGATCATGTAAATCATCTGCGGGAAATCGGGGCTGTTCGAACCAAACCCGAAACCCGCCGCACCGCAAACGATGATGGCTGGTGTGACGTTGGAAACGAACATCGCCAAAACGTGCTGAATTCCCAAAGGAACCGCCTTCAGAATTGGCGGAGTGTAGTTCGGGTCACGGAGCTGCTCCGGCGTCCCTAAAGTTGCATCTGACATCGCGTTTTTCCTCCCAAAAAACTACGTGGGCCGGCCCCTCTTCCGGCAATGTCCCCTATTCAGTGATCGTGTAGGCGTTCTGGAACCAATACTCCTCAAGGTTTGGCCCGTTTCCTATTCGGTCGACCACGGCGAACAACCCAGGGGGATGAAGCGGTGTCAGAACCCCGTGCCAGGTGTTCCGGTGATAATTCACGCCCTGTCCGGGCGCGGTGATGAATGCAACAGGCTCACCCGGCACACCCGCGTTGTCGGGCGCCACAACAACGACAAAGGGTTTATCTGAAAGCGGCAGAAAGGCCTGGCTGCCGTCGGGGTGGCGCTCGACCATTTCAAGTTTGATAGGCAGGTTGAAGGCCCGGGATTGGAAAACGCTGATCCCTGCGCGCCCCTCATGGAAATCCAGCTGGGCGCGATCATGGTATCGTGCGCATTTTCCCTGATTGATGTATTTGTCCACCGCCCCAGACACCTCGATGACATCGCCGAACGGTGCAAAGACCTCGGCGGTCAGTGGCCGGAGTTTCAGCGTGGATGTCATTGCGCGAATTTCTCGATCAACCGCAACTCGGCAATCCGTTCGACCTGACGGCAGGCCTCAGCGAATTCGGTGTCTCGGTCACTATCTATCCGACGGTGAAAAGCCTCCAGAATGCTTGCTTTGGTGTTGTCCTTGACCGCAATGATAAAAGGAAAGCCGAACTTGGTTGTGTAAGTGTCGTTCAAGGCCGTGAAGGTCGCACGCTCTTCATCCGTCAGTATGTCGAGACCTGCCCCGGCCTGTTCTGCCGTGCTTTCCTTGGTCAGACGACCCGCAGCAGCAAGTTTGCCTGCCAGATCCGGGTGGGCTGTCAGGACGCCAAGCCGCTGCTCGGCTGTGGCAGAACGGAATACGCGCGCCAGAGCATTGTGAACCCCTGCGGCATTGTCATGCGTGGGACCCAGCTCCAGATCAAAGGCCGCTTGGGCAATCCACGGGCTGTGTTCGAACACGCCGCCAAATTCGGCGACAAAGGTTGGCTGGTCCATTTCCGACGGGGTCAGCCGTTGACTTGGCGGATGCATTTGCGCCCAATGATCAGCGATTTGTTCGCGGGTGGCAAACCAGACCCCGTCATGTTTCTTGAAGTGGTTGAGTGCGCGTTTCAGGGCCATGGCGCGACCAGGGCGGCCGATGAGACGGCAATGCAGTCCGATCGAAAGCATCTTCGGCTCGCCCGCTTGGCCTTCGGCGTAGAGCATGTCGAAGCTGTCCTTGAGATAGCTTTCAAACTGTTCGCCGTTGGTATAGCCCGCCTGAATTGCAAACCGCATATCGTTGCAATCCATTGTGTAAGGCACGATCAACTGATCCTTGCCACCAGCCTTGACCCAATAAGGCAAATCGTCGGCATAGCTGTCGGCAATATAGGCCAGCTCGCCTTCGGCGGCGGCCAGATCGACCGTGTTCATCGAACAGCGGCCCGTGTACCAGCCACGCGGTGGTTTGCCCACAACCTCGGCATGAAGCCGGATCGCCTCACGGATCTGGACGCGTTCTTCTTCCGCATCCATGTCCTTGTGCTCAACCCATTTCAGGCCATGGCTGGCAATCTCCCAGCCTGCGGCCTTCATCGCCGCAACCTGCGCCGGTGCACGGGCCAATGCTGTGGCAACGCCATAAACCGTAACAGGAAGGTCCTGTAAAAGCCGATGCACCCGCCAGAATCCGGCGCGGCTGCCGTATTCGTAGATGGATTCCATGTTCCAGTGCCTTTGCCCGGGCCAAGGGGCCGCACCGGTGATTTCTGAAAGAAACGCCTCGGATGCGGCATCCCCGTGCAAAACGTTGTTTTCGCCGCCTTCTTCATAGTTCAGCACAATCTGAACTGCGATTTTGGCCCCGTTTGGCCAGTTTGCGTTTGGCACTTGCCGGCCATAGCCGGTCATGTCTCGTGGATACCGCGTCACATCAATTTCCCTCTTGGTGAAAAGACGAATAACCCAAACAATCACCTATGTTTTTCAAAAAATACTGTAAGCAGTCTTTTGACAGACTGCCTTTGCCTGCCGCAAGGGTATTGCAATAGTAACAGCGATGCTTAGCGAGAGGTGCAAATGGCCGGTTACCTTACAACACATGTCCTGGATACGGCACGGGGCTGCCCTGCCAATGGGATGAAGATCGAGTTGTTCCGGATCAACGGAACAGACCGCGCGTTGCTGAAAACTCTGCTCACCAACGAAGACGGTCGCACCGATGAACAAATCCTTCCCGAAGCCGAGTTTTCGATAGGCGAATACGAATTGGTGTTTCATGCGGGCGAATACCTCGACGCCAGTGGCGTGCCGCCTGAAAGCCCGCGTTTTCTGGACTTGATTCCGATCCGGTTCGGAATGTCCGAACACGCCCATTATCATGTTCCGCTACTACTTTCGCCTTTCAGCTACGCGACCTATCGCGGAAGCTGAGCGTTGCGCCGCGTGATCCTGTAGACTGACATTGTATTGTTATTTTTGATACTGCTTGATCTTTCGTAGCAATACCCGATGAAAACTCTATCACCTAGAGTGCCGAAGAACTTGGATATGTAGGAGCAACGCCATGTATGACCTGGCTGTTTTGTGGGAGTGGATGGCCTTTTCCGTCCGCTGGCTGCATGTGATCACGGCGATGGCGTGGATCGGCGCGTCATTCTATTTTATCGCGCTCGACCTTATGCTTAAGCCGAACCCTGCCTTGCCAGAAGGGGCCTATGGCGAAGAGTGGGAGGTGCACGGGGGCGGGTTCTATCACACCGTCAAATATCTGGTCGCACCCGCGCGTATGCCCGAGCACCTGACCTGGCACAAATGGCAGAGCTATACGACATGGCTTTCGGGTGCGGCCTTGCTCATGATCATATATTGGGTCGGGGGCGAGTTGTTCCTGCTTGATCCGACCAAAGCGGATCTGGCTTTGTGGCAGGGGATATTGATCTCGGGCGGGTCACTGACCATCGGCTGGCTGCTTTACGACCAGATGTGCAAGTCGCGCCTGAGTGAGCAACCCACCGCGCTGATGCTGTTGCTGTTCGTGATTCTGGTGGCTATGTCCTGGGGTTACAATCAGATTTTTACCGGTCGTGCCGCGCTTTTGCACCTGGGTGCGTTCACTGCAACCATCATGACGGCCAATGTGTTCTTCCAGATTATGCCCAACCAGCGGATCGTGGTGGAAGACCTCAAGGCGGGTCGGACGCCGGATGCCAAATATGGAAAGATCGCCAAGGTGCGGTCGACGCACAACAACTACCTGACGTTGCCCGTCGTGTTCCTGATGCTGTCGAACCATTATCCTCTGGCCTTTGGCACCCAGTATTCATGGATCATCGCCAGCCTGATCTTCCTGACCGGCGTGACCATCCGCCACTACTTCAACACGATGCACGCAACCGGGAAAGGGCCGCACTGGACCTGGGGTGTCACTGTCATCCTCATGATCGTGATCGCATGGCTGTCTTCTGTCAGAACCGGCGAAACATGGGAAGACGCCGAAGCAAGGGCGCTGACATCTTACGAAGAAAAATTTGCGTCGGCTGCGGGGTTTGAAGAAGCCTATGACACTGTGCTGGGCAACTGCTCGATGTGCCATGCCCGCGAGCCGGTTTATGGCACCATGAAATGGGCCCCCAAGAAGGTTTATCTTGAAACACCCGGCGATGTTGCCCGGCACGCCGACCAGATTTACCTGCAGGCCGGAATCAGCCATGCCATGCCGCCGCCCTCAGCGGTTCAAATGGACGTGGAAGCGCGCCAAACCATCATCGCATGGGTGCGCGAGGTCAGAGGGCAGTAGGATTTTCACAGGACGTCCTTTCTTTCGCTTCCTACCCCCTGCCGCTGGACAAATACCCTGTTTCTGCCGCTCAAACAAAGCAGGGCGCGCAAGACCTGATGCCGCCCCCGGCCTAGCGCGATGGCGGGGTCAGCCATTGGGCCGACATGCCAAAGTTCGAGTTCTTCAACTCTTGCTTGGCGATGGCCTGCAAATGCACCTCATCCGGCCCATCCGCGTAACGCAGCGCGCGCGCCCAAGTATAGCTGTCGGCCAGCGGAGTATCCGGGGTCATGCCCATCGCGCCAAAGACCTGCATCGCGCGATCCGTGACAGCAGCATGCACATTGGGCGCCACGACCTTGATCAATGAAATCTCTCGGAACGCTCCTTTCGCGCCCACCTGATCAATCTTCCAGGCTGCTTTCAGGGTCAGCAACCGCGCCTGTTCGATCTCTAACCGGGACTTGGCGATCCATTCGCGGATCACGCCCTGTTCTGCAAGCTGCTTGCCAAACGCCTTCCGTTCCTGCGCGCGTTCGACCATCAGGTTAAGTGCCATTTCCGCCGCACCGATCGATCGCATGCAATGGTGGATGCGACCGGGACCAAGCCGGGCCTGCGCCAGAGCGAACCCGCTGCCTTCCTCGCCTAAAAGATTGCTGACCGGGACGCGCACATCCTTGAAGACCAGCTCGGCATGACCCTCGGGGTCGTGCATGTTCAGAATGGTGGGGTTGCGAACAATCTCAAAACCGGGCGTGTCCCTTGGGACAATGACCATGCTCTGCTGTTTGTGTCGATCCGCATTGGGATCCGTTTTACCCATGACGATAAACAATCTGGTGTTCGGGTGACAGGCGTTCGTGATGAACCACTTGCGGCCATTGATGACGTATTCATCCCCCTCACGCCGTATCGAAGTGGTAATATTGGTCGCGTCCGAACTGGCCACATCCGGTTCAGTCATCGCAAAAGAGGATCGGATTTCACCGTTCAACAGCGGCACCAGCCACGTCTCGCGCTGTTCCGGAGTAGCAAACATGTGCAACAGTTCCATGTTGCCGGTATCGGGCGCGCTGCAATTGAACACTTCCGAAGACCAGGCCACCTGCCCCATAAGTTCGGCCAGCGGCGCGTATTCCAGATTGCTCAGCCGGGTGCCGGGTTCATCGTCGCGCAGGCTGGGCAGGAACAAGTTCCACAACCCTTCGGCCTGGGCTAACGCCTTGAGATCTTCCATAAACGAGACCGGGAAACTGCCTGCCGCCATTTCTTCTTTGTGATCGCGTATGCGCGGGTAAATATGCGCCTCCATAAATGCTTTCAGGCGGTCATACATTTCCGTGGCGCGCGGCGATGGGGCAAAATCCATGGCGGTTCCTTCCGGTGCGTTGTGGCGGTGATGTCCTCAAACTCTGCTCGCGCCAGAACGGCCGCCAAGGCACTGTCTTCTGGTGAGTTTAATCTGGCGCTTGATTACGCTCAGTTTGCGCAATCACTCGGATATGAAAAGAGGAAAATGCCAATACAGCAATCAGCCGGCGTGAAACGTCAGGTCATTGCTCTCAGAACCTGTTGGACCAACAATACCTAAGGGGATGAACGGGCCGCATTCGGAGATTTGCACCGCCGGGCGAGTTTCACATCGCCCGCGCCCGGAATAGCCTCTCAACCCGCCTTTGGCGTTCACACTGAACTAGACCGGTGGTTTCAGACCCAGCTGTTTCACGGCGGCACCTGCTGTCTGAACCCAACGCTCTTTCAGTGCGTTGTTGCCATTGTGGCGCAAGCCCAGCGATTTCAGAAGCTCAAACCGTTTCAGATCATCGCCACCAAAGGATACAGCGACACGGGGCCACCAATAGTTAACCGCGTCCTGCATCTGCTCTGTCTCTCCGTTCCAGGAAAGCTTTACAGCACCTTCCAACGCCAACGCGCCATGATGGGCTTCGACCGGGGCGATGCTGCGGAAAGCTTCAGCCAACGGTTGATAGGAAACCATTGAAAACTCGGCCAGTTGTTCCATGACCGCACGGCTCATCAGCAGGTTCATGATGACCGCGTCGGTCCAGCCCGAGATCGGATAATTGAATACGGCAAGACGCATGTCATGTGCGCTGCGGGTCGCGCCGATATCGGCGTCACGATTTAGGCGAGCCGTCCACGGATGATGTGTGGCATATCTCTCGGTATCGGCCCCAAACTCACCCATTATCCTGAGAACCTGATCGGCGTGATCCGTTTTCTCAAGAACAATCCTCGCGGCTGCGATACGTTCCTTGATGCCCGGACCCTGATTGATGATGTCGGCGAATCCGGCAGCACCGGCAAGTTCGCTGTCCACGAACGTGGCCATCAGCTTCATGAGTTCGGCGCGGTAGCGTGGCGGAACATTGGTTGGGTTGGTCAGCACACCGCCTGCGGCCAGATAGCTGTCGAGTGTCATGGTGTCAGTCATCGGTCTTCTCCCTTTACTGGTCGTAGTCCACGACCACGCGGTCGGTGACCGGATAGGCCTGACAGCTCAGCACATAGCCTTTTTCAACCTCGTAATCCTCTAGCGCGTGATTGGCGAGCATCTCGACCTCGCCTTCCAGAACGCGGCAACGGCAGGTTGAACAGACACCGGCCTTACAGGCGTATGGGGCGTCCATGGCATTTTCCAAGGCTGCGTCCAGAATGGATTGGTCCTTGGGCAGAGTTATCGTCTGAGTGGACCCATCAAGAGTGATCGATGCGCTGGTTTGGTTCGCCTGCGTGCCCGCGTCTGCCGCACCTTCCTTGCGTTTGGCCCGGCCCGGCTGAGCACTGGCAAAGAGTTCAAACTTGATCTGCCTGTCGTCAAGACCATGCGCGCGCAGCGCGGCAGCGATCCCCAGCATCATCGGCTCGGGACCGCAGATAAAGGCTGTGTCCACGTTCTGAATATCGACCCAATGTTTGAACAGGTCGGCGCATTTTTCCTGCGTCACCAGACCGGTGAACAGGTCGATCTCCTGTGCATCCGCCTCAAGAATATGGATTACGTTCAGGCGGCCCATATAGAGGTTTTTCAGATCTTCCAGCTCTTCGCGGAACATGATCGTGTTGATGCCCTTGTTGGCGTAGATCAGCGTAAAGCGGGACTTGGGTTCGCGGGTCAGGGTTGTCTTCAGGATCGACAGAACCGGCGTGATGCCAGACCCGCCAGCGAAACCGAGATACTGCTTTTCCGCATCAGCTTCGATCGGAGTGTGAAAGCTGCCCATCGGTGGCATCGCCTGCACAACGTCCCCGACGTTAAGCTCGGAATTGGCCCAACTGGAGAATGCGCCGCCCTCGACGCGTTTGATCCCGACTTGCAGTACCCCGTCATCCTTACCCGCACAAATGGAGTAGGACCGACGCAGTTCTTCTCCGTCAAAGTCACGGCGAAACGTCAGGTATTGGCCTGCGGTGAAATCGAACTGATCCGCCGCGCCGTTGACAGGCTCAAGCGTCACGACAACCGCATCGCGGATGGTTTTGTGGATGTCGGTGACTTTCAGGTCATGAAAACGTGCCATCCGGTGCTCCTCCTCAGATGCACTTGAAATAGTCAAAGGGTTCCAGGCAGTCGGTACAGCGCCAATGGGCCTTGCACGGGGTCGAGCCGAACTGGCTGACCTTTTCAACCGCTTTACTGCCGCAATGCGGGCAGCGCTCTGGCCCGCCCGCCGGTTGTGGCGGGGCGATGCCAAACTCTTCCAGCTTGGCGCGGCCTTTTTCGCTCAGCCAATCGGTTGTCCAGGCTGGTGAGATGCAGGTTTCGATCCGCACGTCTTTGATACCGTGATCGTGCAACGCGGTTTCGATATCCATGCTGATGACGGATGTTGCCGGACAGCCCGAATAGGTTGGCGTCACCGTCACGAGCAGCGTTTCGGCATCCCAACGCACATCGCGTACGATCCCGAGATCGACAACCGAGATTACCGGAATCTCGGGATCCGGTACGGCATCCAGCCAGTCCCAGATCTGGTCGGTCGAGTGGCGTTGCATCACATGTTACCAGCTTGCACCGGGATATGCGCGCTGCAACCACTGCATCTGCGTCAAAAGGTGCCCCAGATGTTCCGTATGCATGCGCCCGTCACGCCCGCCTTTATGGGCAAATCGGCTTTCCGGAAGGGTCAATGTCGCCTTGGCCAGAACCCGTTTGACCAGCGCATCATATTCTTCGCGCAGATCGGCCGGGTTCGGCGCGATCCCGGTCGCAACCATCTGCGCGTCGATGTCATCGCTGACAAACATCTCGCCTACATATGGCCAGAGGTAATCCAGCGCCGCCTGCATCCGGGTGTGGCTTTCTTCAGTTCCATCACCCAGACCTACGACCGTTTCTGCCGAACGCTCCAGATGATAGGCGACTTCCTTGCTGGCTTTGGCAGCAATCGCGGCGACACGATCGTCAGAGGATGTCAGAAGACGGCCGAGCATGACCGAATGCCAGGCATCGAACAGGAACTGGCGCATCAGGGTGCGGCCGAAATCACCGTTCGGAACCTCGACCAGCAACACATTGCGGAAATCCCACGCGTCGCGCAGAAATGCCAGATCATCGGCGGTTTTGCCACCCCCTATCTCTCCGGCAAGGCCAAGCCACATCTGGGTCTGTCCAATCAGGTCCAGCGCCGTGTTGGCCAGTGCAATATCCTCCTCCAACACTGGCGCGTGGCCGCACCATTCGCTGACGCGATGGCCCAGGATCAGGGTATTGTCCCCCATCCGCAGCAGGAATTGCTGAAACGCTTCGTCGCGGGTCATCACATCGCCCCCACTTCTTCGGGGATGTCGAAAAAGGTCGGGTGGCGGTACACTTTGCTCTCGCTCGGCTCATACAACGGGCCTTTGTCGCTGGGCGACGAGGCCGAGATGTTGTTGGCTTCTACCACCCAAATCGACACGCCTTCGTTGCGGCGGGTATAGACGTCGCGTGCATTCTTGATCGCCATTTCCGCGTCCGGGGCATGCAGCGAGCCGACATGTCGGTGGCTCATCCCATGTTGACCGCGGATGAAGATTTCCCACAGGGGCCATTCGGTATTCATCGGGTTTCCTCCTCAGGGTAAGCTTATTCGGCGGCCAGATTGCCAGCCTGTTTCTTGCGCGCGTGGGCCAACAGCCCGTCACGCACCCATTTGCCGTCATCCCAGGCCTTGTTGCGCGCCGCCAGACGGTCGACGTTGCAGGGGCCGTTGCCCTTGATCACATCGAAGAATTCCGACCAATCCGGCTCTGAGAAATCGTAATGCCCGCGCTCCTCGTTCCACTTCAGGTTCGGGTCGGGGATTGTCAGACCCAGATATTCGGCCTGCGGGACGGTCTGGTCGACGAATTTCTGGCGCAGCTCATCATTGGTGTTGATCTTGATCTTCCAGGCCATCGACTGCGCGGAGTGGACGGAATCCTTGTCGGACGGTCCAAACATCATCAACGACGGGTACCAGAAGCGATTCATCGCATCCTGCGCCATCTTACGCTGCTCGGGTGTACCTTCGGCCATCTTGCGGATCGCGTCATAACCTTGGCGCTGATGGAAGCTTTCTTCCTTGCAAATGCGGATCATGGCGCGTGAGTACGGCCCGTAAGACGTTCTTTGCAGCGGCACCTGATTCATGATGGCAGCCCCATCGACCAGCCATCCGACGGCGCCGATATCCGCCCAGTTCAGCGTCGGGTAATTGAAGATCGACGAGTATTTCATGCGACCGTCCAGCAGCATCTCGGTGATCTCATCACGGCTGACACCCAGTGTTTCGGCCGCACAATACAGGTAGAGCCCATGGCCGGCTTCATCCTGCACCTTGGCTAGAAGGATTGCCTTGCGTTGCAGCGTCGGTGCACGCGTGATCCAGTTCCCTTCGGGCAATTGTCCGACGATCTCGGAATGCGCGTGCTGTCCGATCTGGCGGATCAGCGTTTTGCGATACCCCTGAGGCATCCAGTCCTTGGGTTCGATCTTGATATCCGCGTCGATCCGCGCCTGAAATTCAGCAAGCTTTTCAGGATCATCGTTTGACGCCTCGGATTCTACCATCTGGGCATACATGTCCCGTCTCCTCCGTTACACGCGTTCAAGAATAAGTGCAGCGCCTTGCCCGACACCGACGCACATTGTGCAAAGCGCATAGCGCCCTTTGGTGCGTTTCAGTTGGTACGCTGCGGTCAACACAAGTCGGGCGCCGCTCATCCCCAATGGATGGCCAAGGGCGATTGCGCCGCCATTCGGGTTCACATGGGCGGCGTCATCGGGCAGGCCCAACTCTCGCAGCGTTGCCAGACCTTGCGACGCGAAAGCTTCGTTCAACTCGATCACATCCATCTGGTCGATGCTCAGCCCGGCGCGCGCCAAAACCTTTCGGCTGGCAGGAACCGGACCAATACCCATGACCCGAGGCTCGACACCCGCGACGGACATGCCAACCACACGGGCAATCGGGGTCAGGCCGTTCTTTGTCGCTGTCGCTTCATTCGCCATCAGGATCGCGGCTGCACCATCATTCACGCCCGAGGCATTCCCTGCAGTCACAGTTTTGTCCGGCCCGTTCACACCCTTGAGGCCCGAGAGTTTTTCCGCTGTGGTTCCCGGGCGCGGATGTTCATCCGTATCGACAACAATCGGATCGCCCTTGCGCTGTGGAATTGAAACCGGCGTGATTTCTTCTTGGAACACGCCTGCCGCGTGCGCCGCAGCCCATCGTGCCTGGCTGCGCTCGGCAAAGGCGTCCTGGTCTTCACGGCTGATCCCATAATCTTCGGCCACATTGTCAGCCGTTTGCGGCATGGAATCGACACCATACTGCTGCTGTAGCCTTGGGTTCACAAAACGCCAGCCAATCGTCGTGTCGTAAACCGCATTGCTGCGCGTAAACGCCGACGTCGCTTTGGGCATTACAAACGGTGCGCGCGACATGCTTTCCACGCCACCCGCAACTGCAAGATCATAATCGCCTGCCTTGATGCCACGCGCCGCCATTCCGACGGCATCCATGCCACTGGCACACAAGCGGTTTATCGTTGTTCCAGGTACGTCCGTCGGCAATCCGGCCAGCAGGGACGCCATCCGGGCAACGTTGCGATTGCTCTCTCCTGCCTGATTGGCATCGCCAAAAATGACGTCATCCACACTGGTCCAGTCGACTTGCGGGTTGCGCGCCATCAGGGCCGCCAGCGGGATAGCCGCCAGATCATCCGTGCGAACCGATGAAAGCGCACCACCATACCGCCCAATCGGGGTGCGGGTTGCGTCGCAGATGAAAGCGTCCATCAATTGCGTCTCCTGTTGGAACACGAGCATTAACCGTCTGGTCGGTTAATAAATGCTCAATCGATTCGGCGCAAGCTTTATGTTACCATGTAATCGTCTCTATCTGTTTTCTGTAACATTAAATGACGCTTCTTTCACATCCGCCTTCCAGCCCGCAAAAGCGCCATCCCGGGCTCGGCAAAAAACGAGTTAACCACCCACCGCAGATTCCAGCGTGGCAAGATTCGGTTTGGGCAATTGTCCCAGCAGTCGGGACACAGCCACTCGACATTCCGCGCCTTTCCAACCAACAGGCAAAAAGGCCGGAGGCAGGGATGGATAGCGTAGAACCAAACGACGCCACCCATGCACAATCAATACGCGCAGCACCGCTATTTTCAACGGATCATCGACGCCATCGACAGGCAACAGTTGCTCGGTGCTCTGAAGGGAGTGCAAGAACTGATCATAGGCAGACTTGAGCTGTTCAGGGCCACAAAGGTCGCGCAGCCAGCCTGGAACCGAAATGGCGCTGCTTTCAACACCCAGCAGTTCTTCAAGGTTCTCGGGGGTGGGGCCTGCAGACATGGCTGTTGTGGGGTTAACCGAAATATAATCTCCGGTCAGCATCAGATCCGCTAACTCTTTTCGCGAACTGTCTGAACTGTTGGCGATAAGCACATGCCAAGTTTCTGGTGTATTCGTCTCGCGGGAATAGATGCGCGGGGCGGCGGCGGCGCTTTGACTACGGCCAAATTCGGTCAGTCTGTGAACGCTGTTTCGCCCGACCCGCGTACTTTCGATCCAGCCTTCCTTGCGCAGCCTGTGCAGCGCAACACGCGTGGCTTCGGCCTTGATCCCTGCAAGGTTGGTCAGCGCTGTGATCAGCGCGCCACTAACCTGGTCAGACCCGCTCTGGGCCAGATCACCGAAAATCGTGACCAAAACAGACCACACACGTTGCGTGCCAGTTGTGGTCAACTGGCTGACGCAGGTTTCGAACCATTCTGGGGCCGTATCTTTCATAAGCACAGTATAATCGGGCCGGAGGGAATTGCCATCCAGCCCCTGCGCACCTGCACTTGTGCCTAGTAGGCAACCATGGTCAGTAACTCGTATTCTGCGACCAGCTCATCGTCTTGCTGCGTCAGGGTAACGTGCCAGCGAACCTCGCCGTAGTCGTCATTGCGCTTGGTCTTGTGCTTGACCGTCAAACGAACCTTGATGGTGTCACCAGCCTCGACCGGTTTCATGAAACGCAGCCCGTCAAGACCGGTATTTGCCAAAACCGGCCCCTCGTTCGGTTCGACGAACAATCCGGCTGCGAAAGACAACAGCAAGTACCCATGTGCAACCCTGCCCGGGAAGAACGGGTTACGTTCCGCCGCTGCCTGATCCATGTGCGCATAGAAGGTATCACCGGTGAAGTCGGCGAAGTGTTCAATGTCCTCCATGGTGATAGTTCTTGGCGCCGTGTGAAGGGTCTCGCCAATCGACAAATCGTGAAACCGGCGGGTAAAGGGATGAGCAGGGCCTTCGACTTCGGTCGCGCCAGGCACCCATTTTCGTCCAATCGCTGTCAGCAGATCGGGCGATCCCTGAATAGCGGTGCGCTGCATATAGTGTTTCACACCCCGTACCCCGCCCATTTCTTCGCCGCCACCGGCGCGTCCCGGACCTCCATGAACCATGTGCGGCAGAGGGGAACCATGACCGGTGGATTCCTTCATCGAGTAACGGTTGTTGAAATACAGACGCCCGTGATATGCCCCTGACCCCATGGCAACCTGTCGCGCCACTTCTGGATCATGGGTGATTACTGACGCCACAAGAGAGCCCTGCCCCCGGTTCGCCAGCTCAATGGCATGGTCAAGATCGCGATACCCCATCACAGTGCTGACCGGACCAAAGGCTTCGGTATCGTGCACATGTTGCGCCGCGTCAGGATTGGCGCAATGGAAGAGCATGGGTGGTAGGAACGCACCCTTTTCGGCATCAGCGCCCTCAACCACAAAATCATCGGGGTTGCCGAAGACACGCTCGGCCTCTTGCCCAAGGATAGCGGTCTTCTCCAGAACATCACGCTTCTGACCGTTCGAAACCAACGCACCCATACGGGTGGTTTCCAGCTTTGGGTCACCGATGACCGTTTTCGCCAGTCGCGCCGACAGCGCGTCAATTACCGCCTGTACCTGCGGTTCGGGCGCGATGATCCGGCGGATTGCGGTGCATTTCTGCCCTGCCTTCGTGGTCATCTCGCGCTGGACTTCCTTCACGAAGAGGTCAAATTCCGGCGTGCCCGGCGCGGCATCGGGGCCAAGGATCGAACAGTTCAGGCTGTCCTGTTCCGCAACAAACCGTACCGAGTTCTCAAGGATCACCGGGTTGGAGCGCAGTTTCAGGGCCGTATCGGCGGATCCGGTAAAGCTGACCACGTCCTGCATAGTCAGACGGTCCAGCATGTCACCCAAACCACCCGAGACCAACTGCAATGCACCCGCTGGCAAGATGCCGGACTCAAGCATCAACCGAACACACAGCTCGGTCACATAACACGAGCTCGTGGCGGGTTTTACAATCGCCGGAACGCCCGCCAGAAGGGTTGGGGCAAGCTTTTCCAGCATCCCCCAAACCGGAAAATTGAACGCGTTGATGTGAATTGCCACGCCTTGTAGCGGGGTGCAGATGTGCTGCCCCAGGAAAGTACCGTTGCGCGAAAGCTGCTCAACATCGCCATCCAGATAGACATGACCGTCCGGCATTTCACGACGGCCTTTTGCGGCAAAGACAAACATCGTTCCGATGCCGCCGTCGATATCAATCATATGATCCGATTGCGTCGCACCGGTGTTGAAAGACAAATCATACATGACCCGCTTGTGTCGGCCCAAATGGACGGACAGCGCCTTGAGCATTTTGGCGCGTTCATGGAACGTCATTTTGCGCAGTGCCGGCCCTCCGACATTGCGCGCATAGTCCAACATCCCCTGGACATCCAACGCGCTGTTACCCGCTGTGGCGATAACCTCGCCGGTCACAGCGCTTGTTATTGCGCGGGCACCCTCGCCGGGCGAAACCCACTCACCGGCTGCAAAGCTGGAAATCTGTTGGATAGTCATGAGCGTCTCCTCGTCTTAGTCGCGATCCCCGCGCTGCCATAGGCCGGTCTCGCGAAATCATATTTTAAACCGTACGGTCGGTCAATAAATTACCAAGCAATTTTCCCAAGCCGGGTTTCTCAGACCCGCGCGGGTAATCGTTCAAATCCCCGAAACCGGATACGCCCGCCCCGCTCGGCACCGTCGGTGATGCGATAGTCTGGAAAACGGGTCAGAAACCGGCCGACGGCCACCCGGCCCTCCAGACGCGCGAGGGTCAGGCCGACGCAGGTATGGGGCCCTCCGGCAAAGGCGTGATGCTTGTTGGGGCGTCTGTCCAAGATCATCTCGTCGGGCCGGTCAAACTGCCGTGGATCGCGGTTGGCCGCACCGATACACAGATGAACATCGGTACCAGCCGGAATGGTTTGACCGTGGAACGTTACATCAACGGTGGTCAGGCGATTGCCGAACTGGTTCGGGCTTTCCAGCCGCAGAAACTCGTCCACAGCCGGAACGATCAGGTTCGGGTCAGCCAGCAACTCCGCCCGCTTGTCGAGGTGCCGGTCCAACAGCTCCAATGCGTTGCCGATCAGGTTCGTTGTCGTCTCATGCCCTGCATTCAGGATGAATATGCAGTTCTGATACAGCTCTACCTCGGTCAGGCCACCATCCGTGTCGTCCTGGATCAGCCGGGTCAGGACATCCGTTGCCGGATCTCCGGGGTTGGCGCGGCGATCCTCGATGATATTCCGCAGGAAGTCCTTGAAGTCCGAGACCGAGCGGTTACCCCACTCTTCCTGCTCTGGCGTCAATTGCGGCTCCAAAGCACCAAGAATGGCCAGAGACCAATCGCGCAATGGCCCGCGTTCGGATCGTGGTATACCCAGCAGATTGCCGATGATCTCAATCGGGATTGCTCCGGCAAAATCCTCGATCAGTTCGACATTGCCTTTGACCTGCATCTCGTCGAGCAGCCCATCGACAAGCTGGATCAGACCCGGTTCCATTTGCGCCAACGCGCGCGGGTTCATCGCCCCGACCATCACCTTGCGAACACGGGTGTGCAGCGGCGGGTCATTAAACACCAAACTGGTGGTGTGGTGTTCATACAAAGGGCTGTCGACCCCGTATTTTGGACCAAATACCGCTTTCTTGTCCGATATGAACCGCGTGATGTCCCGGTAAATAAGGTCCAGATCCTCGTACCGAGACAGAATAACCGATCCGTCAGGCTGCCAGCAGACGGGCGTATCCTCGCGCAGCGCGGCGTAGGCAGGATAGGGATCTGTGTGATACCCGTCAGGAAGCGCGGTCAGAGAGAACATCAGTGCCCCATCGCCCCCATTTGTTCAGGCAGAACCAACACCAACCACGGCACCAGAACGATCAGGGCCAGCCGGAAGATATCCGCCACCCAGAACGGAGTGACACCCTTGAAGATTGTTCCGGTTGATACATCCCCGACCACACCTTTCAGAATAAAGACATTCAAGCCGACGGGAGGAGTGATCAGGCTGATTTCAGTCACCACAACCACAACAATACCAAACCAGATCGGGTCATACCCCAACGATGTGACCAACGGGAAGAAGATCGGCACCGTCAGCAGCAGCATCGACAGGGATTCAAAGACGCAACCCAAAATGATGTAGATTCCAAGGATCATCAGGATCACCACAAAAGGTTCAACGTCATAGGCCGTAACCAACGCGATGAGCGCTTCAGGCAGACCGGCAAGGTTGATGAAATTCGAAAAGATCTGTGCCCCGATCAGAACGGAAAACAATGCCGCGGCGGTATAGGTGGTTTCCTTCAGCACCTCAAAAGTCGACCCCAAAGTAAGCCCGCCTCGTGACAGCGCGATCAGGAAAGCGCCCATTGCGCCCATGCCTGCCGCCTCGGTCGGGCTGAAGGTCAGGTTCAGTGGATGAAAATCGAATGCACCGTACAATCCGCCAATCACCAGAAAGAACAGCAGCAATACGGCCCAGACTGAGCGCACCGCCGACAGACGCTCGGCCCAGCCGTGACGTTCACCCGCCGGTCCCGACTCGGGCTTGCGTGCGACGGTCCAGCGGACGGCGAGCAGGTAGAACAGGATGCCAAGCAGACCGGGAATGATACCCGCAACGAAAAGTTTTCCAATCGAGGTTTCGGTCAGCAGCCCGTAGATGACCAGGATCACCGAAGGCGGAATAAGGATACCAAGCGTACCGCCCGCTGCAATCGATGCCGTCGACAGCTCGTCGGAATAGCCATAGCGGCGCATTTCCGGCATTGCGACCTTGGACATGGTGGCCGCCGTTGCCAGAGACGAGCCGCAAATGGCCGAAAAACCTCCGCATGCCGCAACCGTCGCCATGGCGATACCGCCCCGGAAATGACCCAGAAAAGCATTTGAAACTGCGTAAAGCTCGCGCGCAAGACCACCTTTATTCACGAACAAGCCCATAAGGATAAACAGCGGGACGACCGACAGGCCGTAATCCTGCGCCGTGTCGGTGATCTGACGACCCACCATCGACATCGCGGCTTTCAGCCCACGCTCGGACAGGATGCTGCCACCGCGTTCATAGGCAAACCCAAGCGTTCCGACCAATCCCATTGCAAACACGATAGGTAAGCGCACCAGCACAAGAACAAGAACAAGAACAAAACCGATCAGGGCAGCGGTCATTGGTGGTGCTCCGACAAGGTATGGGGGGCAAGAAAGTGCAAAAAGCCGGTGATGACCATTGCAACAGCGGTGATCGCTATGAACCCCGAGATGAACCAGCCTACATAGAAGACAGGGATCGAAAGGTATTCCGTGACGTCCCCGTAATCCCGCGCGCGCTCGGCAAGTAGCCAGACACGTTGGATCGGCCAGATCAACATGACGCCGGACACCAGATACACGATCCCATCGCGCACCCGGCTTAACCGCAGGCGAGAAAACAGCCCATCCGTCAAGTCCACAGCGATTTGGCCCTTCCCTGCTGAGATCATCGGCAAGACCGAGAACACGAGGATGGCCATCAGGATCCGGGTCAGCTCTGTCGCCGCCTCGATCGGGGCGTTGAAGACAGAGCGCAGGATGACATCAAAGAATGTCATCACCATCAGGATGAATAGCGCGGCACAGGCCAGCAGCGTTGGCACGATACTGACGCGACGCGCAAAGGTCACGAGAGATTGCATAACGGGTCCCCAGCGGGTGAAATCGGCTGGCGGATCGCGTCCGCCAGCCCGACTGCGTTATTGCGCAGCCATTTCATTTACGATCATGTCGTAGGCTGCCTGGGCGTCGATGCCTGTGCCACTGACTTCGTCGATAACCTTGGCGCGTACATCCGCGGCAATCGCATTGAACTTTTCCAGATCTTCAGCGGATGCGGCATGGATTGCGTTACCTTCGGTGCCTTCGGTCTCTTCCCGGCCGATCGCATCGATCTCATCCCAGATCTTGCCAATTTCGCGGCTCAGCGGTTCCCCGAAAACGTTTTCTTCCAGCGCTGCCTGCAGATCGGCGGGCAGATCAGCAAAGGTGTCTTCGTTCATAATAAAGGCAAACGAACCGCGATACAGGCCGCCAGGGACCTCATAGACGTTCTGGGCCACTTCCGTCAGCTTGAAACCTTTGCGGGATTCAAAGGGCATGACGACGCCATCTGCGGCTTTGGAAGCCAAGGTTTCATACACTTTCGGTGCAGGAACCTGGATACCGGTTGCACCCAGCGCCGTGCCCACGTCACCACCAACACCGCCGGGGATGCGAACCTTGAGGCCCGAGACTTCGTCCAGTGTTGTTACCGGGTTGCTGGAATGCAGCTGAGCCGGACCATGTGTGTGCAAAGCGATCACTTTCACACCACGGTGTTCATCCGCTGCCTTCAAATGCGCGTCATATGCCCGCCAATACGCAACCGACGCAGCCTCGGCCGAGCCTTCGTATCCGGGAAGTTCGATCATCTTGGTGGTGACAAACCGACCCGGCTGATAGCCGTGGAATATGATCGAGGCATCGGCAGCGCCATCCATGATCAAGTCCATCTGCGCGGGGGGCGGGGCAAGGCCCAGCTTCAGCTCGGCGGTGACCTGACCATCGGTGGCCTCTTCGATCATCTCGACGAATTTCGGCCACATCTTGGCATTGATGCCATGGGTCGGTGGGGCCCAGCTGGAGATGGTCAGCGTATAGTCTGCCGCAAGCGCCACTGTACCTGAAACGGCCAATGCAGCTGAGGCAAGAAGTGTGCTCAACCTTGTGAATTTCATAGTTCTGTCTCCTCCCTGTGAAACATGAGTCAAGAATGCGTTAATGGTCACTTTTGTAACCATCAACTTGTTAATTGTCTCCAAGACAGCCCGCGACGCGCCATGAACCGGGGCTTTCCTTGGCTACGGTTTCCATCATTGCCTGCGTCGTGCTGGCACCGATTTCCTTGCAGTAGTTCATCGGACCGCCGCGCCAGCGCGGAAAGCCGTAGCCGTGAATTTGAACCATATCGACGGCTTCCGCGGACTCGGCGATCCCCTGCTGAATGATCAACGCGCCCTCATTGTCCAACACCGCCAAAATGCGCGACACGATTTCGTCCTGTGCGTATGCCCGCCGCGTTATGCCCTGATCAGCCGAGTAGGACTCGATCAACGCGTCCACTTCGGGATCACGGATCGGTTCGCGAGTACCGTCTTCATAGCGATACCATCCTTTGCCCGTGCGCTGGCCAAGACGACCCATCTCGCAAAGCTGGTCAGCAATCGTCACATAACGTTCGTTCGGGTCGCGGGTTGCTGCATTACGTTTTCGGTTGGCCCAGGCGATTTGGAGGCCGGTCAGATCTTGCAACTCGTAAGGCCCCATGGGCATCCCGAAAGCTCGCATTGCCTGGTCCACCTGATAAGGCAACGCCCCATCCGCCAGCAAATAATCGGCCTCGCGCCGATACGCAGCCAACATCCGGTTGCCAATAAAACCATCACAGATGCCCGACAGCACAGAAACCTTGCGAAGCCTTTTTCCAAGCGCAAACCCGGTGGCGACAACTTCGGGCGAAGTTTGCGGCGTATGCACGACTTCCAACAGCTTCATAACATGGGCAGGGCTGAAGAAATGCAGGCCAATACACCGCGATTGATTTTCGATACCCGCGAAGATATCGACTGGGCTCAGGTAAGACGTGTTCGTGGCCAGAATCGCGTCACGCTGCATATGGCGGGCCAATTCTGCAAAAACCTGTTGCTTGACTGACAAGTCTTCAAACACAGCCTCGATCGCCAGCTGAGCGTTCGCAGCTTCGGAGTAGCTGTCCACAGCTCGAAACGCAGCAAGGCGTTCCCGCAGCTGTGCTTCGGACATCTTACCCCGCTTGACCGCCCTCTGTAGCAGCCCCTCAACCCGGCTACGGGCGGCGGCAGCTGCATCCAAATCTCTTTCAATCAAAGTAACAGACAGCCCGCCACTCAGGGCAGCGGTGGCGATCCCTGCGCCCATCAACCCGCCACCGACAACTGCGATCCGGCTGATATCGCGCGGAGTAACTCCGGCAATCATGGAAGGTCTGGCCACCTTGCGCTCGGCAAAAAAGGCGTACCGCAAGGCGCGGCTTTCAGAGTTTTGACGCAGAGCCAGATGGCGCGCACGCTCTTTCGGCTGTGCGGCAGCAAAGGGTTCGGACGACCAGCTGAGCGCGGTCAGGTTTTCCAGCGGTGATTGCTGACCCCTGGCGCGTTTTATCAAAGCCTGACGGCTCGTCTCCAGAAGGTCAGACGCGAATTCGCCGACGGGCCTTTGACTGACAGGTGCCGGGCGCTTTGGCAGGTTGGCGACAAAGTCCAGAACAGCTGCCGTTGGGTTATCGGCAATCAGGTCAATTCCGCCGAGATTGGCCATTTCCTCGGCTTTCAGGGTTTTTCCCGAACAGGCGATGTCGATCGCTGCTTCCATTCCAACAAGGCGCGGCAATCGCTGCGTGCCCCCTGCCCCCGGGATGAGGCCCACATTGACTTCCGGCAACCCAAAGCTGGTGCCCGGCGCTGCGATCCGCCACGCGCAGGCCATGGCAATTTCAAACCCGCCACCTAACACGTTGCCGTGCATACAGGCGATAAACGGCACATTACTGTCTTCGATTTTCTGAACAACATCAGGCAAATGCGGCTCAACCGGAGCCGCATCAAACTCGGACATGTCACCGCCCGCGATAAATGTCCGACCGGCGCAGCACAGGACGGCAACCCGAGCTTTCTGAACTGCATCGACCGCGGCGGCCAGACCCTGCCGAACGCCCGTCGAGGTTGCGTTCACCGGCGGGTTGTCGACCGTGACCCAGGCCACGTCGCCCTTAAAGTCAACACTCACCAGCGACGGCTGCGACATTGGCAATCCCTTTGATCAGTCCAGATTCGGTTCGGGTTTATATATTGACCAACCGTTCGGTTAATGCAATGATTAAGTTGTCACGGGAACAGATGAGACTGCCATGAGCGATACGATCCTTGTACATGATCACGGAAACTGGGTAGAAATAACCCTGAACCGCCCCGACAAGCTGAACTCGTTCAATGAGGAGATGCATCTTGCCCTTCAGGACGCGCTGAAGAGCGCGCGCGAAAATGGTTCCCGCGCGATTTTGCTGACCGGCGCAGGGCGCGGTTTTTGTGCGGGTCAGGACCTTGGAGACCGCGATCCCTCGAAAATGGATGGCCCGCCTGATCTGGGCAAAACTGTACGCACTTTCTATGCCCCTTTGGTTCGACTGATCCGGTCTTTGGATTTCCCGGTAATTTGTGCCGTAAACGGCGTGGCCGCGGGTGCAGGCGCGAACCTTGCACTGGCCTGCGACATGGTTCTGGCCGGGGAAAGCGCAAAGTTCATTCAAAGCTTTTCCAAGGTCGGGCTGATTCCGGACACAGGCGGCAGCTGGCACCTGCCCCGATTGTTGGGCGAAGCGCGCGCTAAGGGGCTGGCCCTGACAGCAATGCCCCTAACCGCCAAACAGGCCGAAGAATGGGGGCTGATCTGGAAGGCGTTGCCCGATGATCAGCTGATGACCGAAGCACGCGCTCTTGCCACGCAACTCTCCAACGGCGCCACCCTTGGGTTGGGCCTGACCAAGCAGTGCATTCAAACAGCGGCCACCACATCCTTGTCCGATCAGCTTGAAATTGAAGCGGACGCGATGAAAACTTGTGGGGAAAGTGCCGATTACGCAGAAGGCGTGTCCAGTTTCCTCGAAAAACGCGCACCGCATTTTCAGGGAAGATGATGATGACCCCAAACGAACGTGCCCAAAAATCCGCGGCAGCGATGTGGGCCAATGACGAAGCCAGTAAATGGTTCGGGATGGAGCTTGTGGAGGTCGAAGAAGGGCGCGCTGTCCTGTCACTGACTGTTGCACCGCATCACTGTAACGGACACGGTATTTGCCATGGCGGCGTCACGCACGCTCTTGCCGACAGCGCTTTTGCCTTTGCCTGCAACAGCCGGAATGTTGCAACGGTGGGACAGCATACAATGGTCAGCTATCTCGCACCAGGACGGAAGGGTGACCGCCTGACGGCTACCGCGACAGAAGTGAACCTGTCCGGTCGCAGCGGTATCTACGACGTCCGCGTCATCAATCAAGACAATACTCTGATCGCTGAATTTCGCGGCATGTCCCGCGCCGTTGGCGGCCAGAATTTTCAAGAATAGTTTCGTGACTGGAGGAGTTACGCGATGGAAGACCTTACCCCCAACAAAGCGGACCTGGACCCGATCGAAATCGCCTCGATCGACGAAATTCGCGCCACGCAGCTTGAGCGCCTGAAATGGTCCGTGCGTCACGCCTATGAAAACGTTCCGATGTACAAGCAGCGCTTTGACGAGGCTGGCGTGCATCCCGACGATCTTCAGCAGCTTTCGGATTTGTCAAAGTTTCCGTTCACGTATAAAAACGACCTGCGCGACAACTATCCGTTTGGTCTTTTTGCGGTCCCGCGCAGCGAGATAATTCGCCTGCACGCGTCCTCCGGCACGACAGGCAAACCGACAGTGGTCGGTTACACAAAGAATGACATCGACAATTGGGCTGACCTTGGCGCGCGCTCTCTTCGGGCGTCTGGGCTGCGCAAGGGCGACATGGTGCACAATGCCTACGGCTATGGGCTGTTCACCGGTGGGCTAGGTGCCCATTACGGGATCGAACGCCTTGGCGCGACTGTCGTCCCGATGTCGGGCGGGCAAACCGAAAAGCAGGTCAATCTGATCAACGATTTCCGTCCTGACGGTATCATGGTTACACCCTCCTACATGCTCAATATCCTAGAACAGTTCCACAAGGCGGGTCTCGACCCACGTGAGAGCTCGCTGAAGGTTGGCGTTTTTGGCGCCGAACCCTGGACTGACGCGATGCGGGCCGAGGTCGAGGCAGCCTTCGACATGCACGCCGTCGATATCTATGGCCTGTCCGAGATCATGGGCCCCGGAGTCGCCAATGAATGCGTTGAAACAAAAGACGGACCTGTAATCTGGGAGGATCATTTCCTGCCGGAAATCATCGACCCGGCGACCGGAGAAGTCCTGCCCGATGGCGAAACCGGAGAATTGGTGTTCACGACTCTGACCAAAGAAGGGCTGCCGATGATCCGCTACCGCACACGCGATCTGACGTGCCTGCTGCCGGGGACAGCAAGGTCAATGCGCCGGATGGCAAAGATCACCGGTCGCAGCGACGACATGATGATCCTGCGCGGCGTCAACGTCTTCCCCAGCCAGATCGAGGAACAGGTCATGGCAACGGGCGGTCTTGCCCCCTATTACCAGATCGAGCTCTATAAATCCGGTCGCATGGACGCCATGCGGGTCTTTGTTGAATCCTCCCCCGATTCCACCGACGAGCTGTCAAAAACGGCCGCTGCTCGGATGCTGACCAAGCGGATCAAGGACGTCGTTGGCGTTTCAACCGAAATTGTAGTAGGGGACCCCGGCGACGTCGAACGCTCTCAGGGCAAGGCGAAGCGCGTTGTAGACAATCGCGATAAGGACTGAGCCGTGGCCCGGACAATTGCTAAAGACCACGACCAAAAGCGAGAGCAGATCCTGAAGATGGCGGCAAAAGTGTTTGCCGACCAGGGGTTTGACCGTGCTTCGATGACCCTTTTGGCCAAAGAATGTGGGATCTCGAAAGCAAACATATACCACTACTATGACAGCAAGGATGCCATCCTGTATGACATCCTTGAAACGTACTTGCGTGAGTTGCGGGACCGGATTTGCAATGTTGATCTGGACGGCCTTAGCCCCGAACAGAAACTGCGCAAAGCAGTGCGCGAGATCCTTTTTGCCTATCAGGGTGCAGATGACGAGCACCGGGTTCAGATCAGTGGCATGAGCGCACTGACCGAGGAACAGCAAAAAAGGCTACGGGGCTATCAGCTTGATCTGGTGAACTTTGTACGCGACATACTTCTGGAGTTGTCCCCCGGTTCTTTTGACGGAGCCAAGGACAAGCTTCGGGGAGCGACGATGTCAGTCTTTGGCATGTTAAACTGGTATTACATGTGGAACACCGGCGCAGGCCCCAAAGCCCGCGAGGATTATGCCGATCTGGTGAGCACCCTGACCATGCATGGTGTGCAAAAGCTATAGGCGTGCCCCCTTGGGGAAAACACGCTTGGGGCTGGTCACGTGTGTTATTCTGAAATCTCAGGTCAGACTGGTCGGCTATCCTGAGGCGCGCCAGTAAAGACCGCGACAGCGGCGAGCGCGCGGCCACCTTTTTACTTCTTGCGCACCTTCAGATTGTCCAAAAAGAGCCGTTTCGCTGCCATGACCTCTTCGTCCGACATGTTTGATCTGTTCAATTCAAGAAAGTACTCTGCGGCACCAGCCGTTTGAACATCTGACCTTCCCCCCGGTGGTCCCTCAATCAGAACGAGAGGGTGCGGGTTCGGTTTTCTTAGTCTTCAGTTTGGGCAAACTCACCTGTGGCGATAACCTCATACGGGCTGGAAAACTCGGGGAAATCACCATTCAGAGTGATCGCACCATCCTAGGTAATCGCGCGAAAGACGGTATCCCTTGCAACACTTAACGTTGCGAATTTCATGGCAGGCTCTCCCAGACATCGCGGATGACATCCGCGGCCATCAGCACGTCATCGCGGGATGTGTCGAATTGCCCAACCTGAAAGCGGATGATCTTGCGGCCATCGAACATGCCTTGCGTCAAGTAAATTCTGCCATCGTCATTCAGCGCATCCACCAGCCGCTGCTGCGCGGCGTCATCCCCAGGACAGCGAAAGGAAAACAGGCTCAGGATCGGGCCGGTGGTGACCTCAAACCCCTCCATCGCGCCGATCTTTTCTGCAAGTTCATTGGCCCAGAGCACATGGTTGCGAATACGGTCCCGCAACCCGTCGAGACCGTATGATCGCAACAAGAACCAGATCTTCAATGCCCGGAACCGTCGACCCAGGGGGATGGTCCATTCCGAATAATTCGTCACCTCTGCCCCAGTGGTCTTGAGGTATTCCGGTTCGATCTTAAGCGTGTTGAGCTGTGGCGCGGCGTCCCGCAGAAACTGGATCGCGCAATCGAACTGCGCACCCATCCATTTATGGGGGTTGAAGACAATGCTGTCGTAACGGTCCGCCCCGGGCCAAAGGGCCTCACGAAACTCGGGGCAGATCATCGCCGACCCCGCCCAGGCCGCGTCTAGATGTGTGTAGAGGTCGTATTTTTGCGCAATCTCAGCGACCGCTACCAGATCATCGCAGGCCCCAACCCCGGTACCGCCCGTAATTGCAATGATACCGGCAGGCACATACCCAGCCGCGATGTCACCCTGAATTGCGGCGTCAAGAGCCCCTGCATCAATCGCAAAGGTCGGACCACCTGTAGGCAGTTTCACCAGATTGTCCTGACCAATCCCCGCAACCCAGCAAGCCCGATCAATCGACGAATGCACCTGATCCGAACAGTAAATGCGCAGCGCGCCCTTGGCGTTCAGGCCTTCGCGGTTGCCGGTAAACCCTGTTGCCCGTTCCCGCATTGTCAACACAGCCGACAACGTGGCTGATGATGCACTGTCCTGAATAACTCCGGTCATACCTTCCGGCAATCCAAGCGCTTGCCGCAGCCAATCGACCATGACACCTTCGACTTCAGTCGCAGCTGGCGAGGTCTGCCATAACATGCATTGCGCCGCGATTGTGGTCACCAGCATTTCAGCCAGCATCGACGGGGGCGCTGCATTGGCCGGGAAATAGGCAAAGAACCGGGGGTGTTGCCAATGAGTAATACCCGGCATCACGATCTGTTCGAAATCGGCCATGATGGCTTCCATCGGCTCGCCACTATCGGGGGGCGATACCTTTAGCTGGGCCGCGATTTCTCCTTGTGTGGTCTGTGCGCGAACAGGGCGCCCGGCAAGAGTTCTGTGATAGTCGGCCGCCCATTTCGAAATGTGCTGACCCCAATGCGAAAACGTGTCCCAATCCATGCGCAAGCCTTCTTTTGTAACTGAGCACCAATTCGTCCAGTCCCCGACCTTACCTGTTCGGCTCGTGGACTAAAGCCGAACAGGAGTTCGTTTTTCAATTGAAAAGGTCCCGGGTTCTGCCTTCAGACCGAAAAACTGACATTCGCCTGACCTGTGCCAGAGCTGCCGAAGTAGGGGGTGTAGATGTCGATCTCACCCTTGTAGCTGCCCCAGCCCAGAGCTCCGAACAGCAAAGCAGTGTCATTCATGGCGCATTCGCCTGTACATTTCTTTGCATAGTCTGGAAGCATCTCAAGAAACTCTTCAAACCGTCCCTGTTCCCACATCTCCAGCACGTGCATATCCATCTGGCGGTTGAACTCGCCGTTTACCGCATTCAACCCTTCGACCGAGCGTTCATTGGGCGTAAAGTCATGGCTGAGTGAGCCGGATGCCATTACGGAAACCTTCCGGTCGGAACGTCGGATACCTTCGGCAATGGCCTCACCCCAGATGCGGTTTTCCTGGATCGACGAGAACTGGTTGACTGCAACAGGCAAAACGCGGGCATTCACCCCTTCGTTGATGAAATGCATAGGCAGAAGGGTGCCATATTCCATGCCCATATCGGGGTGCGAATGGCCAAGTGCCCGCTCACCGCGCTCGCGCAGAACATCAAGGATGGTTTCCCCCAACGCGTGATCCCCGCGATAATCAAACTCCATATCCGCCAGCATATGTGGCAGTTCGTGGCTAATGAAGCGGCCTTTATGGTGCTCTTTGGTATTCAGGTGAAACCCCTGATTGGTGATCCAATGAGTGTCGAACACAAGGAACGTCTCGACCCCGCGATCTATCGCGTGCTGGCGCAGGCGCGCATAACCATCAATGGCAGACTGCCGGATGCCTTTGTATTTTGGCATCGTATGGGACATCCAGATACTTGGCACATGCGTAATCTTCGCGGCTTGTACGATCTTTCCCATGACAGTTCCTCCTCGCGTTTACCGACGTTTGTGTACCAGAGCCATTGCCCGAGTTCACTTCCCCAGCTGCATGATATTGTGTTTTCCTGTTGCGAAGCCGACGTGTTTTTGTTCCATGTAGAACTCGAAACTCCAGTCGCCGCCGTCGCGGCCGATACCGGATGCCTTGACGCCGCCGAACGGGGTGGGCAGGTGGCGGACGTTTTCCGAGTTCACCCAGATCATCCCGGCTTCAAGCTTGTCGGTGAACCGCAAGGCGCGGGTCAGGTCATTGGTCCAGACATAGCCGGTCAGACCGTATGGTGTGTCGTTGGCGATCTGCAGCGCCTCGTCCTCGGTCGAGAACGGGATCGAGGTCAGAACCGGGCCGAATATCTCTTCGCGCGCGATACGCATCTGGTTATTGGCATCGGTAAACAGGGTTGGGCGAATGAAATACCCTGTGTCGCCGACCTTGGCACCTCCGGCGGCGACAGTCGCACCGTCTTCTTTGGCGATGTCAAAATAGGAGGTCACCTTGTTATAGTGCTCCTCGGTCACCAGTGGCCCGATCTCGGTCGCAGGATCTAGCGGATGGCCGACCTTGATGGTGTTGACCCGTTCGATCAGCCTGGCCTCGAACGCCTCCTTGATGGTGTCCTGCACCAGCAGGCGCGAGGATGACGTGCAGCGCTCGCCATTGATCGAGTAGATCATGAAGATCACCGCATCCAGCGCCCGGTCGAGATCGGCGTCGTCGAACACGACAACCGGGTTCTTGCCGCCCAGCTCCAGATGCATCCGCTTGAGCGTATCGGCACCTTGTTTGGTGATGCTGCTGCCGGTGCGGCTTTCACCGACAAAGGCAATCGCCTTGATCAACGGATGTTCCGTCAACGCTTTACCCGCATCGGGGCCGAACCCGTTCACGGTGTTCAGCACCCCCTTGGGCAGCCCGGCCTCTTCGGCGATGTCCACCAGCAGGCGAGCGGACAGCGGAGAATCTTCGGCCGGTTTGTGAACCACGGTGCACCCGGCGGCCAAAGCAGGCGCGATCTTCCATGTCGACAGCATGAACGGCGTGTTCCACGGCGTGATCACCCCCACCGGACCAATCGGAACGCGCGTGGTGATGTTCATCAGGGTCTGCGACTTAAGATGCTGACCGTCCCGCGCCTGTATCACCTGATCCGCGAAATACCGGAAGTTCTCGGCCCCCCGCAGCGCGGCCTTGGACATAAAGCGCAGGGTCTGGCCTGTGTCCCAGCATTCACACAGCGCAATTTCCTCGGCACGGGCCTCGATCGCATCGGCAACGTTCAGCAAGATGCGGCGCCGCTCGGTGGCAGGCATGTCGCGCCAATCGGCAAATGCGACATGAGCGGCATTGGCGGCAGCGTCGATATCATCGGCAGTGCCATGGGCGACATCGCAGATCACCGACCTGTCAACCGGAGATGTGGATTGGAACACCCCTGCGGAACCGTCGCGATCTTCGCCCGCGATCCGGTTCTTGATGCCGGTCTCCTTAAACCGCGCCAGAAAGCCCGCCAGCTTCTCGATGTTCGTATCCAGTGCGCTCATGGATCAGGTCTCCTAGTTGGTCGCGCCCAAATGGTCCCGGATCGTGCCGGTCTTGGGCGAAAGGTCTGGGTCAATGTCACGCATCTCAAGCGAGAGCGCGATGGAATGTCCGGCGAAGGCGGGGGACAGATAGGCCTCAACCGCCTCGAAAATGCGCTGCGTGGCGTCCCGTTTGACATCCGCAGCCCGGCCAGCGCGCAGGCGGATCGAGATATCGATAAACCCATGCGCCGGATTGCCGTCCGCGATGGCATAGTGATCGACCCGCGTGGCCCGGACACGAATACCGGGCAGGGGGAATGTCTTGATCCCGGCAGCCGTGGCCCGGATGCATTCGCACAAGCCACTCATATCGATCCTGTCTTCCAGATTGCCGGAATATTCGACGTGAAAATGTGGCATGTGCTCCCCTCAAATGGTAAACATGTTTAGTAAATTGGAACCCCCACTGTCAAGAACTTGCTTTGTTAATCTTTGCATCTTTTGACTCCGCGAATTACAAGACTGCCATGAGTGAACAAAGCCACACCAAGAACACCTCGCGCGCCCTACCGATTGCCTTGCTGCGCGCACGCGAAACCGTCATGGCCCCCATCCGGGACATGCTGCAGGGGATACAACTGACCGAGCAGAAATGGCGCATCCTGCGCGTGCTGGACGAGCTGGGTGAAGTGGAGCAAAGCTCAATCGCCAAAGAGGCCTGCCTGTTGTTGCCAAGCCTCACCCGCATCCTGCGCACGATGGAAGCCGAAGGCCAAATATCACGCCGCCAGGACAGCCATGACAAACGACGCACAATGGTGAAGATCACAAACGAAGGACGAAACATCCTCGCCGAAAACCTCGGAACCTCTCTGCAGATCTACCAAAGTATCGAAAAACAAATGGGACAAGAAAAACTCAATCAACTCCTCGACCTGCTCGAAGAACTCCAAGCCGTCAAAGTCTGACCGAACGCACATTTGGTCGCGCGGGCCAGCATTGCCGGTTTTCTTTAAGAGACGCAGGTTGGAGTTGCCTAGGCGTCACACACTCCCATCACAAAACGTTTTCCGTCTCAAGCTGAAAGCACCCCGGCTTCTGAGCACAATGCACCTTCACGTTTGACGACGGACCACTTTCGGCCAAAACCTCCAACTCAGTAATACCTGGTGCCAATTCCATTTGGCCACCGTCGAATGACGGCCTTCCACGCGGGCCAAGTCAGTCATTTCAATCGCACCCAAGAGCCATGACACCCTTTGAAAGCAGGCTTTCCCTGCTCAACAAAATACTGGATGTTGGATACAATATCCTCTATAGCTGCGCGTATCGATTGATTCAGGGAGGATCACATGCTCAAGAAACTCGCCGCACTGGCGGCCCTCACCACCATCACCACGGTTCATGCGATGGCGGACACGCTGGACGATGTCGTAGATCGCGGGACATTGCGCTGCGGTGTTGTGTTGGATTTTCCGCCAATTGGGTATCGCGACGCGAATAACGAACCGGCAGGCTTTGATGTCGAATACTGCAATGATCTGGCCGCCGCTCTTGAAGTTGAGGCCGAAATCCTGCCGCTGACCTGGGCGGAACGCCTGCCAGTGATCGTCACCGGACGCGCAGACGTTGTGTTCGGAGCAACCTCGGACAGCCTTGAACGGGCGCGGACGGTGGGCTTTACCATTCCTTACGCCATCTATTATGCGCAGGGTGTGGTGAATGCCGAAAGTGGCATTGAAACCTTCGAGGATATCCGTGGCAAGCGCGTGGCTGCCGCGATCGGCACCGTGCCCGAGCAGGAATGGCTGAAGATCGCCGCCGAATGGGGTGAAGAAGGCAATTATCAGGGCTATCAATCCGAGAATGAAGTGTTCCTGGCGGTGGCTCAGGGCAAGGCCGATATCGGCATTACCACAAACACTGCCGTGCTGCCGATTACCCAGCAATATGACACTGTTGTTGCCGGTCCTCGCATGCCATGGACCACCGACTACACTTCGGTTGTCGGCAAGCGCGAAGATGTCACCTGGCTGAACTTCCTGAACCTGTTCGTGACCCACCAGGTGCGTTCGGGCCGCTATCAGGAGCATTGGGGAAATTATGTCGGTGGCGAAGCCCCCGAACTTCGCATTCCCGGCGTAATGTACTGATCCTTTACCGTACCAACCTTTCGCCCGGTTCTCTTCGGGCGAAAGGACTGGTAAATTGCGCGAGGAACACCCGTGTTCGACTATAACTTCCATTGGCGGCCGGTGATGAAAAGCCTGCCAGACCTGCTTGAAGCATCGCTGCTGACGATACAGGTTGCCGTGCTGGCAATGGTCCTTGGCATCATCATCGGGCTTTGTCTAGCACTGACGCGGCTGCACCTGAAAGGACTGCCTTACTGGTTCGCCTCAGCCTGGGTCGAACTGGCGCGCAATACTCCGGCACTGTTCCAGCTGTTCTTTTTCGGCTTCGGGCTTGGTGCCTTTGGCCTGCATCTGTCGCCGTACTTCATCGTGCTGGCCGGACTGACATTCAATTGCGCCGGTTATCTGGCTGAAAACTTCCGTGGCGGCTTTCAGGCCGTCCCCGAGACACAGTTACGTGCGTCGCGATCGCTGGGCATGACTGCGTGGCAGGCTTACACACGCGTCGTGATCCCGCAGGTGTTTCGCATTGTCTATCATCCGATCACGAACCAGATGGTCTGGGCTGTTTTGATGTCGTCACTGGGTATGCTGGTCGGCTTCCGGGAACTGTCGGGCGAGACGCAGTTCTTTGCCTCGCGCACTTTCCGAATCTTTGAATATTTCGCCGTCACCGCGGTCATCTACTACGTGATCGTCAAAATCATCCTTCTTGCCTCGCGCCTGCTGGCGTCCCGGCTTTTCCGCTACTGAAGGAGGCACAGATGCAACCCACTGTCAGCTTTTTCAGCGGCTTCAACATCAACGATCTGTGGTTTCTGGGCGAAGCCGCGTTGCGAACGCTCTGGATTTCAGTGCTTTCGATTTCCATTGGAACGGTTTTTGGCATGGTGTGCGGTTGGCTTCTGTACGAGGGCAAACTGGCAGCGACCCTGACGTTGGCTCCGGTTCTGGACATTTTCCGTTCGGTCCCTCTGATCATCCAACTGGTGCTGTTTTACAACTTTGCACCAATTGTCGGACTCAATCTGGACCCGTTCGCTTCGGGCGTGGTGATCCTGTCCATCTACACGGCAGCACTGGTTGCGAATGTCGCGCGCGGCGGGATTGAGGCCGTCGGCGATCCGATGCGCCGCGCGGCGCGCAGTCTGGGCATGACCTATTGGCAGGATCTGCGCTATGTCGTCTTCCCGATCGGTGGGCGCGCGGTGTTCCCGGCATGGGTCGGGGTCGCGTTGGGTGTGATGAAAGACAGCGCACTGGTCTCAGTTCTGGGCTATGTCGAGCTGCTCAAGGCCAGCCAGATCCTGATCACCCGCACGCAGGAACCGTTCCTGATCCTGACAATCGCTGGCGCGTTCTATTTCGCGCTCAGCTATCCGATTTCGCGGTATTCCGCGTCACTAGAAAAAAGGTGGGCCCAATGATCGAAATTCGCGACCTGCACAAATATTTCGGATCGCTGCATGTGCTGAAAGGCATCGATCTGGATGTGCAGAAAGGAGAAGTTCTGTCGGTGATCGGTGCGTCAGGCTCCGGTAAATCGACCCTTCTCTATTGCATCAACGGGCTGGAACCGATCCAGCAAGGATCGGTCAGGGTTGATGGCATTGATGTTCATGCTAAAGGCACCGACATCAACAAGCTGCGCACAAAGCTGGGGATGGTGTTCCAGCAATGGAACAGCTTTCCGCACCTGACAGCACTGGAAAACGTTGCGTTGGCCCCGAAGATTGTCAAAGGCAAGTCGAGGGACGAGGCGTGTGACATTGCCGCAAAGCAGTTGACCCATGTAGGGTTGGGCGAGAAGCTGAACGTCTTTCCCTCGGCCTTATCGGGCGGTCAGCAGCAGCGACTTGCCATTGCCCGCGCGCTGGCGATGGAGCCGGAATACATGCTGTTTGACGAAGCAACCTCGGCGCTGGATCCTGAACTGGTGGGCGAGGTTCTCGACACGATGCGGTTATTGGCCGAAGAAGGGATGACGATGATTTGTGTCACGCATGAGATGGGTTTCGCTCGTGATGTATCAGACCGGGTTGCTTTTTTTCATCAGGGCGTGATGGAAGAGATCGGTCCGCCCGCGCAGATTTTTAGCGAAGCCCAATCCGAACATACCCGCAAATTCCTGTCGAATGTGCGATAAAAGCCCCCGCCCCAATACAATTAGGAAGGTTACCTTCATGTCCCAGAATATCTTCACCGGCACCATGCCAGCCCTGATGACCCCCTGCAAGCCGGACCGGACACCGGATTTCGACGCGCTGGTGAAAAAGGGCAAGGAAATGATCGAAGCAGGCATGTCCGCCGTGGTCTATTGCGGCTCGATGGGCGATTGGCCTCTCTTGTCGGATGCCGAACGGATGGAAGGTGTCGAACGTCTGATCGCAGCCGGACTGCCCGTTGTCGTCGGCACCGGTGCGATAAATTCGAAATCCGCCGTAGCGCTTGCCGCACATGCGCAAAAAGTTGGTGCGGCAGGGCTTATGGTGATCCCGCGTGTATTGTCGCGTGGATCGTCCATCGCGGCGCAGCGCAACCATTTCAAAGCGATCCTGTCGGCTGCACCTGATATTCCGGCAATCATCTATAACAGCCCGGTTTACGGCTTTGCGACGCGCGCCGATCTGTTCCTGGAACTGCGCGCAGATCATCCCAACCTGGTTGGGTTCAAGGAATTCGGTGGCAAAAGCGATCTGCGCTATGCGGCGGAACACATTACCTCGAAAGATGATCAGGTCACACTGATGGTTGGTGTAGACACCGAAGTCTACCATGGCTTCGTCAATTGCGGCGCCACCGGCTCGATCACAGGGATTGGCACTGCCCTGCCAAAAGAGGCACTTCTGCTGGCGGCCCTGTGTCAGAAAGCGGCAGCCGGTCATGCCGAAGCCCGCCTTCGCGCGCGGGAACTGGAAGAAGCCTTTGGCGTGCTGGCCAGCTTTGACGAAGGCACCGATCTGGTACTGTATTACAAACACCTGCTGGTCCTGAACGGCGAAGAAGAGTACCGCTTGCACTTCAACGAAACCGACGAGTTGACGGATGCCCAGCGCAACTATTGCGAACAGCAATACGACCTGTTCCGCACTTGGTTTACTGATTGGTCCGACCAGGGCGGGGTCATTGCTGAATGCATGTGATTGACAGTCACACCGGGGGAATGCCTACGCGGGTAATCCTCGACGGTGGCCCCGATCTGGGGTCCGGCCCACTGGCCGAGCGTGCACGACGCTTGGCCACCGAGCATGAGGTGTTCTACAAATCCATCTTACTGGAACCGCGCGGACAGCCCGGAATGGTGGGCGCGCTTCTGGTCGCGCCCGAAGATTCAAGATGCGAGACCGGCGTGATCTATTTCGATGCGGATGCCGTTCTGGGCATGTGCGGGCATGGCACCATCGGTTTGGGTGTCACTCTGGCCCATATGGGTCGGATCCGGCCGGGCACGCACCGGGTGGAAACCCCGGTCGGGGTCATCTCGGTGGAGTTGCTGGACGCCAATACCGTGCGCGTCACAAATGTCGAGAGCCGCCGCGTGCGGGCAGCTGTGCAAATTGAGGTCGGCAGCCATGGGTCGATAACCGGCGATCTTGCCTATGGCGGAAATTGGTTCTTCATTGTTGATCCCAGCCCGATCCCGGTGAATCCGGGAAATTCTCGTGCGTTGACAGATCTGACCATCGCCATACGTGAAGCCTGCATCGCACAGGGCGTGCGTGGTGAAAACGGAGAACTGGTCGATCACGTGATCCTACAGGATCAATCCCCCAACAAGGATGTTCACAGCCGCAACTTTGTACTGTGCCCGGACAATCAATATGACCGGTCGCCCTGCGGTACGGGCAGTTCGGCGCGCCTCGCCTGTCTGGCGGAAAACGGGGCGCTGGCCGCCGGGGAAGAGATTGTGCAGGAAAGCGTGATCGGCAGCCCCTATGTGCTGAGCTACCAACCCGGCCCAAACGGGGGTGTCATTCCCACCCTAACCGGGCAGGCGCATATCATGTCGGAAGGCAAGTTGGTTTTCGCGCCGAATGATCCGTTCCGTGATGGTATCGCGCTTTGAAATCAAGTCCGGGGACAGACACTGTCCGGTCCCCGACCCCGCACCACGATTTGAGAACCTGTAACCATGCAGCATGACACCAAAACGGACATAGTTGTGATCGGTGCTGGCATCATTGGCATCAGCGCTGCGCTGGAATTGCAAAAGCGTGGAAGGCAGGTGCTGGTGCTGGACCGTGAAGGCGTTGCAGCCGGAGCGTCAAAGGGCAATGCCGGGGCCTTTGCCTTTACAGATATCGTGCCGCTTGCAACCCCAGGGATCATGCGCAAAGCACCAAAATGGCTGCTTGATCCGCTGGGGCCTTTGTCGATTCCACCCGCTTATGCGCTGAGTATTGCACCGTGGATGCTCCGGTTCTGGCGGGCCAGTTGGCGGGATCGTTATGCTGCCTCACTGTCCGCACAAGCCGCGCTGATGAACCACAGCCGCGCCGCGCTGGAGCGCCAGATCGCGTATGTTGACGGCGAGGCGCTGATGCAGCGCGAAGGCCAGTTGCAGTTGTTCGAGAATGAGAGCGAATTCCGTGCCAGCCTGCCCACCTGGGACCTGCGCAAGGACCATGGCATTCCGTTTGATCTTTTGGACAGTCCGGATGCAATTGCCGAGATTCAACCCGGACTGAACCGGCGATTCACCCATGCGGGTTTTACCCCGACATGGATGAATACCGTCGATCCGGCCCGCTGGACCAAGCATCTGGCGGAACAGTTCATCGCGCGCGGTGGGCAGGTTAAGATCGCAGGGATCACGGCACTGATACCAACCGATGACGGCGTGCGTCTCGTCACCGTCAACGGTGACATTTCGGCAGGTCAGGTGATTGTCGCCGCCGGAGCCTGGTCACACCAACTGGCCAAATCCCTAGGGGATCATATCCCGCTAGAGACCGAGCGGGGTTATAACACGACCCTGCCCGAAGGCGCTTTTGACCTGCGCACGCATCTGACCTTTGGGGGGCAAGGGTTTGTGGTGACCCGGATCAACGGCGGTGTGCGCATCGGTGGCGCGGTCGAACTGGGTGGATTGAAGCTGGCCCCGAATTACCGGCGTGCTGACACGTTGCTGGCCAAGGCCGGGCGCTTCATGCCAGACCTTAACCTAGAGGGCGGCACGCAATGGATGGGCTTTCGCCCGTCACTGCCCGACAGCCTGCCAGTGATTGACCGATCTTCGCGCGCACCAAAGGTGATTTATGCCTTTGGCCATGGTCATCTGGGGCTGACCCAATCCGCAGGCACGGCCGAACTGGTGGCCGATCTGGTCACTGACGCCAAGCCGGTGCTCGATATGTCACCTTTCGCATCCACACGCTTCTAATCTGGAGAACACCTTATGAAAATCACCGGGCTGAACGTATATCAGGTGAATCTGCCGCTGAAAGAAGGCCGCTATAGCTGGTCCAACGGCAATTTTGTCGAAGTGTTTGACAGCACCGTTTTGGAAATCATCACGGATGAGGGGTTGAAAGGCTATGCCGAATGCTGCCCGCTTGGCTCGGCCTATCTGCCGTCTTTCGCGCTCGGCGTCCGGGCCGGGCTGGCAGAGCTGGCCCCGCATTTGATCGGGCAGGACCCACTGAATATCGGTCAGATCAACCGCACGATGGATGCGGCCTTGCGGGGTCATCCTTATGCCAAGGCCCCGGTGGATATTGCCTGCTGGGATCTGCTGGGCAAGGCCACGGAACAGCCGCTTTACACCTTGCTGGGGGGCGCGGCGCAGGACGATGTGGTGCTTTATCGCGCGATCAGTCAGGAAGCACCCGAGATCATGGCCAAAAAGATCGAAGGCTATGCCGCCGAAGGCTACACCAAGTTTCAGCTCAAGGTGGGTGGCGAGGCCAATGACGACATTGACCGTATCCACGCCACCCGCGCCGTTCTGAAAAAGACGGACCTGCTGGTAGCGGACGCCAATACCGGCTGGACCCGGCACGAGGCCGCCCGCGTGGTGGGAGCGATTTCGGGTCTGGATGTCTATGTGGAACAGCCTTGCCTGACGTATGAGGAATGCGTGTCGATCCGCCGCCGCACCGCGTTGCCTTTCGTGATGGACGAGGTGATCGACACCCCCAACACGCTGGTCCGCGGCATTGCCGAAGACGCGATGGATGTGATCAACCTCAAGATCTCGAAAGTCGGAGGGTTGACCAAAGCCCGCCTTATGCGTGACCTCTGCGTGGCGCACGGCATCCCCATGACGATCGAAGACACCTGGGGTGGCGACATTACCACTGCGGCGATTGCACATCTGGCCCGTTCAACGCCGTCCGAGTTCACATTCTCTGCCACGGATTTCAATTCCTACGGCACGGTGGACATTGCCGAGGGTGCGCCAAAGCGTGTCAACGGCCGGATGACCGCACCCGCCCGTCCGGGTCTGGGCGTTACACCGATTTTCGACGCTCTGGGCGAGCCTGTCGCACAATATTGAGAGATCCGATGCGGAGCAGCAAAACCGTTCATGTCATTTCAGCCCATGCAGAAGGCGAAGTAGGGGATGTTATCGTTGGGGGTGTCGCCCCGCCACCGGGCGATACCTTGTGGGAACAGCGCAGCTTTGTCGCGGGCGACCAGACGCTGCGCAACTTCGTTCTGAACGAACCTCGGGGCGGTGTTTTCCGTCATGTCAATCTTCTGGTGCCCCCGAAACACCCCAAGGCCGACGCGGCCTTTATCATTATGGAACCCGAAGACACGCCACCCATGTCCGGTTCGAACTCGATCTGTGTTTCAACCGTATTGCTGGATGGCGGAATCATTCCGATGCAGGAACCCGAAACTCATATGGTGCTTGAGGCCCCAGGCGGGCTGGTTCGTGTACGGGCGGAATGCAGCGGTGGAAAAGCGCAACGCATTTTCGTGCAGAACCTGCCCAGCTTTGCCGACAAACTGTCCGTCCCGCTTGAGGTACCCGGATTGGATACGATCATGGTTGATACCGCCTATGGGGGTGACAGTTTTGTCGTGGTCGATGCACAGGCATTGGGATTCGAGATTGTCGAACACGAGGCCCGTGACATCGCCCGATTGGGGGTGAAGATCACCAATGCAGCCAATGAACAGCTTGGGTTTTCGCATCCTGAAAACCCGGATTGGGACCACATTTCATTCTGTGCTTTCTGCGGCCCGATCAGCCAGACCGAGACCGGATTAACTGGCAAATCTGCCGTCGCAATCCAACCGGGCAAAGTTGATAGATCGCCCACGGGTACAGCGGTTTCCGCACGCATGGCGCTGATGGCTGCAAAGGGGTTGATGTCGCCGGGTCAGACATTCGAGGCGGTCTCGATCATCGGATCACGGTTCACTGGCAGGATCGTCGATGCCACCGAGGTGGCGGGCCGTGCCGCGATTGTCCCCGAAATAAGTGGGCGCGGCTGGATCACCGGCATTCATCAACACATGCTTGACCCAGATGACCCCTGGCCTGGCGGGTATCGCTTGTCGGACACCTGGGGTGTCTGACTAAATAGTGCATTGACCGTGCCCGCTCTCAGGGAAAGGCGGTCACAGAAGGTTCCATTCGCACTTGGTCTTACCTCGCTGTCTCAGCAGGGTTGAAACAACATGGATATTGGATGCATTATTAAACGGAGTGTCCTTAATCAGCTTTCTAAGTGGTCGCGTCGCGGCTCAACTTGGAATAACCGCCGGTAACCGGTAGCTGTACCCAAACAAGTGGCAGGAAAAATATGGCAGGAAAGCGCGCAATAACCAAGCAAAGCCTACCAGATGTCATCGCGAACGATCTTCGTGAGCGGATACTGAATGGTGAACTTGCCGAAGGTGAAGCTATTCGCCAGGAAGCTCTGGCCGAGGAATACGACGTATCGCGGATGCCCATCCGCGAGGCCCTGAAGCGTCTGAACGCTGAAGGCCTGATTCAATGGGCCAATAATCGGGGCGGATCAGTCACCAAGCACTCCCTGAATGAAATCGGAGAGATATTCGACCTTCGAATGCTTATTGAAGTCGATCTTTTCCGCAGAGCCATTCCGCAGATGACATCTGCCGACTTTGCGCGATGCAACGACATATTGACACAGATGGAAGCGTCTTATGACGAGAATGACGTCGGGAAGTGGGGGATCCTGAACTATCAATACCACTCCGCCCTTTACGCGGCATCGCAGAGGAAACTGACAAATGAATTGCTGGATCGCGTCAATCTGCAATCAGACCGCTATGTCCGAATGCATCTGAGCGTGATGAAGCAGCGGGAACCGGCGAAAAAAGAACATCGAGAGCTGTTGAAACTAGCGCAAGCAGGGAACGTCGACGAAGCCTGTGACATGCTGATGCGGCACATCCGGCGAACAAAGGAACAACTGCTGGAGATGATCGTGGCAAAACGCGCCATGGAGGAGACCTAACAGGGCGCTTGATTGCCCTCCTTAATTGGATACATTATCCATAACATTAGAATCGTAGATATGGAACATTCATGACCTGCTCCCCCCATGGTAAGCACCTCATCGCTGGAAATTGGCTTTCAGGTGACACGGTTTTTCAGTCACAGCCCGCTTTTGGATCTTCACACAGTTTTTCGGTGGGGCGTCTTCAGGATGTTGATGCAGCTGCGGAAGCTGCCGAAGAAGCGTTCTGGAGCTATGGTTTTTCGACCCGGGAAGACCGCGCGGCATTTCTGAATACCATAGCAGATGAGATCGAAGCCCGCGCCGAGGCGATTACTGCAATAGGCACGCAGGAAACCGGCCTGCCCGAGGCCCGTCTGCAAGGGGAGCGGGGTCGCACATCGGGTCAACTTCGCTTGTTTGCCACACATATTCTGAGCGGTGAGTATCTGGATCGGCGCCACGACGGCCCGTTGCCAGACCGCTCGCCGCTGCCGCGCCCGGATCTGAAAATGATTCAGCGCCCTATTGGCCCTGTCGCTGTATTCGGTGCTTCGAATTTCCCTTTGGCCTTTTCAACCGCAGGCGGCGACACCGCAGCCGCTTTGGCTGCTGGGTGCCCCGTTGTCGTAAAAGGGCACAGCGCTCACCCGGGTACCGGTGAGATCATAGCCGAGGCCATACATGCTGCCATCGAACGCTGCAAAATTCATCCCGGTGTTTTCAGTCTGATTCAGGGGGGTGACCGGACCGTAGGTTCCGCTTTGGTACAACACCCGCTGATCAGGGCTGTCGGATTCACTGGCTCATTGGCTGGTGGTCGGGCACTGTTCGATCTGTGTGCCGCGCGTCCTGAGCCAATCCCGTTTTTCGGTGAACTTGGCTCGGTCAACCCGATGTTCATTCTCGATGCTGCGCTGACGAACCGGGGCGACAACATTGCTCAGAACTGGGCGGGGTCGCTGACCATGGGCGCAGGTCAGTTCTGTACCAACCCCGGGGTCGCCGTTATGCTGGCGGGTGCAGCAGCGGACCGCTTCGCTGAGACCGCGCGAACCGCCCTGTCAAAGACACCCGCGCAGACCATGCTAACCGACGGCATCGCCGACGCTTATCGAGCTGGTCAGGCAAGGATCGCCAATACAACAGGTGTGCAGGAGGTTCTGACCTCGATGTGTGGCCAACGCACCGCGTCCCCGCACCTGTATCGCACCAATGCTGTGAACTGGCTGGCAAACGAAACCCTTGGTGAAGAGGTTTTTGGCCCGCTAGGCGTTATTGTGACCGCCGAAACGCCTGACGAAATGCAGGCCGTCGCACACAGCCTGCAAGGTCAGCTGACCTGTACCCTGCATATGGATGATGCGGACATGGACACCGCGCGTTCCCTGATGCCGATCCTCGAGCGCAAGGCCGGACGTGTGCTGGCCAATGGCTTTCCCACGGGCGTCGAGGTCTGTGACAGCATGGTGCATGGCGGCCCCTACCCCGCTTCGACCAATTTCGGTGCTACCTCGGTTGGCACATTGTCAATCCGGCGGTTCCTGAGACCAGTGTGTTACCAAAACATGCCAGACGCATTGTTGCCCGAACAATTCCTCTGATCCTTCAACAACACGCTGCAAAAGCATCAAGGCTCATCGCGAGAAAAGCGATGAGCCAAGTGCCCTATGCGCGAGTTTGACGGATACTGCGCTTTGGCCTGTTCAGTTGCTTTGCTAAACACCTGCCAGTTAGCCCCACTTACGGCTCTCTTTTCCATTGGTGTTAGCATGTTGTTCATACCTACTGACCATGGCGGAGACCATCGCCCACATATCCGTAAGTGTTTAAGCTGGTAAACGCGGATTAAAAAACAACTTGCTACAAATACACACCATAATGCATAAATATTGCTAGCATTTTAGAGCATTTGAATAAGAATAACACGTTTCTGGGGGCAAAAATCGAGCTTGGCGCGCTTCGCGCTTACTTAGACCCGTCGGGGGAAGGGGCTCTGGTTTGACTTGGTTAAAGATTGTTTTGGTTGTATTTGTTGTCGCGCTCATGCCGGCGCAGGCCCTTGCCAACATCGGAACAGTTATCAGCGCCAAGCAAGGCGCTCAGATCATTCGCGCCGGAAACACTCAGCCTGTCATTTCAGGAATGGACGTTGAATCAGGCGATACGATATCTACAGATCACAGCGGTTTGGTACAGATCGTATTTGTGGATGAAACAAAAATTGCCGTTGGCCCCAATGCGCATATGGTGTTGGACGTGACTATGCTGCGCGGCAATCGAAAGGCCAAAAGCTTTGCCGTGCAGGCCTTGGGTGGCAGCTTTCGATTCATTTCCGGCAAAAGCCGAAAAGGTGCATATTCGATCAAGACACCGACTGCGACTATGGCAGTTCGTGGCACAACTTTCGACATGTGGGTCGTATCACAAACCCAGAGTGCAATGCTTGTCCTGCACGGAACGGTTCAAATGTGCAGTGCACAGGGGTCTTGCAGGTCCACAGGCCGCGTATGCAGCATGTATGCCACCAGTGGAGGCGGGACAGTCGGGCGGCCTGCTGATCAGGCGCAGTATGATCAGGCGCTGAAATCTGGTTTCCCATTTGTTCAGTCGCAGGAAGGCCTGCTGCCTCCATTACAGGTGAGGGTTGAGGGGTGTTCTGGCGAAGGTGCACCCGTGCAGCAGGCCAAAGTCGACAGGGCCGACATTCGCAGAACTGCGCCGCAGCCGCGCGCAATCAGCGTCGCAGCACCGCCATCGCCCCCGTCACAACCAGAGCCGGAAGTAGAACCCGAACCGGAACCGGAAGAACCTGAACCGGAACCGGAAGAACCTGAACCAGAAGAACCTGATCGGGAGGAACCAGGTCAGGAAGATCCAGAGCAGCAAGAATCAAATAGTGAGCTGCTCCGGTAGCGTTGTCGGAAAAGCTGAAATGGACTCACTTGTCCGGAGAACGACGTGAGCAACGAGAAGCGCAAAACCAAGACAGGGAAATGGGCGTTCCGCCTTGTCGGATTGTGTCTGATCCTGGTGGGCTGTTTCATCCGGGTCATGGATCCCTATCCGGTGCGAATGACCCGTCTGATCTATTTCGACGTTCTGCAAAGGTCATCTCCGCGAGAGTTCAATCCCGACCTTCCCATACGGGTTGTAGATATTGACGAAGCCTCTCTGGCCAATTGGGGGCAATGGCCCTGGCCCCGGACTCTGGTGGCGCAATTGGTTCAGAATCTGGGTGAATACGGTGCTGCGGCTATTGCATTTGATATGTTGTTCGCTGAGCCTGACCGGTTTTCCCCCGCACGGCTTCTGAACGATCCATCGCTGGAAGGGGTCCTCACAGTTGGACGGCACGCTCAAAAGCTCGATAATGATGTCTTGCTTGGGATGGAAATCGCCTATTGGCCGGTCGTTCTTGGGACTGCCGCACGAATGTCGGCGGAAGGAAACCCCATCACTGCAAAAGCAGGTATCATTGAATTCGGTGAAAATCCCGCCGCGGGTCTAATTTCAGTTCCTCATTGGACGCCAATTGCGCCTCCGTTGGGCCGGACCGCGGCAGGTATTGGTGGGGTCAACGTCTCGCCCATCGGCGGAACAGGTATCATGCGCCGCGTGCCGGTTCTTTGGCGCGGGCCGGATGGGCTGTTGCCGGGTCTGTCAATTGAAGCCCTTAGAGTTGCCTTGGGCGAGACCAATATTGTGGCCGAAGGTGCGCAGGATGAAACAGGCATAATGTTGGCGGTTGAGGTCGGGGGATACCGGATACCAACGACAGAAAACGGCGAGATTTGGCTGAGATACAGGCGCGATGCGCCCGAGCTGTATATTTCGGCCAACGATATCCTCAAAGGCTCGGATGATGCGGACGTTCGGGCGGAAGTTGAGGGGCGGATCATACTGATAGGAACGTCGGCCGCCGGTTTATTCGATATGCACCAGACGGCGCTTGGCGAGAGCGTTCCCGGCGTTTCAATTCACGCCCAGGTGTTGGAACAGGTCCTGACCAACGAAATGCTAAGCCGCTCGGATGTGACCGCAGCGCAGGAAATGCTTGCCTTCGCCTTTCTCGGGCTTGTCGTGATTGCCGTCATGTCCAGTTTTGGTGCGGTTGCATCTTTCATTGCAGGCGGTGTCGCCGCTGCCGCCGTTCTGATTTTGAGTTGGCTGGTCTTTCAAAACCAGTCGGTTTTGTTCGACGCCACATTTCCGCTTATCGGTGGCATGGCTAATTTCGGGCTGCTGGCAGGATATCTTTTCCTGTCTACCGAACGGGAAAAGCGCAAAATCCGAAAAGTCTTTTCTCATTACGTCGCCCCGGAGATCCTTGATGAGATGGAAGCCTCGGGACATCAGCTGCAATTGGGAGGTGAGACGCAGGATATCACAGTGATGTTTTCCGACATCCGGGGTTTTACACCTTTGTCTGAGTCCGCATCTGCCACCGAGCTGGTCTCGCTGCTGAATGCGCTTTTTTCCAGTATCGGCGACCAGATACTGGCTGAACGAGGAACCATCGACAAGTTTATCGGCGACGCTGTTATGGCGTTCTGGAACGCGCCTTTACCTGTCGCTGACCACCCGTGCCGGGCTGCATTAGCCGCGCTGAAGATGCGGCGCGCTTTGGCAGAGTTCAATGCATCCGACATCATGCGAAACCGCCCCCCTATCGCGCTGGCAACGGGGCTTGCGACCGGACAGGCCTGCGTCGGCAATATCGGCTCGCAGAAACGGTTCAACTATACGGTCATCGGTGACGTCGTGAATGTCTCAGCGCGGATCGAACAATGCTGTCGAACGGTCGACTACGACATCGTCGTTTCAAACGGCGTCCATGAAATCACGCATGGGAATCTGGCCATGTTAGAGGCCGGGCATGTTGATCTGAAAGGCAAAGCCAACCCGGAATCCGTCTTTGTTTTGGTGGGCGATCAGGCCCTGTTGCAAACAGCGGCGTTCCAGGAACTCAGGGTTGCACATGCAGAGCTGATTTTGGCGATCACAAATCGACACCCTAACAGCCTGGTCAATACCTTGTGCCAACAGTGCGAAAATCTGGCTGAAGACATCGAGCCCGGCTTGCGTCAGTTCTACAGGGCGCTGTCCGGTCGTGCCGCTGACTTCCGGTCGAACCTGCCATCCGGGCAATTCATGTTCACACGCCACAATCTTGGATAACCAGTCATGTTTTCCAGCGGTTGCACTCTTTGGGTCACGCTCACACCAGAACAAACTGGTGCAGAACGGGTCGAAAACTGCCGTTACTGTAATCTCTGTCCGTCATTCCCGAAGTAATATGCGCGGCTAGGATCAAACCCGAATTGTACATCGTCACCCGGGGCAATCGCGTACTGGCCAAACAACCGGACTGTGATTGGCACGTTGCTGGTTTGCAGAATGACATTGGTATCACCACCCAACTGTTCAACATGTGAAACGGTGCCGGCAATCGGTCCGCCGCTTTCCAAGCGGATGTCCTCCGGGCGCAGCCCAAGTTCACGCGCATCGCCCGGGGTCAGGCTGTCTGCGGGCAGAAAATTCATGGAAGGTGAACCAAGAAATCCGGCGACAAAGCGGTTTGCCGGGTTGTTGTACAGCTCCATCGGGGTGCCGACCTGTTCCACCCGTCCGTCGCGCAGCACCACAATCTTGTCGGCCAGTGTCATCGCTTCTGTCTGATCGTGCGTGACGTAGATCATCGAAGCCGAGAGTTGCCTGTGTAGATTTGCAATCTCAATCCGGGTGTTCATGCGCAAAGCGGCATCAAGATTGGACAGCGGCTCGTCGAACAGAAACAGCTTGGGTTGGCGCACGATGGCGCGACCGATGGCAACACGCTGGCGCTGCCCCCCCGACAGTTCGGATGGGTAGCGGTCAAGGTAGGGCTCCAACCCCAGCATCCGGCTCGCCTCGGCGACGCGCTCGTCGATCACGGTTTTCGGCTGGCGTTCCTGTTTCAGGGCAAGGGTCAGGTTGCCGCGTACATTCAGGTGTGGATAAAGCGCGTAGCTCTGGAACACCATGGCGATGCCGCGTTTCGAGGGCGGGGTCAGATTGACCTGCTCGCCCGCAATTCTGATCTCGCCCGATGTGGCGTCTTCAAGCCCTGCAATAACGCGCAGAAGAGTGGACTTTCCGCATCCGGAAGGGCCGACAAAAACCACAAACTCGCCGTCCTCAACCTCAAGACTGATGTCCTTCAGGACCTCTACATTGCCAAAAGATTTGTGAATGTTTTTCAGTGACAGGGCGGTCATTGGCTGGTCTCCTCAAGAGAAACGGGTTGGCCGGTGCGGATGCTTTGGTCAGCGGCCAGGCAGATTGCAAGGGATTGTACGGCGTCGGACATGTGGCGGGTCAGGTCGATATCCTCGGCGATGGCGCGCAGCATATAGGCTTGTTCAGCATCGCAGAGTTCCTGATGACCGGGCTCATCAGGCATGTCGATAGTCCGGTCGCCCTGCGGCGTGTGAACCAGAAGGCCACCAACCTTGGTATGACCATCGATGTCTGCTGACGCGCCCTTGTTTCCGTCGGTGATCGAAACAGACCCGTTGGGCGAAACGATGTCCTTCACGAAAAACGCAGTTTCGGACATCATCGGACCCCAGCCAGCCTCGTACCACCCGATCGAACCGTCATCGAACACCACCTGAAACTGGCCGTAATTGTACATGTCAGGCGCGATCTCATCCGACAGGCGCAGTCCCATGCCATGGACGCGAACAGGCTTTGCATCGGTGATCTGGCACATCACATCGACATAATGCACACCACAATCCACGATGGGTGACGTGGTCTGCATCAGGGCCTTGTGCGTCTCCCACTCAGGCCCTGAGGATTGTTGATTCAGGTTCAGACGGAACACATAGGGGCCACCCAGAGTGCGAGCCTCGGCGATCAGGCGCATCCAGGATGGGTGGTGGCGCAGGATATAGCCCACCACCAGCTTTCGGTTCAGCCGCGCCGCTGTTTCGACCACACGCCGCGCATCGACAACGTTGGTGGCGAGTGGTTTTTCGACAAACACATGGGCACCCGCCTCCATCGCAGCGCAGGCGTAATCCGCGTGACTGTCCGAATAAGTCGCGATAACAACCAGATCCGGTTTGGTTTCGGTCAGAGCGGCTTCAAAACTTGAATACACCGGATAGCGCGTCAGATCAGAGTGATCCACGCGGCCGGATCGGTTCACCAGCCCGACAATCTGCGCGTCCGGGTGATGGTGATGTGCCAGCGCATGGCTCAGCCCCATGTTCCCAAGGCCTGCGATCAGGACGCGAGTCATTTCACCGCTCCTGACGTGATGCCGCGGATAAGCTGTCGCGAGAAGATCACATAGAGGATCAGCACCGGCAGGATCGCCATTGAAAGGGCTGACAGGACCGCGTTCCAGTCTGTCACAAACTGACCGATGAAGACCTGGCTGCCCAGTGTCAGTGTCTTGGTCTCTTCCGCAGGAGCCAGGATCAGCGGGAACCATAGATCGTTCCAGATCGGGATCATGTTGAACACGGCAACCGTTGCCATTGCCGGACGCACCAGCGGCAACACAAGCCGAAAGAAGATTGTGTATTCGCTTAGCCCGTCGATACGGCCCGCATTCTTGAGGTCGTCACTCACCTGTTTCATGAACTCGCTTAGGATGAACACCGCCAAGGGCAGGCCCTGCGCCGTATAGACAAGGATAAGTGCCCACAGCGTGTTCACCAGCCCGGTCGCCACCATCATTTCCAAGATGGCCACGGTGCCGATGCGGATCGGGATCATGATTCCAAGCGCCAGGTAGAGACCCATAAGCATGTTGCCCTTGAACCGGTACTCACTCAGCGCATAAGCCGCCATTGCGCCAAACAGCAGGACCAATGTCAGGGATGCAACAGTCACAATCAGAGAGTTCTGGAAATAAAGGAAGAAATCCCCCTGCTTCATCACTGTCTGATATCCGATCATCGAAAAACTGTCGGCATCGGGCAGCGCCAGCGGTTCGCGAAAGATCGCCTTGCGGGTCTTGAAGCTGTTGATCAGGATCACGAAAACCGGAAACAGTGCGATCAGCGTATAAAAGATCAGTGCACCATGCATCGCGAAGGTGTTTAGCGGGTTGGAGCGGGCCTTGTTCATGTCATCTGCTCCTTACAGCTGGTACCGGCGCATCCGGGTCTGGATGCCGAATAGGTAGACACAGACACCCAGCAGGATAATTGCAAACATCGCACCAGCAATGGCCGAACCCATATGCGGATCACCTAATTGCAGCTGGAAGCCAAAGAATGTGCGATACATGAAGGTGCCAAGAATATCGGTCGAGAAATCAGGCCCCGCCAGAGCACCCTGTGCAGCATAGATAAGATCGAAAGCGTTGAAATTGCCGACAAATGTCAGGATTGAGATGATCCCGATCGAGGGCAGGATCAGCGGCAGCTTGATCTTCCAGAAGGCGCTTGTACCGGTGATGCCATCCACTTCCCCGGCTTCCAGGATTTCCTCGGGGATCGACAGCAAGGCCGCGTAGATCAGCATCATCGGGATACCGACAAACTGCCAGACCGAAATCAGCGCCAGAGTGGTCAGAGCGTATTCCTCCTTCCCCAACCACGGCGCAAAGAGGGATTTCAGCCCAACCGCGTCCAGCATCGAAGGCGCGATGCCCCAGATGGGCGACAAGATCAATTTCCATGCAAACCCGACAATCACAAAGCTGAGGATTGTCGGAATGAAGATCGCCGACCGATAGAGCACCGCAAATCGCAGGCGCGGATGGCTGAGCAGTGCGGCCAGCGCGACGCCGATAGGGTTCTGCACCAGCATGTGAACCAGAAAGAACCAGAAATTGTTGCCCAGCGCATTCCAGAACTGTTCCGACCAGATCGGATCGAAAAACAGCGTTTGAAAGTTCTGCAGTCCAACAAATACGCGGCTCTGGTCGACCTCAGAGTAAAGGGCCAGACGGAGCGTATTGAACAGGGGAAAGATCATCACCGCTGTGTAGACAAGTACGGCTGGTGCCAGAAACACGACGATATGCCAGCGGATGCGGGGGCGGGTCATGGGGAGCGCTTTCAATGGAATGCTGGGCGTACCCGGGCAACTCATGCTGCCCGGGTATGGTTCAGCTTACTGATGTGGTGCGTACCACGAGGCGAGGCCTGTCTGCAGTTCTGCACCCAGCTCTTCGGGCGACTTGGCACCTTTGATCGCGGCAACGGATGCACCCCAGGTCTCATTCTCGAGGTTTGGTGTTCCGCGCGACAGGATTTGGTAGGTCGAGCGGATGGTCGATTCACATTCTTCACGCCAGCCGACGATCTCCTTGGCCAGCGGGTCCTGCAACTCGACCGGAGTGCTCGACAGCGGGAAGAACCCGGGCAAAGCGTTGCCGAAGATCTCAGCAAACTCAGGGCTTGCGACCCAGGTCAGGAATGTTTCAGCGGCTTCAGGATTCTTCGTAGCCGCGTTCATGCCGATGCCGATATCCGTATGGTCCGAGATATAGCAGGTGTCGCCCGCGTTCTGAACCGGAGGCTTGAAAGCTCCCATCTCGAAATCGGCTTGTGCGTTGAAGCCGGAAATCTCCCATGATCCCGCAGGATAGATGGCTGCGCGGCCCAAAGTGAAGATGTTCTGGCTGTCGGGATAGGTCTGTGCTTCGTAGCCATCACCCAGATACGCACCCCAGCGGGCCAGCGTTGCGTACGGGGCTGTCCAGGCTTCGTCGGTCAGCTTCTGTTCGCCTGCGATCAACGCCTGACGACCTTCTTCACCCTTCCAGTAGTTCGGCCCGATGTTATTGTAACCCATCGTGGCAGCTTCCCATTGGTCGTTGGTACCCATCGCCATTGGGATGTAAGTGCCGTCTTCCTTGATTTTGTCCAAGGCGGCAAAGAACTCGTCTTCCGTGGTCGGCACTTCGAGCCCCAACTCGGCAAAAGCGTCCTTGTTGTAGATGAAGCCGTGAATTACCGACGCCATCGGCACGCAGAAGCTGGCCGAACCGTCATCCGTCTGCCAGGCAGACTTTGCAACGTCCGAGAAGTTGTTCATCGCCTCGACCGAGGACAGATCGGTCAGGTGACCAGCCTCATAAAGCGCCAACGAAGCATCGAAGGGGCGGCAGGTAATCAGGTCACCGGCAGACCCCGCATCAAGTTTCGAGTTCAAAACCGCGTTGTATTCTGCCGGAGCAGACGGCGTGAACTGGACTTTGATGCCAGGATGCTTTGCTTCAAAGGCCGGGATGATCTGGTCCTGCCACAGGGTCAGGTCATCGTTACGCCAGCTTTCGATGGTCAGCGTGACGTCTTCGGCATAGGCGGCAGAGGCTAACAGCGTCCCACCAAGCAAGGCCAGTTTCAGGCTATTACGTTTCATTGTACTCTCCCATTTGGTTTGCAGTTATTTATCAGGTGTCAGTGCCGCGCTCAGAACTCCGCCCGTTTCTTTCAGGCGCGCATCGGCTGCCGCCAGTGAAACGCCGCGAGCAGCGATAAGGATGGCGGATTTGGCGTCTCCTTGCGCTTGTGCCAGGGCGTTTTGGGCGGTGCTTGCATCAACTCCGGCGATCCGGGCGACGATGCCGGTCGCACGCGCCCGCAGCTTTGCATTGTCTGCTCGCAAGTTGACCATCATCCCGTCATGAACATGACCCAACTTGATTGCCATAAGGCTGGAAAGCATGTTCAGCGCGATTTTCTGGGCTGTACCGGCGCCCATTCGGGTTGAGCCTGAAATCAGTTCAGGCGGGGTGGCAAGCAGAATCGCGTGATCGCATTGCGCCAAAAGTGGGCTGCCCGGGTTGTTGGCTATCCCGATCGTGCAGGCACCCGCAGCACGCGCAAGTCTCGCCGCCTCAAGTGTATAAGGAGTGCTGCCGCTGGCAGAGACAGCAATGACCGTGTCGTTGCACGTAAGTCCGGCCAGCCCTTCAACCAGCCCATCGGTGTCATCCTCGGTTCCACCGGGCATATGCGCGGATTGCGGCAGCCCTCCGGCCATCAGGATACGGATACAGTTTTCGTCGATACCGAAAGTGCCGCCCAGTTCCATTGCATCAGCCGCAGCCATCAGCCCCGAAGACCCCGCCGCCGCGTAATACAATGAACCACCTGATGCCAGACTGCGGGCCATGGCGTCGGCACCGTCGCAAATCGCACGCAGGGCGCCCTGCGGGGCACCGGCCGCTTCCTGTTGACCCCTGCACAAGGCCAGCGCCGCTTCTTCCAGCGGTCGGTTGCCCAAATCATATGCGTCCGGGTGGAGTTGTTCGGTAATGTGTGGCAGCACGTGTTTCTCCTCGTTGCCAGAAAGCATACCTATACAATACCATTTGTCCACTAATTTTTTTTCAGCCGCTATTGGCCTTATTAATCAATGTATTTTTGATCTTTCTGCCCTTATTGGATTTACTTTGGCATTTACATTACAGCATAGGCATTATATAGGTATCATCATGCTTAGGTCGAAAAACAATCCAATCATCGCAGCAGATGGCGGCGGAACGACCTGTCGGATCGCCTATGACGATGGGGAGCAGCGGCTGGTGGTCGAGGTTGGCCCCGCCAACGTAGCCAGCGATTATGACGGTGCGATTGCACGTCTGAAAGACGGCTTGAAAATGCTTGCGACCAAGCTCAGTGTTCAGCCAGACGTCCTGAGACCGGCACCGGCGTATTTTGGACTGGCAGGCGTTACCGGTGATCAGATCGCCCAGCGGGTGGCCTCGGATTTGCCGTTGGACAGTATACTGGTCGAGGATGATCGCCACCCTGCGCTGGCGGGTGCGCATCAGGCAACCGACGGTGCAATCGCCCATTGCGGGACGGGTTCTTTTCTGGCCCTTCAATCGCAAAACGGCCGACGCTTTGCCGGTGGCTGGGGCTCCGTGCTGGGGGATGAGGCTTCTGCTCAGTGGATTGGGCGCAGAGCGCTTTCGGTGACGCTGGATGCATGGGATGGGCTGGTGCCAAAATCCAACCTGACTGAGGCCTTGCTGAACGAATTTGGCAGTACAAGCGGCATTGTCGCTTTCGCGGCTGCGGCCCGACCTCATGAATTCGGCCAAATTGCGCGACAGGTGACAGCGGCAGCTAGGTCAGGGGATGAACGGGCGGTTTCGCTTATGCGCGAAGGCGCCGTGCATCTTTTGCAGGCACTGGAAGCAATGGGCTGGACGCCGGCCATGCCATTATGCCTGACCGGGGGTATTGGCCCTCATTACGAGGCGTATCTGCCGGATCGTGCGCGTGGCGCAGTAACAGAACCAAAAGGTACGCCTATCGACGGGGCCATCGCGTTGGCCCGGGCTTTTCAAGTGGAGCATTCGGCATGAACGCAGCTTCTTTTCTGGCTTCTGACGACTGGCTCGAAAACAGCGGCGGGCCGCGCTATGTCCGGCTGCGCCAGCGGCTGGAAGAAGGCATCGACGCTGGTGTCCTTCCCCCGAATTCCTCATTACCGCCCGAGCGCGAAATCGCCGAGATCACCGGCCTGTCCAGGGTCACCGTGCGCAAGGCCATTCAGGAATTGGTGAAACAGGGCGCAATCGTACAGCGGCAGGGTTCCGGATCTTTCGTGCGGAACGCCGCGCCGAAATTGGAACAATCGCTTTCGCATCTGACTTCGTTCAGTGAGGACATGCGCCTGCGCGGCATGGAGTCAACCTCCAAGTGGTTGGAACGGGGCGTTTTTCTGCCATCACCCGAGGAAACGGCGGTACTCGGGCTGCCCGCTGACGGACAGGTGGCCCGCATTTGCCGCCTGCGAGAAGCTGGCGGGCGCCCCATGGCAGTCGAACGTGCCTCGTTGCCATTGGACATTCTGCCAAACCCACTAGCCGTGCGCGACTCACTCTACGATCTTCTGGAAGAAAACGGCTGCCGACCAGTTCGCGCTATCCAGAAGATTTCCGCCGTTAATCTTGAGGCTGAAGATGCCGCTCTGCTCGGTGTCGCCGAAGGCGCAGCAGGGCTGAGCATCCAGCGGATTTCCCATCTGGAAGGCGGGCGCGTCGCCGAGTTCACAAAATCCAACTATCGCGGCGATGCCTACGACTTCGTGGCTGAGCTGCGACTCACTCCATGATCTGTGATTCCGATGGAAAGGCTGCCCCGATGACCCCGAAAACGACCCTGATGCGTCAGGAAATCGAAGAGATTCCTGTTGCTGTCGAGCGATTACTCAGCAATGGCGGAGATGCCCTGAGCACAGCGACGGACGTCGCCCGGAACGGCGGGCTGAAGTTCATGATTTCGGCGGCGCGTGGCTCTTCGGACCACGCCTGCACATTTCTGAAATACGCAAGCGAACTGCTTCTTGGTTTGCCCATGGCATCCGTCGGCCCGTCAGTCGCGTCCGTGTATGGCGCCGACCTGCATGTGGCCGGGGCGCTTTGCCTTTCTGTTTCACAATCAGGAAAAAGCCCGGATATCGTGCAGCTTACGAAAAGTGCCCGAAAGGCCGGGGCCAGCACGGTGGCAATCACAAATGATCCGTCGTCGCCCCTTGCACTGGCGGCTGAGGCGGCTTTGCCGCTGCACGCGGGTCCTGAGCTTAGTGTAGCGGCGACAAAGACATTCGTGACCTCGCTGGTTGCCGGGCTTTGGCTGCTGGCGGAACTGAAAGGCGACAAAGATCTTCTGGCTGCGCTGCGTGACCTGCCCAAGCACCTTGATGCCGCCACGCGGTGTGACTGGAGCAAAGCGGCGGCTGTCGTCACCCAAAGCTCGCTTTATACGCTTGGCCGCGGACCAAGCGTAGCAATCTCGAACGAGGCTGCGCTGAAATTCAAAGAAACCTGCCAGATCCATGCCGAAAGCTATTCCTCGGCCGAGGTGCTGCACGGCCCGGTCTCGATCGTGGAAGGCGGGTTCCCGGTTATTGCCTTTGCCGCCAATGATCCGGCTGAGCCGCTGTTGGCCGAGGTTGCCGACACGCTCGCGGCCAAAGGAGCACAGGTATTTGCCACCAGCGCAATGGTCACAAAGGCCGAGGTGCTGCCTCATGTCCGCACGGATCACTGGCTGACGGACCCGGTGGCGGCTATCGTGTCCTTTTATTCAATGGTCGAGCAGGTCGCAGTACAGCGCGGGATCAACCCGGATGCGCCACGTCACCTGCGAAAAGTGACGGAAACGGTATGAGCGGCCAGGCGATCACCTACCACGGCGGGCTTGTTTACGACGGCACCAGATTGCACGACGGTGCCGCGCTGCGGCTGGAGTCGGGCCGCATAGCTGACATAGGCGTTGACGTGAAGACAGACGCTGGCAAGCTTGTCGACCTGCAAGGCGATATACTGGCGCCCGGTTATGTTGACCTGCAAGTGAATGGCGGCGGCGGAGTGATGTTCAACGCCGCCCCGTCTGTCGAAACACTGGCACGCATCGCCAAGGCGCACCGGACGCTTGGGGCGACCTCGATCCTTCCCACCCTGATCACGGATACCGCAGCCAAGACCCGCGCCGCCATCGAAGCGGTCAAGGCCGCGATTTCTGCGGGTGTTCCGGGGATCGCTGGCCTGCATCTGGAAGGGCCGCATCTTTCGGTGGCTCGGAAAGGTGCCCATGATGCAGCCCTGATCCGCCCCATGGATGACGAGGACCTGACGACGCTTGTCGCGGCTGCGCATGCCCTGCCCGCATTGATGCTGACGGTTGCGCCAGAAAACGTGTCAATTGCGCAGGTGAAAGCGCTGGTCTCAGCAGGCGCCGTTGTTTCGCTGGGCCACAGTGATGCGGATTTTGATACCTGCTTGTCCTATGCCGAAGCCGGTGCGTCCTGCGTCACGCATCTGTTCAACGCAATGAGCCAACTTGGCAATCGATCTCCCGGGCTTGTCGGGGCGGTTCTGACCTCGGGTCGATTAAACGCCGGACTGATCGCAGACGGTATTCATGTTCACCCTGAAGCCATGCGCACAGCCTGGGCCGCCAAGCGGGGCCCAGGCCGGATATTTCTGGTCAGCGATGCGATGGCACCGGCTGGCACAGACCAGCGCATGTTCGAACTGGAAGGCCGCCGCATTTCCCGCAAAGACGGCCGTTTGACACTGTCTGATGGCACTTTAGCGGGGGCTGATTTGGACTTGACCACAGCACTGCGTGTCCTGACCACGCAGGCAGAAGTGCCGTTGGAAGACGCATTGGCTGCCGCAACTCGCATACCCGCCGAAGTGACAGGATTATCCGACGCGGGGCGGTTAACCATAGGAGAGCAATGCCCGCTGATCCGCATTGCCAGAGATCTGAGCAATGTAGCCGTGCTGGTTTGACCCAGCAATCCAAACGTTTTTTGCGTTGCTCAGAACCAGTGTCATAAGACCTGCGCTGACAAATGCCCGAGTTTCTGCAACCAGTAGCCAATTCACTGAACGGGAACGGATTTCAGATAAGCAGCAATGGCCAATCGGTCTTCATCGCTTAGTTTCGAGGTGTTCTCGATGACTTCGACCATTTCGCCTCCGGCGCTGTCATAATCCGGTGTGAAACCGGATTTCAGATATTCAGCGATGTCAGCCTCGGACCAGTCAAGCTGGGCGGTGGTCAGACCGGGGATGCGCCCCTTGCCATTCGGATTTGGCGCTCCGGTCAGCCAGAGATCCCGCTTCAACCCTCCCAGTCCGTTTCGCGGTGAATGGCATTCCGCGCAGTGCCCCAAAGCTTCCACCAGATACCGCCCCCGGATTTGCTGGTCGGTCAAATCACCTTCAATCACCCAGCCCGAGCCTGAAAACAGAAATTTCCACAACCCCAGCCCGCGCCGGATATTGAAAGGGAAACCAACGTCATGCGGGATACTTGCCGCATCAGATGCAGGCAAGGTGTTCAAAAACGCATGAAGCGCCGCGACGTCCTCGACCGTCATCTTGGCATAAGAGGTATAGGGAAAGGCCGGGTAATAATGTTGTCCCTTTGGTCCTGTTCCGTGTTTCAGGGCATTGGCCAGATCCAGCACGGACCATGATCCAATTCCGGTGTCTGGATCACTGGAGATGTTTGGAGCTACAAACGTACCGAAATCCGTTTCAAACCGGCGCCCGCCTGCTAGAACAAGCTTTCCTTCCTCGCTGGCATCCGGGGCCGAGTGGCACGAGGCGCATCCTGCTGAATAGAAGACAGACGCCCCTCTGGTCACGTCGGGGGTCAGACCGGCCAACCGGGCTGGATCAACCCTTTGCGGTCGGGTCAGCAGCAAACCGGCCAACCCGACCAAAAGCATGACTAGAACGGCGAAAAGTAGAATGCGCCGCACTGATCAATACTCCTTTAATTTTCCGGTGCTCTGTATGCTTTGTGACAGGCCGAGCAGGCTCCGCCAAGTTGGCCCATCGCCCCTTTCAGAGCTTCAACGTCCTGACCTGCCGCAGCCTGCATCGCAACAGCGGCATCGGCCAGTGCCTGCCCTTTGGCCCCGACATCTGCGAAGTTTTCCCAAATAGCGGGCAAGGCGCGGGTTGACGGGTCTGACACATTATCCGATCCGGCTGGCCACATCGCGGACTGGTCGATCTGCGACACAACGACAATATTATTTGCGGCTCGCGTAGCCGCTTCGGCATCATATTCTGCCTCTCCCTTGGCCATGGCGCCCAACGTGCCAAGGTTGAAAGCGTAAAGCTGCATAATCGAAGTCCGCGCTTTTACAGCCGGGTTTTCGCTATCCTGAGCAATTGCAGTTCCAACTACGGCCAAGGACAAAAGACCTGCCGCAAAGATCGAAGACTTCTTAATCATGGTGTGGCTCCCTGTTTAATGTGCCATATGATAGCTTGAACGATTTTTCTTGTAATTGTTTGTTATTCGGCCTCTCCTGTTCATTTATGAACAACGACAATTGGGACGATATTCGGTATGCCCTCGCCGTCAGCAAACACGGCTCGTTGAATGCGGCGGCGACAGCCCTGGGCGTTGCACATGCAACCGTCCTGCGCAGAGTTGCCGCCTTCGAACACCGATATGGCTGTGTTGTTTTTCGGAAAGACCCGTCAGGGTATTCAGTACTTCCCGAAGCCAGAACAATTCTGTCCGCCATGGAAAGCGTTGAAGACGCCGTGCTTTCGGTAGAACGCGCCGTTGTGGGCGCAAATCGTTCGCCTGCGGGTCATGTGCGTATCGCGTCCACGGACAGCCTTTGCCAGTTTGTCCTGCCACAGATACTAAACTCAATTTCCGCCCTCTATCCGAGCCTCGAACTGACGATCCTCAGCGGTAACAGTCACCATGATCTGACCAGGTTAACTGCGGATATAGTTGTCCGCCCTTCAGTTCAACTTGGTGAAGGGTTGACCGGAGAGCGCGCAGGAACGTTGTTCTTTGGGGTTTACAGTGACGGTACCCGTGACCAAAAATGGATCCGGCTTGATGGGGCTCTCAGCCGTTCACTCCCGGCCAAATGGTTGGCTGAACATGTTCGCGCCGATGACATGACAAACGGAGCAGACAGTTTTCTGGTGCTTCAGCAGATGGTTGCATCGGGTGCGGGGCGAGCTTTGTTACCTGCTTTTATTGGCGACGCTGATCCCCGGCTTCACAGGTTGAACGACATTGATCCCAGAATCGAGGTTCCACTTTGGGTCGCGACGCTAGAGGAAATCGCACACACGCCAAGATTTGCGGTCGTGCAACGGGCTCTGGTTGAACACCTGCCGCATGCGCTGGCTGGGTGACGTCACAATTGTAGTGTCCTGGTAGGTCGCTTTGCGTTGAAATCTCCTGCAAGCCGTGGCGGGTGCCCTGCACCTGCAACAGGACATCCTGCGCCGCGATGCACAGGTTTTCACCGCCGCTCCAGGTAGTCCATTCCGTATCTGCTTCGCAAAGACGTGTCAAAGGTACTTTGGGAAGGGCCAGATATGCGACACCTTGCTGCGAACGTTCCAACGCAAGTGGTGAAAAGCCCCAGAGAGAATGTGCCGTACCCGCCATTCATCATTTACAAATATAAACATTCATCTTAATGATTGTGTATGAGCAGAGACCCAAATTTCTCCCGGCGGAACTTCCTGTCCCAAGGCGCATGTCTGGCGGCGCTCTGCCTGCGACCCAGCTTTGCGGTTGCGGAAATGACACTTGGCCAATCGGCAAGGATATCAACTTTGTCAGATGGGTATCTGTCATTGCCGCCCGAAATGGTCTTTGGGGCAATGCCCGAGGCAGAGCTGACAGAACTTCTGAACCGCTATCAGGCAGATCTGACCAGCTACGAGCCCGAGTGCAACATCGTGCTCTACCGCGATGACCAGAATACCGTACTGTTCGACGTTGGGGCCGGGCCGGATTTCATGCAAACCGCTGGCAAACTTCCGGAAACTCTGGACGCCGTCGGGTTATCTCCGGATGAGGTCACGCAGGTGATCTTCACCCATGCTCATCCGGATCACATCTGGGGTGTGCTGGACGACTTCGGAGATCCCCTCTTTCCCAATGCCAGATATCATTTTAGCCGCAAGGAATGGGACTATTGGTGGAACCCTGCAACCGTTGACACGATAGGAGCCGACCGCACGGCATTCGCGGTGGGCGCAAAGCGGCGTATGGAAGCCATCGAAGACATGGTTGCGTTCTTTGATGACGGGCAGGAAATCCTTCCCGGTATCGCAGCACGCGCTAGTTTTGGGCACACGCCCGGACACATGGCCTTCGAAATTCGCAAAGGCGGTGACGCGGTGATGGTCGTGGGCGATGCGCTCGGCAATCCACACGTCGCGTTCGAGCGTCCAGACTGGCTGAGCGGTACGGATCAGGACCCTCACGCCGCGGCAAGTGCCCGGAAATCGCTGCTGGATCAGATTTCTCATGCCCAAATGAAGATTATTGGATTTCATTTGCCAAATGGCGGAATTGGCCGTGTCGAAAAGGCCGGTTCGACCTATCGATTTATTGGAGAGCCTGCATGATGCGCGCTTTGTTGATTGCCTGTACCCTGGCCACGCAAACCTGGGCCAGTGAGGATATTGCAGACCAGTACCCGCAGAGCGTTCTTTACTCGAAACCTGTCGAATTTATTCCCGGCGTCTTTTCCGCCATCGGTGCAACCGCACCCCCGACCTATGAGAATTCGGGCCACAACAACAACCTCAGCTTCATCGTGACCGGAGAGGGTGTTGTCGTCATCAACGGTGGCGCGGCCTATGTGCTTGCCGAAGCGCTTCACAAGGAGATTCAAGCGCTCACGGATCAGCCCGTGAAGCTTGTCTTCAACGAAAACGGTCAGGGGCACGCTATGCTGGGGAATGCCTACTGGTCGGAACTTGGGGTGCCCATCGTCGCTCATTCAGATGCTGCGGCTGAATTCGAAGAATATGGGCCACAAATCCTTGAAGGGATGCAGGCATATAACAAGGACAAGGCAAAAGGAACGTTTTTGGCCGGTCCGACAGAAACGTTTGACGATGAATACGTTATCGAACTCGGCGATTTTCGCATCGAGGCCAAACATCTTGGACCTGCGCACAGCCCCGGCGACATTTCGATCTGGTTGCCCAATCAAAGCCTTGTCATCGCTGGTGACATGGCATTTCACGAACGTATGCTGCCAATCTTTCAGGACACCTACACCGCAGATTGGCTTGAGACCTGGGACAACGAGTTCGAGGCACTGGAAGCCACATATGTGATCCCCGGGCACGGTCATCCTACGAACATGGATCAGGTGCGCCGGTATACACGCGACTATCTTGTCTACCTGCGCGCAATGATCCAGGAACATATGGATGCAGGCGGGGATCTGGCCGAGGCCTACTACGTCGACCAAAGCCCTTATGCCCATTTGGACACGTTCGAAGAATTGGCCACGAAAAACGCGGGTCGGGTCTACGAACAGATGGAATTCGAATAAGTCAGGACCGCCGAAGAACGGGCATTCGCATCATCATCCGATGGGTGGCGACGGCCCCAACCCACATCGAGAAGACGGCAAGCCACGCAGTCAGCGACAAGGCCGATCCCCCGGACAATCCGGCACCAACGGCGCAGCCACCTGCCAACATTGCACCAAATCCCATCAAGACGGCCCCGACAAGGTAACGCTCCATCGGAGTATCCGGGCCGAACTGTTCGATCTTCCACTCGCCGGACAGAACTGCAGAAACAGCGGCGCCAATTGCGACGCCCGGAACCAGACCAATGCCAAAGGACAGCGCAATGTTCCGCTCGGCCACCAGCGCCATCAATGTATCCGTTGCCGGGCCGGTGAACGTGACCGAAGACACCGGCACGACTTCGAAGGAGGCTTGTGCAATCGCAAATGTCATCAACCAGCCAAGCGCCACAGCGACACCAACTCCGGCTGCCATGACAATCTTTGTCACTGTCACCTGCTGGCGCACTGCAAACACGACGGCCAGAACAAAGGTCCCTGCGGCAAAGACTGTGTACGCGATGGGCGAAAACCCAAGTAGTGCCGAAAGGTCGCGCGCATTGCCACCTGCGATCGTCCAAAGACCGGACAGCGCCTCGCGCGCGGGGCTGAGCACACCTGTGTAAGCCGCTTGCGCGACCAATGTCAGAACCAGCCCCGTCACCATTGCCCGCAGATTGCCGCATGAGGCCAACACCAACAGGCGCGACGCGCATCCGCGCGCCAAAATCATTCCGACGCCAAACATCAAACCGCCGATCACCGCGCCACTCAGGCTGCCTGTCGACGCAATTGACCGCGCCTCGGACAAATCCAGCCATTCAATCGAGACGAACCCCTGTACCAGCGTCAGCGCCGACGTGAACGCGACCAGCCAGACGGCCAGACGGGGGCCAAGCTCGCCCTCGGCGACTTCAACAGTGGATGCCCGCAAACAGAATTGAGATTTCTGAGCGGTGACTCCGAACAGGATGCCAACAAGCAAACCGGCGGCAGCCAATGTGCCCGAATCTCCCAGCAGATCGATGAGGCGTTCCATAGACAAAACTCTCACCTCTTTACGTGTCCGTCTTTGCCTTCCGTCAAGTTCTCACTGTGCGGCCATCGGTTTGCGCGCAAGCTGGCACTGTGTCCACAATGCACCCAACGCCTCGACCAACAGGGTTACATCTTCTGACGAATGTACAGGTGACGGCGTAATCCGAAGGCGTTCGGTGCCTTTCGGGACAGTAGGATAGTTTATCGGCTGGATATAAATCCCGTAGTCGCGCATCAAAACATCCGAGATGAAGCGGCACTTGACCGGATCACCGACCATGACCGGGATAATATGGCTTGGGTTGGGCGTGTGCGGGATGCCCAAAGCGTCCAGCCTGCTCCGAACCTCGCTTACGCGTTGCTGATGCAGGCACCGCTCCTCATTGCTATGCTTGAGGTGCCGGACGGATGCTGCGGCGCCGGCGGCGACGGCCGGGGGCAATGCTGTGGTAAAGATAAATCCGCTGGCAAAGGAACGGACAAAGTCGACAAGTTCCTTTGACGCCGCGATGTATCCACCAACCACGCCGAACGCTTTGCCCAACGTGCCTTCGATAACCGTCAGGCGATCCATCAGCTCTTCGCGTTCAGCGATGCCGCCACCGCGCGGCCCATACAGCCCGACGGCATGAACCTCGTCCAGATAGGTCATCGCGCCGTACCGATCCGCCAGATCGCAGATTTCGGCAATCGGCGCGATATCGCCATCCATCGAATACACACTTTCAAACGCGATCAGTTTTGGTGCGTTGGATGGCAGGTCCATGAGATGTCGTTCAAGGTCCTTCAAATCGTTATGCTTCCAGACCCGCTTTGCGCAACGACTGTGACGGATACCCTCGATCATCGACGCGTGGTTCAATTCGTCGGACAGAACCGTGATACCGGGAATTCGCGAAGCCAGAGTTCCCAAAGCGGCCCAATTTGAAACATACCCGGACGTGAATAGCAGCGCTGCTTCCTTGCCATGCAGATCCGCAAGCTCCTGCTCAAGCAGAACATGTTCATGCGTGGTCCCCGAAATATTCCGAGTCCCGCCAGCCCCTGCGCCACAGGTGTCGATCGCGCGGTGCATGGCCGCCAGAACCTTTGGATGCTGACCCATTCCCAAATAATCGTTCGAGCACCAGACTGTGACTTTCTCAGGTCCGTTTTCTGCATGGTTGTGTGCAGTTGGAAATGCTCCGCAATGACGCTCAAGCTCGGCGAAGACCCGGTAATTTCCTTCGGCCTGCAATTGCCCTAGCTGATCAAGAAAAAACTGTTGGTAGTTCATGTCAGTTTCCAACGGCTTCTTCTACGATACCGGCCAACAGGGCTTCGACTTTCTCCATCGGTCCGTCAGGATAGCTTCGGTAGCCCACTTTGACACCGCCTTCGTCCTCGGCCACGAAGATCCCGTAGGGGCAATAGCCGATATTCATCGGGTCGGCCTCCATCATTTCGCGCGAGAGCTTTGCGGAACAAAAGATAAATATTTCAGCGGCTGTGAAGATCTGCTTGTCGCTGCCGACATCCGCCCCCGTCCGGTTCAGCATGTCACCAACATGGCTCACATAATCGATAACCAGCCCCTGCCCAACAATTGCTGATTCAACGGCAAAGGTGGCGTCATCAAAGCTGCCGTCAAAGGGGACGGCAATGACCTCCCCTGCAAAAACCGGGTTTGCTAATGCAACCGAAAAAGCGGCTGATGCGATAAAGTGTTTCATGATGATGTTCCTCCTCCTGAACCACATTTCTTCAGATTTCACCGCCAAGGCTTTGACACCGGTCAAAGCCTTGGCGTTTCTTAACCGAACATGTCCGATGTGATACCGGCATACCAACCCAGCGACTCTTGGTAGGTTGCTTTTCTCAGGTCGGAGTCTTCGCCGGTCTGGCTGATAAAGCCGTCCACCTTGGCAATCTTTTCTGGCGTTGCTTCATAAGTCGCACCAACCTTGATCCCGTCATCCGTATCAATGAGCGACCAGCACGTGTTCGAAAACTTGGCCGGGAATATCTTTGATCCGGTCAATGCACCGCGAACGGCATTGGCGCAGACTTTCGCCTGGCTGTTGGCCGAAAAACCGGATTTCGGCATGTCGCCTTGCTGGCTGGCATCACCAAGAACATAGATGTCAGGGTCAGCTTTCGATGACATGTCCGCCGCGTTCACCGGTGCCCAGTTGCCATCGGTCACACCGGCCATTTCCGAAATACGCCCGGCTTTCATGGCCGGGATCACGTTGCAGACATCGACCTTGGTTTCTTCACCATCGATGGTCACCGTCATGGCATCCGGATTGACCGAGACATTGCCGCCGCCAAAATCCTCTCCGATCCAGTCGATCATGCCTTCGTAGTGGTCGGCCCAACCTTCCTGGAACAAAGACATCTTGGAGAATTTGTCTTTCGGATCAGCAATGATGATTTTCGCTGTCGGATTGTTCGCCTTCAGCACATGCGCAACCATCGAAACCCGCTCATAAGGTCCGGGGGGGCAACGGTACGGGTTCGGCGGCGCGACCATCGCAAAGGTTCCACCCTCGGGCATCGCCAGAACCTGCGCCTTCAACAGCTCGGTTTGAGAGCCCGCCTTATACGCATGCGGCATCTTGTTTTGTGCAGTCACATCCCACCCCTTGACCGCGCCATCGACAAAGTCGATACCCGGACTCAGGATCAGTTTGTTATATGGAATAGATCCGCCACCCGCTAACGAGACGGTTTTGGCGTCGCGGTCGACACCCACGGCCCAATCGTGAACCACGTTGATACCGTATTTTGCGGCAAGCGTGCCATAGCTGTGCGCAATGTCCGAAAGCTCCTGAAACCCGCCCAGATACAGGTTCGAGAAAAAACAGGTGTAATATGTTTTGGACGGCTCGATCAGGGTGACGTCAATCTCGCCCTTGCTGTCTTTGGCAATATAGCGCGCCGCGGTTGCGCCGCCTGCCCCGCCCCCGACCACCACGACACGGGGCTTTCCCTGCGCCAGCACCATCGGGGCCGACAGCCCGGCGGCAAGTACCCCTGCGGTTCCCAGAAATGTCCGTCTGTTGAGTGTCATCGCGTTTCCTCCCCTTGGGCATTGTCACTGTGGGTTGTTGAAGTAAGCGGCCAATGCCGCGATCTCATCGCTGCTCAGGCGGCCCGCGATCATCTGCATGACGGGATGGGGCCGCTGCTTGTCCTTGTAGGCGTGCATGGCGACAACGAAATCCTGGTCGGGCCAGTAAACGATCGAGGGAATCCCATCATCGCCTCCCTCTATCTGGTGGCATGTCGTGCATTCGCTGCTCAGATATTCGCCGTATTCTGGATCACCCTGTATCGCGAGGATTTCGGGGTTGACGGAATGGTCCGTTCTCTTTGCCGTTGGGTCGGCTTCGGGGATGTCCTGCGGGTTGTCGGAAAACACACGCAAATAGGCAATTACATTGGCCCGATCTTCCGGGTTCTCGAGCCCACGAAAGCTCATTCTGGTGCCGGATGCGAATGCGCGGGGGTTTTCAATGTAAGCCGACAATGTGTCGGCGTGCCATTCCAGCCCCGAAGTACCTGCACGGATCAGGCTTTTGGAATAGGTGAACTCCTCTAGCCCGGCAGCCCGGCGGCCAAATACACCATTCAAGTGCGGACCGATCCTGTTTTCAGCACCGGCGCCGACCTGATGACATTCTTTGCATTGGGCAAACACAAGTTTGCCGGCTACAGCATCGCCCAAGTCTTCGGTCGCGGTGGCGGCAGTTGTCGGGATACTCGCAGCAAACATGACACCTGTTGCCCACCGCCGCCACATGATCAGCTTCCGAACGACTTCAGGTAAACGATGACCGCGTCGATTTCATCCTGTTTCTTCAGCCCGGCAAAGGACATACGTGTCCCCTTCATGTAGGCTTTAGGCTTGGCCAGAAACGCGGCCATCTCTTCATCCGTCCAGATCAAGCCATCCTCGGCGGCAGCTTTCATGGCCTTGGAGTACTTAAAGCCTTCGACGGCGGCCGCATTGGCACCGGCAACGCCGTTCAATGCCGGACCCGTGCGATGCTTGGCCCCCTCGCCGACCTGATGGCATGACTTGCACTTCTTGAAAACTTTTTCGCCATTTTCGATCATTTCGGGATCAAGTGCCGCTGTGTCGTCAGCGGTTTCTTCGACCTCGACGGGTGCTTCCTCGGAAACAGATGCCGGGTCCGCGCTTTCAGCCCCGGCTTCGTCAGGCGTTACATCCAGAACGGCGGCGCGCATGGTGATTTCCACGCCTTCTTTGCAACCCACCATGCATGGCTCATCCGTCCAGAAATGCGCCTCGGCCGTTTCGCGGTCATCCACGATGAAACCCCCGGCATTCGGCATTTCCACTTCAAGGAAATTTTCGTGCGACAGCGTGAACTCATCATCAACGATGTCGTTGGAATACAGGATATAGGCGACAATCGCGTAAACATCGTCAGGCTCCAGCGATTGTGCGTCTCCAAACGGCATCGAACGGTTCACATAGTCCCATACCGTCGAAAGGTGCGGCCAGAAGGAGCCCACTGTTTTCAGCGGGTCCTTATCCGCAAGCGTGCCCTCGCCGCCCGCCAGTTTCGGCCAATTGCCCACACCTTCTGCAAAATCGCCATGACAGATCGCGCACCGTTCGGCAAAGACCTCTTCACCGGTGAACACGTCGCCGGACCCTTCGGGCAATCCGGTTCCGTCAGGTGCAACGTCGTGGTCCCATGCTGCGATTTCTTCGGGCAACGCAGGGCGCCCAAGTCCAAGCTTGTCTGCATGGACTGGAACCGCCACGCACAACCCAAGGGCCGAGGCGGCCAATAGCTTACGATACTTCGACATTTTCCGCCTCTCCGCTTTCCTTGATCCACCAGGTCTGGATACAATTGTTGTGGTAGATCGAGTTCTCACCACGCACGTCGCGCAGCTGAGCTTTGCTGGGTTGGACGTAACCGGTCGAATCCTTGGCGCGGGCCTGCAACAGCATCTCTGTACCGTCCCAGTTATGGTCCAAATAAAACCGGGTCAGCGCCTTGTCTGTTCCGGGGGCCGCCAGACGCGCAGGAAACCAGTTTTTGCCACCATCCACCGACAAATCGACGCCGGTAATCGAGCCCCGCCCGGACCAGGCCAACCCGGTGATCACCAACGGCCCCGGCCCATGCGTGATCGGCGCTTGCGGGCTGGGCGAGGTGACGACCGATTTGGCGTCCATTACCCATGTCCATTTGCGTGATGTTCCGTCTTCGAGTGTATCCGTATACTTGGATGTCTCTTCGCGACTTTCGATAGCAATCTCGGTGACCTCGACCCGGCGCAGCCACTTAACCCACATGTTGCCTTCCCAGCCGGGAACGACCAGCCTGACCGGATAGCCGTGTTCTTTGCGCAAAGCCTCTCCATTGGCTTTGAACGCAACAAGTACGTCGTCCATTGCCTTTTCCAGTGGGATTGAGCGGCCGTTCGAGGAAGCATCCGCGCCTTCGACGTAAACCCATTTGCCTTCGGTCTTTACCCCCGCTTCTTCCAGCAGGGTGCGCAGCGGCACACCGGAGTATTCCATGTTGTGGATCATTCCGTGCGTGAACTGCGCGCCGTTGAGCTGCGCACCGGCCCATTCCATACCGGTATTGGCAGCGCATTCGCAGAAATAGATACGGTTTTCACGCGGGAAACGTTCCAGATCTTCATATGTGAAGATCAGCGGAGTTTCGACCAGACCGTTGATCATCAGACGGTAGTCCGCCTTGCTCAGCTCGATCGCACCCGAATGGTGCCGCTCGAACGCGCATCCCTGCGGGGTGATCGTACCGTCCAGCGCGTGGATCGGCGTGAAATTGATCGAACTGATCGTGTCTGCGGTCAACCACTCGACATTGCGCCGTACAACATCACTCTCGAATTGGATTGGCAGGCCGTAGGGGGTTGCATCCACGCCTTCGCCCGTTGACTGTGCCCATTCCTGAACCTGCGTGATCAGCGGGTCAGGGCCTGCGGCGCGCGCCGCTGAGGCTCCGACCGCACCTACGCCAACCGCGGCGGCACCGCTTAGAAACTGGCGACGCGATGGGGCTTTTCCCCTTGGGTTCTCGCTCATCTTGTTTGCCTCCGTCATTCGATCAGCAAATCTTGTATTCAATGTTTGAAGTTCGGTTCGCGCTGTCAGGCTCCGATCACCTCGACCGATGTATTCGGTTCGACAGTTACGGTACCCTGGCTGCGAATGTGGTTTTCGACGACATCCCAGATGGGCGGGCCTTCGGTGCCTTCGTTGACGCTGGCCCAACCGGCCACAACATAGGATTTCGCCGGATCAATCGCCTCACCAGTCTTGAGCAGGGTCATGTCGCTGATCCGCTGCCCTTGCGGTTTGGTCACATCGATACGGTATCCAAGTCCGCCGACACGCACCATGTCGCCACCCTGCTGGTAATAGGGATCGGGGTTGAACAGGTTGTCGCCAACATCCTCGAGGATCACGTGAATGACCTCACCCGTCATTTCCGTGCGATACGCATTCGGATAAGACATCGAGGTGACGTTCCAGATATCCTCGCGCGTGATCTCGTGACCGGGCAGGATCGACGGTCCCCAGCGCACACCCGGCGACATGGCAATATCCGCCTCGCGCTCGCTGATCAGTGCGTCACAGATCAGATCGTCCCACGTGCCATTGAAGTTTCCGCGGCGATACAGCAGCGAGTCCGTCTTGCCAATCACTTCGCTTAGCGCCGCATCATATGGTGAACGCTGTTCGTTGATCAGGGCCGTGATTGCCGGATCAGGCGCGATGACGTCTGAAAAGATCGGGATCAGCTTGTGCTTCAACCCCATCATCTGGCCATCCCGCACGTCCAGATCAACGCGGCTGACGAACTTGCCGTTCGAGCCGGACGCGATGATATGCGTCTTTTCGACCAGAACCGGTTCAGGCAATGCGTCATGGGTGTGACCGCTCAGGATTACGTCAATCCCCTGAACACGGCTCGCCATCTTCTTATCCACGTCAAAGCCGTTATGGCTGAGGACAACGACCACATCGGAACCGGCGTCGCGCACCTCGTCCACCATGGCCTGCATGTTCTCATCCCGGATCCCGAACGAGTATTCCGGGAACATCCAACTGGGGTTGGCAATTGGCATATACGGGAAAGCCTGTCCGATAACGGCAACTTTGGCCCCGCCGCGCTCGAAGAACTTGTAGGGCCTGAAAAGTTCCGCAGGTTCATCCCATTCCGCGTCAAAGATATTCTGACCTAGCGCCGCAAAGGGCAAACCTTCGACGATCTCGTTGACCCGCTCGCTGCCCAACGTGAACTCCCAATGGAATGTCATCGCATCGGGCTTGAGTGCATTCATCACGTTGACCATGTCCTGACCCGCCGTCTGATAGCAGGTATACGAGCCATGCCAGGTGTCGCCCCCATCCAGCAACAGCGCATCTGGCCGGTCGGCACGGATGGCGTTGATAACAGTCGAGACCCGGTCAAGCCCTCCGACGCGGCCATACGTTTTTGCCAATGCAGCAAAGTCATTGTAGGTAAGCGCATAGGCGGACGGGCTGCCATCTTCGATCCCATAAGCCTTGCGAAACGCGGCCCCCGTCACATGCGGCATTTGCCCGCGCGCGTCTCCGATGCCCAGATTGACCTCGGGCTCGCGGAAGTAGATCGGTTTAAGCTGCGCGTGGATATCGGTGATATGAATCAGGCTGATATTTCCGAAGGTCTCAAATTCCAGCAACTGGTCCTGGCTCAGGCTTTGCTGGGCCGCCAGCCTTGCCCAGTTCCCTAAACCGGATGCCCCATATAGCGCTGAGGCCGCCATGGAGACCTGTAGAAAATCACGTCGCGATATCATCTGTCGGCTTTCCTGTTTCACATATAAATGTGTGAATGTAGTAGAAATGAAAAACCCGCGCCCGACAATCCCGGCGCGGGTTCTTTGTTACTGGCGTACCGACGGCGTTTCGACCGAAAGCCCATTGCCGCGCGATGCTACATAAAGCTCCAGTGCGCGGAATTCGTCCGAGCCTTCTGCAAAGGTTTCAGCGCGTGTATCGCGAATACAGCCGCGGAAGCGATTGTGGCGCGAGATCAGCTTGGCCTGTTTCAGACGATAGGTCGGGAAACCGTTGACCATCCCCTGGCTCAGATGGTCGGCCCGGATCATGTTGCCCCAGTTGTCTTCGTGACAGTTGGCGCAGCTCAACTCCAGCTGACCATATCGTGTGTAGTACATTTCCTTGCCCTGCTCCCAATACGGGGCCGCATCACCATCAATGGCGACATTCATGGGCAATCCACGCGATTGCAGAGCGATCAATGCCACCACACCCTGCATATCCGCACCCGACCACTTCCACGCGTCCGCTTCCATGCGTTCCGTGCGGCACTTGTTGATCAGGTCTTCCATTACCACCAGCTTGCCGGTTTCCGCATCGACCTTGGGCATAGATGCCTGCAACCCCTCAAAGCTTTCCACGTCACTGTGGCAGGACGCGCAGCTTTTGCCAGCCGCCCCATCGACAGTCTGGTACAGGTCCGAGGCCTGATCGACAAATACCATCGCCGGGTTGTCGAAATCGTCGATCTGCAAAGCCTGGGTTTCATCGGTCCTGAAATGCCACCCCGAGTAAATCGTATCGAAGTTCTCGACATGGGCCGGGGCTTCGGTCACCGAAACCATTTCCAATTCTTCGTTGATCACCAACTTGTCTTCGTCAGGTCCGGCGGCCACTGATACTGGGAATGCCAGAACTGCCGCGATCGCCGTGAGTGCTTTTTTATTCATTGCGTTCCTCCCTTGGGTGATCAGCGCAGGTTTCGCCACCGGCGCTGATCTGCCAGTGCGGTCGAGCCGTCAGGCGATCTCGATCGAGTTTTTTGTGTCGTAAACAGAACCGTCATCGTCATACCACGTGAAGACGAATTCCCCGGCTTCGGGCACGGTTGCATCGAATTGAAAGTACGGGTTTGTCGAAATCGCTGGTTCCATGGCCACGTCTATCACGAGTTGGCCGTTAAACTCGCAGGTGAATCGGTTGATGATCGACCGCGGGATAACGTTGCCTTCCTTGTCCTTTCGCTGACCGCTTTCCATATTGTGGCTAATCAGCGTTTTGATCGTGACTGCTTCGCCAGCAGCGGCTGTTTTTGGAACCTTGACGCGGGGTTTTACACCGGATGCCATTGGTTGTTCTCCTGTTCTTCAGGGCGCGCGGCGATCAGCCGCCGCAGCCGCCAATTGTCACTTTTACGGTTGCCGAGGCCTTGGCAAAGCTGCCATCAGCCATTTTGGCCACAGCAATGACATCCTGCGTTCCGGCAAGTCGAATACGGGTCGAAGCCGCCTGTGCAGCAGCCAGCGGGCCAAAGTTGAACGTGGCAACGCCGGGCTCGGGGTTTCCGGCTGCTACGATCAGGATTGCAGCCGCACCCGGCGCGCTGACTTCGATCGGAACGGTGTTTCCGTTCTCGGCAATTTCCGGCGCCGTCAGTGTCACACCGCCGTCGGCCATGTCTGCACCGCCAGTAAACGCAGCTATCGCGTCTTCCGCAGCCGCATTTGCGCGGAACGGCATCAGGGTCAGGACCGCAGCGCCCAGACCGAGAGCCAGAGTCTCGCGACGAGAAAGTTCCATTTTCAATCTCCTTTGGATCCTCACGAATTCACGCCTGAAAGCGTGATTATTGTTCTTTAAGGGTTGCGAGGAACGCGACGACATCCTCGATTTCCTGTGCAGTCAGGATTGACGTCAAAGGCCCTGACGGGGCTTTGCCCGTATAGGCGTCGCCTGGGCGGATATATCCGTCATCCTTGTAGAAGGCGGGCATGACCGTTCCGTCAAACGTCATCTTGGCATTTGCGACCAGTCCTCGAAGCTCCGCTTCGGACCACCGATCCCCGGCCCCATCCAGCAGCGGACCGACTTCGCCATGGAACGGAATATCCGCCAAGGCCGTGACCTGGTGACAGGCCACACAGTTGCCCTTGGATTTCTCGCCCACGATGATCGCACCGTTTGCCGCATCGCCAGCGACGCCGGTCAATGAAGCCTCCACCGCGCCATAATCGTCAAACTGTACGTCTTTTGGTCCTGTTTCTGCCGCGATGGCGGCACTGCCTGTTATGATACAAGCCAAAGTCAAGTGTCTCAGCTTCATGATCCCTCCCATTTGCTACCGCGCCGATGGCGCTTTGCGACCCAAAGCCTCTGTGTACCGTAGTCGACGGGCAGGGTTCATCGCAACATTAAATTCATCTTAATGAATTTTTTTATTTATATTGCGCCGCATCAATCTTGCGAAACATTGTTTCGCTCTTGAATGCGGCGCGCATGATACCGTTGAAAATCTTCTCCATTATCAAGCTCGTACCGTTTTTCATTGACCCAGGTAAAAAGATCGAGGGTCGTTCCCTTCGAAAACGCCCCGGGCATGACCGCAACGGCCGCTTCGATTGCTGTGGCATCCTCTGATACGTCCTCCGGTAAGAAAACCAATGTAGGGGTGAACAGAATCCCCCATTTGCGCATCAGTGATCTTTGCTCGGCTTCTTCTCCGTCAAAATCGGTGGCCAAGGTGCTTCCGTGTAAGTCCAGCTGAACGACAAAGAAGTTTTCTTCGATATACGAAGACAGGTCGGGTTGGGGGAAAACCTCTTCATGCATTTTTTTGCAGTAGATGCAGCCCTGTTGTTCAATGAACAGAACCAGCCGCTTACCTTCCCCCCTCGCCTCTTCAAGGTCTTCACGAAGGTCTTTGAACGTGTCTCGCATCCACGGCGTTTTATGCAGACCGTCATCCCCCAGTTCAGCTGCGGAAACCGCCCCTGCAAACAGCCCTGTAATCAAGAACAGTATTACCCGTGTCATGGTGTCCTCCCGAATTAGCCGATGGCCGCCAGCCAAGGCATGTGATCCAGCATCCATTGTGCGATTAGATTTATGGTATTGGTCGCGATCAGGATGCCAAAAAGAATCAGCAAGACACCCATCGCCTTTTCAATGATTCCCAGATGTTTCCGGAAGCGCGCCATCCATTGCATGAAGGGTCGAACCAAAAAGGCTGCCAGAACAAACGGCGCCGTCATGCCAACCCCATAGACAAACAAAAGCGCGGCACCGCGCCAAGCGGTTTCGGTTCCGGCCGCCATGAACAGGATCGCCGCCAGAACCGGCCCGACGCAAGGCGTCCAGCCAAAGGCAAAAGACAGCCCCAGAACATATGCCCCGATCACGCTTACATTTGTCGTCTTGCCGTTATCTGCACGGAACTGTCGATACAGGAACCCGATACGGAAAAGACCCAGAAAATGCAGGCCCATCGCGATGATGATGAGCGCAGCGATCCATCGCAGAATGTCGAAATACGCGCGTACCATCTGACCAAAGATCGACGCCGTGGCCCCAAGCGCCATGAAGACCGTGATGATCCCGGCGGCAAAAGCTATCGCTGACAGGGTCGCCCGGCGGCGAACATCCGGGGTGATCGTCGAACCAGCCGAAATCTGCTCCATCCCGACACCCGCCAGATAACTTAGGTAGAACGGGACTATGGGCAGAATGCAGGGGGACAGGAAAGACAAAAGCCCCGCGATCAGAGCCCCTGCAAACGTGATGTCGAGCATGGTCAAATCCGTCCTGACAGGCTATTATTCATACATTCAAAATAATAAAGATATAGCACCTCGGTCAATCGGAGCTTTTGATGCGTCACGTAATTCAAACATTGGTCGTCATCACATTGCTGATCTGGCCTGCTGCGTCGCGGGCCGAAATGGTGTTGCTGATGGCCGAAGAAGACGGGTGCATGTGGTGCGCCCGCTGGGACGCCGAAATTTCCGAAATCTACCCGCTGACAGCGGAAGGTAAAGCTGCCCCATTGCAACGAACGGACATCCACGCAACCACGCCCGAATGGATTACCCTGGATCGGCCTCTTTTCTATACGCCGACCTTTGTTTTGCTGGAGGACGGTCAAGAAATCGGCCGGATCGAGGGTTATCCTGGCGAAGACTTTTTCTGGGGGCTATTGGGTGTTTTACTACGTGACGCCGGAGTAATGATCGAGAGCTCTGGTTAAATCCCCAGGATTTACATATACTGTTTTGAATACGTGAAGCCACGAAAGCGAGAGGATCTTGTTGGACAAACAGTCGAAACTGCCCGTGTTCACCAAGGACATGTGCGACGAGGACTTGGACAGGATGATGGATAACGCCCAGACGGCGTCCAATTTCCTCAAGGCGATCAGCCATGAGGGGCGGCTGATGATTCTGTGTTATTTGTCATCTGGCGAGAAATCCGTCACGCAGATGGAGGAAATGCTGTCGGCCAGACAGGCCGCCGTTTCCCAACAGTTGTCCCGCCTGCGCTTTGAAGGGCTGGTCAAGACACGACGCGAAGGCAAAACGATCTACTACAGATTGGCGGACGACCGGTCGACTCAGATTCTGGAAGTCGTCTACAATCTTTTCTGTCGGGACAAGTAGAAGCCCGAGAGAAACACCGCCAGCTTTGGGAGGAGACTGGCCATGTTCGAACTTCTGGGAGACGCCAATACAGTTGCGCTGGTCGGTCTGGTCGGCGGCATTGTACTTGGGCTTGCCGCGCGCATTGGGCGGTTCTGCACCTTGGGTGCGATTGAAGATTATCTTTATGCAAATGACGACCGGCGCCTGCGTATGTGGGCCGTCGCGATTGGTGTTGCGATCGTCGGCAGCCATTTGGGCATGGCGTTAGGGTGGATTGATCCACTCAGCACGACCTATATTGCGCAGACGTGGAATCCGATCGGATCGGTCATTGGCGGATTGATGTTCGGATATGGCATGGCCATCAGCGGAAACTGTGGCTATGGCGCGCTCGCGCGCCTTGGCGGCGGTGACCTTCGGTCATTCGTCATTGTCCTGATCGTGGGCCTTTCCGCATATGTGGTCATGTCCGGCCCTCTGGCCTATGTCAGGATCTGGCTTTTTCCCGAAGCCATGGATCTCGGTAATCCACAAAGCGTCAGCTTCCTTGCCGAACGGCTGACGTCGATACCTGCATGGGTTACAGGAACGCTTGTCGGCTCTGCCATAGTAGTGTTTGCCCTGACAAATGATCGTTTTCGTAAATCACCTGCGCAGGTTTTTTGGGGTGCGGCGGTCGGATTGGCAGTCGTTTCAGGCTGGCTTGGCACCAATTGGGTAGCCACACACGGGTTTGACGGTGAGACCTTGCAGACACACACGTTTGCCGCGCCTTTGGGTGATACCGTGTTCTATCTCATGACCGCCTCAGGCAACACGCTCTCGTTTGCGGTCGGTTCGGTTTCAGGGGTTCTGATTGGTGCTTTCCTGGGGTCATGGTCAAAAGGTCATTTCCGATGGGAAGCCTGCGAAGATCCACGTGAGCTTAAGCGGCAGATGTTGGGGGCGGCGATAATGGGGCCCGGGGCAATAATTGCGGTTGGATGCAGTGTCGGGCAAGGCATCTCCGCTTTTTCTCTGCTGGCCTATAGCGCGCCCATAACCTTTGCGGCGATCTTTGCCGGAGCAGCTCTTGGCCTGCGACAGCTTGTGTCAGGATTGTCTTTCATTCCCGAACGTTAAGCCCCACCACACGCTGCGGTTTCTTCGAACAGTCCCTGCGCAGGTTTTCGGTGCACGCACCAAGCATCGAAAACCTGCAACAGACCTTTCGATCAGCCATTGGCCATGATGGAATCCAGCGTGTCGTGTTCCGCTACAAAATGGTCTGGTGCGACTTCTTGCAGCTTTGGAACATAATCACTGTGACCGTTGACCAGTCGGCTGGGCAAAAACCGCAACGCGGCTTTGGGATCCAGCGGCGATGGCAGCTCACCCGGCAGTTTAAGGCGCTGCCGCGTCCGCTCTACATCCGGGTCCGGTATCGGCACGGCCGAGATCAGTGATTGAGTATAAGGATGGATCGGCTCCGAGCAGATCACCTCTCCATCACCCATTTCCACAATCCGACCAAGATACAGAACCATGATCCGGTTCGATACCGCACGCACAACCGACAAGTCATGGCTGATGAATATCATCGACAGGCCAAATTCCTGCTGAAGTTCCTTTAGCAGCTCGACAATCTGTGCCTGAATGGAAACGTCGAGCGCTGAAACCGCTTCGTCACAGATAATCAGCCTGGGCTTGTTGATCATCGCCCGTGCAATGCCGACGCGCTGGTTCTGCCCTCCGGACAGCTCGTGCGGGTAACGGTTGATCATGTTGGCCTGTAGACCAACCCGCTCCATCATCTCGGCGACCATCTGTTTGCGTTCCCGGTCCGTCAGATCGGGGCGGTAGGTTTTCAGCGGCTCAGCAATCGACGCTGAAATGGTCATGCGTGGATCAAGACTGGCCAACGGGTCTTGGAACACGATCTGCAGGTCCTTGCGGTATTTGTTCAGCTCGGATCGCTTCAAGCCGACGATCGGATGGCCCAACCAGCTGACGCCGCCCGCGCTGGGTTCGATCAGTTGCAAGACCGCGCGCGCCAGTGTCGATTTTCCGCAACCGGATTCGCCCACGACACCCAGAGTTTCGCCCTTGCGAATATCAAAGCTGACACCGTCGACAGCTTTCAGCGGAACCTTGCGCCCGAACAACCCGCCAGAGACATGAATAGGGAAATGAACCTTGACATCATCGACCTTGAGAAGGGGTTCTTCGGCCTTTTCCAAAGCGCGCGGTGCGTCGCCGGAATCAATCCGGGGCATCGCCTCCAGCAGGGCCCGCGTGTATTCATGTTGCGGATTTCGGAACAGCGCGCGTGTTTCACCGGCTTCGACGAATTCACCCATCCGCATGACCTGAACCCGGTCGCACATGCGCGCAACGACGCCCATGTCATGCGTGATCAGTGCAATTGCGGTGCCCTCATCTTTTTGCAGGTGAACCATCAGGTCAAGGATGTCTGCCTGAACAGTAACATCCAGCGCTGTCGTCGGCTCGTCCGCAATAAGCAGTTTGGGGCTGCACAGCATCGACATCGCAATCATCACACGCTGCCGCATTCCGCCGGATAATTCGTGCGGGAACTGGTCCAGACGACGGCCCGCTTCGGGAATTCGCACCCTGTCCAACCACTCCAGACAGCGCGCGCGCGCCGCGGACCCCTTCAGGCCCTCGTGGACCTGCAGCACTTCGCGCATCTGCTGCCCAATCTTCAGATGTGGTGTCAAAGCGGTCAGAGGATCCTGAAAGATCATGCCAACATCATCGCCGCGGATCTGGTTCAGCTTGTTCACTGGCAGGTTCAATATCTCCTGACCGTTCAGCTTGGCTGACCCGCTGGCGTGTCCGGCAGAGGGCAACAAACCCATAGCGGCCATGAAAGTCTGGCTTTTGCCGGATCCACTTTCACCAACGATACCAAGGCATTCGCCCGGATTGATATCAAAACTGATATCCTTGACCGCCTCGACGACACCATCGGGGGTGTCAAACCGGACGCTCAGGTTCTTTACGGAAAACAGACTCATATCAGCGGTCCTTCGGGTCCAAAGCGTCACGCAGACCATCGCCGATGAAGAACATCGTGATGATAATGGCGACATAGAATGTCAGCGGGAACATCAATTGCCACAGCGTTCCATAGCCCATGGTTCCCGCCCCTTCTGCGATCAGTCTTCCCAGCGACGTGTAAGGTTCGGAAATTCCCAGACCCAGGAATGAGATGAAGCTTTCGGTCAGGATCATTTCGGGCACCAGAAGCGACGCATAGACGATCACGACACCCAGCAGATTAGGCAATATATGGCGATACATGATCGTGAATTCACTGACGCCCGCGGCGCGAGCAGCCTCGATGAATTCGCGGTTCTTCAGGGCAAGCGTCTGCCCGCGAACGATACGTGACATGGTCAGCCATCCAACCGCGCCCAGTGCGATGAAAAGCGTGAAGAAGGATCGCCCGGCAACAACCAGCAGAAGGATGATGATCAGAGTTGTCGGGATAGCCAGAAGGATGTCGACAAAACGCATCATGGCGCCATCCGTCCGACCCCCAAAGTAACCGGCAGTAATGCCATAACACGTACCAACGATCAGAGCGGTCGCCGCCCCGATCAACCCCACAAGCAGGGACGTCGTGGTAGCCTGAATGACGCGGCTGTACAGATCGCGCCCCAGATCATCGACACCGAAATAGTGACCCGTTTCCATCGACGGCATTCCCATGCCCCGGACATCGCCCATGACATTCCAGTCGATCTCTTCATTGCTCCAGACCGCAAAATACGGGCCAAGGATTGTGAACAACACGATAAGCAGCAAAATGAACACACTGGCCATTGCCGCTTTGTTTCTTACAAAGCGCATGCGCGCGTCCTGCCAGAGCGAACGCCCCTGAACGGCTGTATAATCGGTGATTTCTTCGGCCAGATGCGCGGCTTTTTGTGATTTTCCTAGCATATCCAGCCCCTCAGTAGCGGATCTTCGGATCGAACCAGGCATAGGCCAGATCGGTCAGCAGGTTTACCAGAACGGTCAGAACGCCATAGAGGATCGTAACCCCAAGCAGCACAGCATAGTCGCGTGACAAGGCCGAGCCGACATAAGCCTGCCCCAGACCACCGGTCGAGAAGTAGATGTCAACAAAGACGGATCCGGTCAGCACATAAACAAACACCGGCCCCAGATAAGATACGACCGGCAGCAAGGTCGGCTTCATCGCATGGCGCCAGATCACGGTTCTTGTCGGCAGGCCCTTGGCACGGGCGGTTCTGATAAAGTTCGAATTCAGAACCTCCAGCATTGAAGACCGGGTGATCCGTGCAATCGATCCCATGTAAGATGTCGCAAGGGCGATAACCGGCATGATCAGATAGGGCCATTGACCACCATTCCACCCACCGCCGGGCAACCATCCCAGCCACAGGGTGAAGGTCAGGATCAGGATCGGACCCATGATGAAGTTGGGCAGCGCCTGCGCTGCAATCCCCAGCCCAACCGCAAAGTAGTCGATCCAGCTGTTGTGCCGGATCGCGGCGGCAATCCCCAGCCCGATGCCAATCACAGTAGCGACCAGAAAGGACAGCGACCCATAGGTCAGCGAGATCGGAAAGCCCTGCGCGATGATGTCGTTCACATCGCGGTCCTTGAACTTGAAGGACGGTCCAAAATCGAAATGCACAACGATATTGTACAGATAGTCCCAGAGTTGCTTCCACAACGGCTGGTCCAGACCATACCGCGCCTCGATATTGGCCAGAACCTGCGGCGGCAATGTCCGTTCCGAGGTAAAGGGCCCACCGGGCGCATAGTGCATCAAAAAGAAACAGGCGACGATCAGCAGCAGGATCGTCGGTATGGCGGTCAGCACCCGCCGAATGACATAGGCAAGCATTCAATGCCCCCAATAGATGGCGCTGCCCCGAAGAAAACTTCGGGGCAGGTCATGGTCAGAAGATGATTACTCGGCGATTTTGTAGAGGTTCTTGGAATACCAGTTTTGCTCTACGTTTTTGACCGGCCAGTTTCCGACATCGCTGTCCATCATGTAGACACCAGCATAGTGATAGATCGGGATAACGGGGGTTTCCTGAGCGATAATACGCTCGACCTCGGTGTACAGCGGTGCCGGATCGTCCGAAGTTTTGGCTTCGGCCAACAACTCGTCCACACGGGCATTGTTATACTTGCCGTCGTTGTAGCCCGAATCCGACTGCAACAGGTCAAGGAAGGTTGAGGCTTCGTTATAGTCGCCACACCACGCGCCGCGGGCCAGATCAAAGTTCTGGTTGCCCCGCTCTTCCAGGAAGACTTTCCATTCCATGTTGGCCAGTTCAACATTGGCGCCCAGTTTTTGCTTCCACATCTGACTCAGCGCGACAGCAACTTTCTTGTGGGCTTCCGAAGTGTTGTAGACCATCGAGAAGGTCAAAGGGTTATCCGCACCAAAGCCGGCCTCAGCCAACAGTTCCTTGGCCAGCTCATCGCGCTCGGCCTGGCTCATTGACGCCATTTCAACGACCGGAACCGTAAAGCCTGCGGTTGCTTCTGGCACAAATGTATACGCGGGCGGCTCGCCACCGGCCTTGATGTTCTTGGTGATGATGTCCCGGTCAACGGCTAGCGACAGAGCCTGACGAACTTTGGGGTTCTTGAATTCTTCAGGGCCGCTGTCAGACACGTTAAACGTGTAGTAATAGTTGCACAGGCGCGGGAAGCTGATGGCCTCGCCCGGATGCTCTTCTTGCAGACGCGGGAATTGACCGGCAGGAACTTCGGTCCGGTCCAGTTCACCGGCCAGATAGCGGGTCAGGGCTACGTTTTCATCATTGATGACCAGTGCCACAACCTTGTCGATGATGGTGTTGTCATTGTCCCAGTACATCTCGTTGCGCTCACGGACCGAACGTTCCTGCGGCAAGTGCTCGGTCAGAACATACGCGCCATTCGACACGATGTTTCCCGGTTTGGTCCATTCGTCACCAAATTCCGCTATCACCTTCTGAGGTGCCGGGAAGGTTGTCGAATGCGTCGTCATCTGCGGGAAATACGGCAGCGGCGCGCTCAACGTGACTTCCAGGGTTGTGTCATCGATGGCTTTGACGCCCAGATCATCAATCGGCTTTTCGCCTGCGATGATTGCCGAAGCGTTTTCGATCGACATCAGCTCCATGAACCACGCGTAAGGAGAGGACAGTGCCGGATCAACTGCGCGTTTCCATGCAAAAACGAAATCTCCGGCGGTTACCGGGTCGCCATTCGACCATTTCGCATTGTCGCGCAGTGTGAAGGTGTAAACCTTCTTGCTGTCATCGACGGTGTAACCTGTTGCAACGCCCGGAACCAGATTGCCATCCTCATCCTGGTTCATCAGCCCTTCAAACAGGTCACGTACAATTTCAGCACCGGAAACGTCTTCGACAACCTGCGGATCGACCGAGCTGTGCTCGTCCAGAATGCGGTAGGTAAAGGTCTGATCGTCCGCCAGCGCTTCGCCGGTTTCAGGATGCGTGCCAGCGGCAAACGCGGCACCTGTGATCATGGTCGACGACAAAAGCCCCGCCACTGAGTTCCGAATGTATCTGTTCATGATTTCTCTCCCATAAGTTCGTCGCTGCGCGGCCCCACTTGATCGGGGTCGCACGCAGCAGCCGGATTAGACCGACGCCCGCTGAGACTTCGTTCATTTCGATTTTGATTTTGCCAATTCGCAAGGAACACTGCGTCGCAGCTTTCTTGGTTTCTGTCAGTAAAGAAGTTGCGAAAGTTGTCTTTCGCTGCCGCAAACCGTGACATCTTTTGGCTCTGGGATAAAGCCTTGATGAAATTTCAAGCAACCATAAGCAGAAATATCCCCAACGACCTGTCGCTGGCAATTTTCTGAGGATCGGCCCGGTTTTCGTGACATTTTCGTGAAGCCACGCGGGTTCCGAACGATCCCTCGTGCCCGAATGGCAACCGCATCCCGGTCTCCGACAAACCAAAACGGCGCGAATCAGTGGCGACGTTTTAACAATCCTGCAATCCGTTACCCGTCACGCGTGGTTTAGAATATCACCGGTCAGAACGTTGAGCTTTGCAAGCCCCTCTCGCAAGTGGTCTTCCGGCAGGGCAGAGCTGAACCGAAAGTGGCTTTCGACCCCGAACCGTGTGGGATGTGTCGCAAATTTTTGGGACGGCCAGAGTAAGCGACTTACTGGATATACTTATCCTGCTATCTTGGCGAATAGCTGAAAGCCGGAAGTCGTATCGCCTGAGAATGCCGCTTCCGGATCATGTTGGCGACCTCGATACCGTCCAAAGTCGCCGATGCGGATCTGAATGATTTGAACCTGCACATGTGTCGTACGCGACGCTTAATAAGCCGATGATCCTGTTCGATCAGGTTATTATCCGGCATGAATGATCGCGACGCTTCAATCGGAGGTTCCGAAGACTTCAATGTGGTTTATTATTGAACCACCGGGATTGGGGCGTTGGGAGCACGAATGGCGGATAACAATATCGTGGAACAGGACCACCGTTTCATCAAGAGACGCACGCGGCCAATGATGGGGTTCAAGGCCTTCGCTTCAGCGGCGGCAACGCTCGACGGAATCGAAGCGTCGCATATGATCCACAAGGTCCAATTCACACCCAGACTCTGTCCATTTCAGCAGTTCGCTGAGCTCGCCACCTGACTCATAAGCGATTGCTGAAACAACTCAGCGGGCTCAAATCTTTGCAACAGAACCATGATGATGCGCGCGTTTTCAAGGATTGCGTCCAATGTCCGGGCATGGTGCCTCTGCCTGGCGGAGAATACCATATGGGATCTCCAGACGGCGAAGCCGGTCGCGGCGTGGACGAAGGGCCGGTACATCTTGTCACAGTTCCGGATGGACTCTCGGTCAGCCAGTTCGAGATCACCTTTGATGACTGGCAATTCTGCCAGGATGCAGGCACCTGCACGCTTGACCCGGCGGATGTCGACTGGGGTCGAGGCGCAAGGCCCGTCATCTAGTGAGCTGGTATGACACTGCGCAATACCTAAGCTGGCTGACGGGGGTTTCCGGACATCTCTACCGGCTGCCGACCGAAGCCGAATGGGAGTATTTCGCCCGCGCTGGCACAACCACCCCCTATCATACTGGCACAGAATTACTGGCAACTGACGCAAACTGGGATATCAGAACAACCGCTGACCGGATCGCCAATACAACCGTGGCCAAGACCGTCCCGGTTGGGGAATATGCGCCAAACGCGTTCGGACTGCACGACATCCACGGCAATGTTTCCGAATGGGTGCAGGATTGCTATGACGAATCTGCCTATGCCGAATTCAGTGACTACCCAAAGCCTCGAACAGGAGAACAGGGTTGCCGCCGTGTTGCGAGAGGAGGAACCTCTCACTACTCAATGACCTACGCCAGATCCGCCAACCGATCTGCATTTGATCCCAACCTCAGATCGTTCGATGTAGGCTTTCGCGTAGTGCGCGATGACTCAGGATGATTCCGAACGCCGATCGAGCCGCATGATGAGTTCGCCCGTTTTTTCACCCGATCTGAAAATCGGGATCAGGACATGCGAACAGCGATAGAAAATGAGTACCCTTTCCGGTAGGGTTTGCGGTCATACACGGAGATTCCTAAGCAGCTTACCAACAGATTCTTTCGATGACCGTACTGGACGCACACATCAACAACGCTGCATTCTGCGACGCTGTTCTTGCACAGTTCGACGCCTGGGTTGAGGATGGTACGATTAAAACCTAAGCCAGAACGACCTTACAACTGACCCACAATTCCCCGCAGAACCGGGTCGGGAAAAGTTTGCGGCCATTCCTGCCAACCGCTATCAACATCCAGACAAGGATGAATGGCGATCGCTTGATGGTAAATAAAACGGATACTGAAAAAGAAGTCGGACAGACTCTGCAAAGGTTGCGGCAGGAGCGTAATCTGACGCTGGCGGATCTGGCCACCCGGGCGCAGATTTCAACCGCGATGATCAGCCGGATCGAAAACGGGCATGTATCCCCTTCACTTGGCACGTTGCAATCATTGGCGGATGCTCTGGACGTCGCGCTGATGGCGCTGTTTGCACATTCCGAAGTGGCAGCTGATGTGCATCATGTCAAAGCGGGCGACGGGTTGCCATCGCGGCGCATCACGCAGGGCCACGCACATGATTACATGTTGCTGGGCAAACATGGCGGGCCCGGTGGCACGTTTCAGTCTGCCCATATCACCATCTCACGTGACCAGTCAGAAAGCCTGCCAAGCTATCAGCATGAAGGGTACGTCTTTCTCTATATGATCAGGGGCACGGCGGTCTATCGATGCGGGACCGAGGATTTTACGATGGCCGCCGGAGATACGCTGAGCTTTGACGCCAAGCTGCCTCATGGCTTTCATCAAATCCTGTCAAATGCGATTGAATTCATCACCGTTTCAACACGTCCGCAGTAAGCAGGCATCACATTCCGGCGGCATCGGGCCGTATAACCCACCGGAACCATTTCATATTCCTATATTATGTGAAACTATGAATAATCCGACCGTAAATCTCAATCAGGCCTAGTCCCCGCATGAAGATCACTTTCAAACAGGTTGACGCTTTTCGAACCGTGGTTTCGACCGGAACCGTGACCGAGGCGGCGGCGATGCTGGGTATCTCACAGCCCGCGGTCAGTCGCCTGATTTCGGACTTTGAGGCCGAAGTTGGATTTCGGTTGTTTCAACGCTCGGGCCGGGTGCTGGTGCCCACGGATGAGGCCCGTCTGCTGGTGGAAGAGGTGCGGCAGGCCGTCAGCGGCATGGAACACATCAAGGAATCTGCGACTGCCATCGGGAAATTCGGCCACGCGCGGCTTAGCCTTGTGATCACCCCGGGGGTGTCGTCCCAACTGGCCCCCGATCTGATTCAGGAATTCGCCGCCACCTGGCCGCAGGCCATGGCCCGGATGGAAATCGCGCCCAGCGACGATGCGGTCGAATGGATGGTCTCGCAGAATTACGATTTCGGGGTCACGACGACCGAACCCGCCAACCCGTCCTTTGATAGTCTGGTTATCCGGAACAGCGATGTGTGCTGCGTCGTTCCAACTGGTCACCCTCTGGCCGGGAAAACCCTTGTACAGGCGCAGGATCTGGCTGGTGAGAATTTTATCTCATACATGCCTTCATCGCGGTTCCGGTTCGAGATGGATCAGTTTTTCGAGGCAAAAGGCATTCAACGGCAGATGCAGTATGAGACGCGCACTACCGACGCAGTATGCCGTCTTGTTGCGCGTGGGTTGGGCGTCTCGGTTGTCGGGGCCAGCCTGGATTACCTCAGAACAATTCCTGACTGTGTCGCCCTGCCCTTTGCGGCACCTCTGACCTTTCGGGCAGTTCTGTTCTGGTCCAAAAACAAGCCCCTGTCTGCCGTCGGGCAATCCTTTCTAAAGATCGTGCAATCTCAGATCAACGGCGATTAAGCGCCTCGCGGAAACTGGCACGCGCCTGTGCGCTGTGAATATACGTGTAGTCCCGCGGATAGGGGGCACCTGCCGTTAGTTCCATAGAAACAAACTGTGGACCGTTGGATGACAGCACCTGCGGCAGCGCCGCAGAAAACTGATCCAGCGTGGTAAATCGCTGCACTCCGGCATAACCGGCGGCCCATGCCATAGCAGTAAATTCCACTCTGTCCGCGCCGGGCAAAGGGTGCGAGCCGTTCACCTCATAGACGCGGTTGGCCGAAAGGAAATGGTAAAGGTTTGTCACTCCCGCATTGGCAATCGTCACCAAAGTTCCCAGATTCATCAGCAGGCTGCCGTCGCCATCCAGCACGATCACACGCCGATCAGGATTGGCCAGTGCCAGACCCAAACCATGAGAGGATGCCTGTCCCATTGCGCCGACAGCCACATAGTTCAGATCGCGCGGGTTTAGGGCAAGCCAGTCGAAACAGTTTTGATACACGGCGACCACGATGTCCTCCTCGCGGACATGAGGGATCAGGGCTTTCAACGCGGCATCGCGGTGCATTGTCATGGCGCCTCCGGTGCGCGGCCAATCAGGAAAATATGAGGTCTTGAGGCCGCATAGGCCGCTTCGATCGCCTGCGGGATATGGTCTTCATCTCCCGGTTCCTCGATCAGGGAATGTGACAGCTCCATAGCGTCCAGCACCGGCCGGACGATCCGCACCCCGTAAGAGGCTGACTGATCCGGGTGCATATGTGGCTCCTTGCCTTGCAGTCCAACCATCATGACCACCGGCAGTTCATAGTCGACGCCAATGGCCCGGATCGCATTCAGGGAATCCATCAACCCGGTTTGCTGCATCATCAAGACCGCCCGCGTACCGTTGTATGACATCGCCCCGCAAATACTGACGCCCTCATCTTCTTTACAGATACGGGTCAGGCGAAATACGGGATCGCGTGAGATCGGCCAGAGAAGTCCATCACTGGTAACAATATCCGGCAGCGCAACTATTTCACGAACACCCGCCACCTTGATTGCGGCTATGATTGCGGCGCCGGATGGATGCGCGACCTGCGGAGCATCTTCTGCTGGTTGAGGGGACGCGACCATCAGGCACCTCCGGCCAGAAACGCAGCGATCCCGTCCCGTGCCGCCTGCAATTCATGGCGGTAGCCAATGGTAATGCGGATATAGTCGCGATAGGCGGGCGAGGCGAACCGGCGGACGGCAACGCCGCGCTGCCGCAAGAACCGATCCACCGCTTCGGCAGATTTCCTGGGATCTGGAAACTGAACCAGCACAAAGTTGGTCTGGCTTGGAACCACATACAGGCCCAGTTCCGTTAGTGCGGTCGAAAGCCATTTTCGATTATTCAGGTTGGTCTCTCGCACAAAACGGGTGTGCACAGTGTCTTCCAGTGCTGCAACTGCTGCCGCAACCGAAGAAGACGCCACGGGAAAGGTCAGACTGATCCGGCGCACGCTGTCGACCACATCCTCAGGCCCGAACATCCAGCCGACGCGTGCGCCCGCCAGTCCGAAAATCTTTGAAAACGTCCGGCACATGACAACATTGTCCGCAGCCTCCACCTGCTTGTGCGCAGGCTCATAATCCACCGCATCGACATATTCCTCGTAGGCGGCATCAATGATCAGAAGCACATTTTCAGGCAACGCAGCATGAAGACGGCGCAGCTCTGATCCGTTCAGATATGTACCTGCCGGGTTTTCGGGATTGGCAAGGTAAACGATCCGGGTACGTTTAGTCACCGCCTCGATCATTCGGTCGACTGAGGGTTTGAAGGCATCGTCCGCGACCGACACCACCTCGGCGTCATTGGCATAGGCGTAGTTCGGTACTTTGAGATAGCCGTTTGCGCTGCGGATCAACTCGGTGCCCTGCCCCAGATAGGCGCGGGCCAGGCGGGCCAGCAGATCGTCCGATCCCTGCCCGGTGGTGATCCGTGCGGCGTCCAGCCCAAATTTCTCGGCGATTGCTGGGGCCAGAATGTGATCGGGGTTTTCAACATAGCGTTCGACACTGCTGATGGCCGCACAGGCGGCGGAGCGGGCCGTCGGGCTGGGACCAAACACACTTTCATTCGAGTTCAGAAGGATCGCAGGCGGCGGAACGTCCATGGACGCCGCACCCATCATATGAGGTTTGATCCTGTCTATTCCAGCTTTAGCACGGGCTATGACCATCCAAATCCTCCGGCGCCGCCAGTGACGGCAATGGCAATTTCATACATATATCACACAACATATAATTTTAGACAATTCACTTTCAAAAAAATTATGTTATGAAAGTCGCAGCCCAGTAGAAGAACCCGGATGACCCACACGCTTTCACCCCAACCCAGCAGGCTTCACCTGACCATTAATCTGGATGCGCCGGGTCGGCAGGTTGGCGATCTTATGCTGAAATGGTCCGACAATACCGTACCGCTGGGATACCATCCCATCCCGATCATCAGCCTGCGGGGCAAACCGGGGCCGTCTGTCCTGATTCTGGGCGGCACACATGGGGACGAATTCGAAGGGCCCTCAGCAATCCTGCGTCTGGCGGAACGGCTGAACCCTGCCGAACTCTCCGGGCAGGTGATCCTGATCCCGGCCCTGAACGCGCCCGCCTTTCAGGCTTCGTCGCGGGTTTCGCCATTGGATGGTCAGAACCTGAACCGCGCTTTTCCGGGCGATGCGGATGGTGGCCCGACGGCCATGCTGGCGCATTTTGTCGAAACCGTACTGCTGCACCGCGTTGACGCAGCCATAGACCTGCACTCAGGTGGTAAGGCGTCCGTTTTCGATCCTTGCGCACTGGCGGCAAGGGGGGATGACACAGACCTGACCGCAGCCAACATGGATTTGGCCCGCGCCTTTGGGCTTCCGCTGATCTGGGTACTGGGCGTGCATAACGACAACCGCTCGGTGAATGCTGCCGCTGCCCGCGCCGGAGTTCCGATGATCGCAGCAGAACTTAGTGGCGGAGGGGGTGTCGATCCTCATGCCACTGACCTTGCTGAAGCCGGGCTGATACGCTGCCTGAAACATCTGGGCATTCTGCCGGGCGGCTCTCCTGCCCCAGCACCGGCGCAATGTGTGGAAGTCGCCGATCCGCTGCATTCGATCCATGCGCCTGCGGATGGCCTGTTCGACCGCCGCTGCGCTGCCGGGCAACAGGTAATCAAAGGTGATCTGGCGGGTACTCTGCACTTTCCGACCGAACCGGAACGCGCAGCTGTCAAGCTTACCTTTCCCGCAACGGGCCATGTTCTGGCCCATGGCAATCGCGGCATTGTACGCCGGGGCGATTTGCTGGCGCTGGTTGCCCAACCCGTGCCCGAGGGACGTTGAATGAAAACCTGCTCTCCGTTCATTTCCGGTGCCTTTGTTGATTGGGATGGTGAAACCCTGCCCAGCGTCGACCCCGCCACTGGTCAGGTCTGGTGCAAGGTCGCCCGTTGCGACGCTCAAACCGCCGATCAGGCTATCCGGGATGCCGATCATGCTTTCCGGAACGGGCCATGGGCAAAGTCGGGGCCGCCAGAGAGGTCGGATGCGCTCGACCGATTGGCAGACATCTTGGAAACCTGCTGGGAAGAGCTTGTAACGCCTGAAATCCGCGACAACGGAAAGCGCATAGCCGAGGTGCGCGGACAATTTTCCGGGCTGCACAGCTGGTTCAGGTATTTCGCGGCAGAGGCGCGCAAACTACAACCCGAACCGCAAGCCAACAACGTCCCAGGCGTGCAGAGCGTTGGGTACCATTTGCCCTATGGCGTCGTGGTCGCCATCACGCCATGGAACTCTCCGTTGATGATCCTTGCCTGGAAGCTGGCACCGGCATTGGCGGCGGGCAATACGGTGGTTGTGAAACCTTCTGAAATGGCCTCGGCCTCGACTCTGGAATTCGCACGGCTGGCGCACGAAGCAGGACTGCCGCCCGGGGTGTTAAACGTGGTCACCGGACTGGGTCACGAAGTGGGCGAGGCGTTGGTTCGTCACCCCCTGACGCGCAAGGTCACTTTTACCGGCTCGGATTTTGGCGGTCGTAAAGTGGCCGAGGCTGCCTCAGCCGGAGTAATCCCTGCGGTGCTGGAGCTGGGTGGAAAGTCTCCGCAGGTGGTCTTTGCCGACTGCGATCTGGACAATGTGGTCAACGGAATCCTGTCCGGCATCTTCCTGTCGAACGGTCAAACCTGCGTCGCCGGTTCAAGGCTGATTGTTGAGGCCGGGTTGAAAGACAAGCTGGTATCACGCCTGGTCGACCGGGCGCGAGCGCTTAGGATGGGTGACCCGATGGACCCAGACACTCAGATCGCACCACTGGCCAACGAGCCGCATCTGCGCAAGGTGACGGCGATGATCGAACGTGCCAAGGCCGATGGCGCAGCCTGCCTGCTGGATGGAACCGCTACGGCAGCGGGTCGGAACGGATTCCATATCGGGCCGACGGTGTTCGACAATGTAAGCCCCGACATGCAGCTTTGGCGTGAAGAAGTGTTCGGCCCGGTTCTTGCCGTAACCTCATTCACTACCGAAGACGAAGCCATCGCGCTGGCCAATGACAGCGACTATGGGCTGGCTGCAGGGGTGTGGACGACCGATGCCGACAAGGGCGCGCGTATCGCCGGGGCTATTGCGGCAGGCACGGTCTACATCAACCACTATCGCAGCGTAGACCCTGCCAGCCCCATCGGCGGGATCAAGCTGTCGGGCTATGGGCGTGAACTTGGCCCGAACGCCATCAAGGATTTCTGTCAGGTCAAATCGATATGGACCGGCACCGCGCCAGTCCCCGATCCATTCCCCTGACCACCGATACGCACGGAGGATGCCATGAACGATCATTTCTCAACCCCCGAGGGCAATTTCCGCGGTCACGACCAGCAGAGCGTTTGGCAACAAGAGCCCGACCCGGAGATGACTGAAGTCGGCCCCGGCACGCCATGCGGCGAATATCTGCGCCGGTTCTGGATGCCGGTGGCGATGACTGACCAGATCGGCGACCTGCCCTATCGTCTGCGCATTCTGGGCGAAGATCTGGTTCTGTTTCGCGAAAAAAAAGAAGGCAAGCTAGGCCTGACCCATCTGCATTGCTGCCACCGCAATATGAGCCTTGAGTTTGGCATTGTAGAGGAAGGCGGCATCAGGTGTTCCTATCACGGCTGGAAATACGGACTTGACGGCACCATTCTGGAAACCCCGTGTGAACCACCTGCCTCTCAGGTCAAGAAAAAGGCTTGCCTGGGGGCGTATCCGGTGATCGAATACAAAGGGTTGGCCTTTGCCTATATGGGTCCGGCCGTCGCGCAGCCCCCCTTCCCGGTCATGGATACCTTCGATGACGAAGGTGACGAGTTGGTGCCCTATCTCATCAAGTCCCCCTGCAACTGGCTGCAAGTGATGGAGAATGCCTGGGATCCGTTCCATGTGGTCTACCTGCACACTCTGGCTGTGCGCAGCCAGTTCATCGACGCCTTTGCCGAAATGCCGATGATCGAGTTTCACGAAAGCCAGACCGGCGATTTCTACACGAATGTCCGGCGTGTGGAGGATATCGTCTGGGTCCGCATCCATGATCATATGTTGCCCTCGTTCACCCAGAACGGCGGTCATTTCCCGGTGCCGGATGGGCCGCGCTATTTTGGACGCTGCGGGCTGTCGCGCTGGATTACTCCAATTGACGACACCAACACGATGGTCATCGCCTGGCGGCATTTCCGGGATGCTGTGGCGAATGACGATCCAAAGGGTCTGACTGATAAAAGCAAGGTGGGTTTTGGAATGACCGATTTCTACGGCCAGGATCCCGACCGACCGTATGAGATGCGGCAACGCGATCCGGGGGACTATGACGCCTGGGTCAGTCAGGGGCCCAAGAATATCCACGCCCGCGAAAACCTCAGCTTTACCGACCGGGGCGTGGCCAAAGCGCGTCGCCTGCTGCGCAACGCCATTCGCGCTCTGAAGAGTGGCGAAAGACCGCCTCAACCCTCTGACAATTTCGCCGGCAAGGTGATACCGACATATGCTGGTGACACCATGCTGCGCATTCCATTGCAGGTGGGGCGGGACGACGGGGCAGTACTCAAAGAGATCTCGCATCAGGTAGCTGAAATCTACAAATCCGGTGACCACCTGCAGGGTGAGGCTCGCAAGTCGTTCATCGTTGATGCGCTGAAAGAGTATGAAGCGAGCTGGTCATGACAGCGCGCATCCCCCATAACCCCGGCCGAGTGGACTGGTCCGGTGAAAACCCGGGCATCTATCTGAAACAGGACCCCGACCAGGATCACTATGACACGCTGGCGCTTTTCTTTCGGGTGGTTCTGTCACCTTATGGTCGTGGACACGCAGCACTGATCCTCGGGGCGCCCGATCAGGCGCAGGGCTGGCCGCGTGTGCCAAACCTGGTCATGACCGATAACCAGCGGATGATGCGCTGGATCGTCGATGGATGGGTGACAAAGATGCCGACCTTCATTGGCAAGGCGGGTCTCGGCGCGATGAGCTGGCTGGACTGCGACAGCGTCGAAAAGCGCCCCCGCGATCTGAAGTCCCGATACTCCGAAACCCTGCGCGGCTCGGGCGTTACGGTCGAGATGATCTGGCAGGACATGGGTCCACCATTGCCGGTAGAGGTGACCAAGGAGAACTCGGCTACTAAAGCGCATGAAATGTATTCGGTATTTTTGGAGGCCAAGGCGGCGCAGGTTGTCATCAACGGCACCCGCCTGCCCGGTCAGGTCGCTAGCCGCCAGTTCTTTGGCCGCACCATGTCGACGGCCTTCCTCGCCTTCTCGGAAACCTGGGTAACCCCGCAGGAATATCTGTGATGCCTTTGAACGAACCCATCACACCCGGCATCGTCGACTGGACAGGCGAAAACCCGGGCATCCTGCTCAAAGACGACATTGACAACTTCTCAGCCATGGCGCTGTTCTTTCGCGTGGCATGGTCTCCGGTCGGCCAAGGTCAGGTGCTCTTGCTTTACGGAACCCCGGATCAGGTGGAAGGACCACCTGAGGCTCCGAACGTAATTCTCAGCGACAATCCTGATCTCACGGCTTTTCTGAAGACCAACTTCATCAGCAAACTGGCCGCTTTCGCCAACGCCCCTGCTTTCGCCACCCTGCCCGAGATTGGCGCGCAGGTTGTGCGTTCCTCAGGCGATCCGATGAGCCATCGCTACACCGAGACCATCGTAGGCGTGAACCTGACCGTTGAGCTGGTCTGGGAAGGGTTCGAACCACCCCGCGCGTTGGAACTGTCGCCGCATGAGGTCGCCTCGGGCGAGCAGAACATGTTCTCGCTGCTGGTGCCTGCCCATTCGGCGCAGATCATTGTCAATGGCCATGCTTTGCCGGGCAAACTGGGTACACGGGTGCAGGCCGGATATGAGACGACGACGGCATTCCTGTATTTCTCGGAAACATGGATCATCCCGCCGGAGGATACGTGATGCTGCACGCCGCAGATCAGCTGGCCTTTGACAAGGCCATGGTGACCCAACCGGTCTGGAACCGGTTCAATACCGCGTCTGATGCGCTGGGTTTGGACGAGAACGTTCTGCTGCACGCAGGCCCCGCCTTTGCCAGCTTCGATCAGATTACTGCACCGATCCTGAATTCTGCCTGCGTCGCTGCTGTCTGGCAGGGGCTTGCGAAGGATTTCGATCAGGCCGAGGGGATGATCGACGCAGGTGAAATCCTCCTGAGACCTGCACAGGATCATAATGTGGTGACGCCGCTGGCCGCCGTGGTCTCGGCGGATATGCCGCTGCACACGGTTTATGACGCGTGGCGCGGTCGGCAGCAGGTTTATGCGCCGATCAATGGGGGTAGCCGTCCGGCAATGCGGCTTGGACTGCGGTCCAAGGCGGTGCTGGACCATATCCAATGGCTCAATACCCGGTTTCTAGACGTGCTGGAGAAAGGGATCGCTGAAGGGATTGCTCTGGTCCCACTCGCCGTGATCGGCCTGACGGGTGGGGATGATTGCCACGGGCGCACATCTGTAGCCGCGCAGGCGCTGATTGCCGAACTCAAGGATCGCACGCCGGGCGTGATCACGGATGACGATGTGCTGGCTTTTATGGATAGCTCACCTTCGCTGTTTCTGAACCTGTGGATGGCGGCAACTAAATGTATGATGAAACTGGCCGAAGGGATTGACGGCTCCAGCTTCGTCACCGCGGCAGGTGGCAATGGGCGCGAAACAGGCATTCAGATCTCCGGTCTGCCGGGCCAGTGGTTCACAATCCCGGCCAGCCCGCCCAAAGGGACGTTTGAGGTAGACCTGCCACAGGAGCGGGCGCTTGGTGCTATCGGTGACAGCGCCGTCGTCGAAGCCTTCGGGTTGGGGGCCATGGCCATCGATCTGAGCCCGGAGCAGAAAAAGGGTCTGGGGGCTTATCTGCCCGAAGATGCGCAGGCACGCATGTCCGGCCTGTCGGTCGGGGCGCATCCCTATTTCCGCGCATTGGATGTTCAATTGGGAAGCACCGCGCGCGGCGCAGTAGAACAGGGTTCAGGGCCCGTGATCGGCCTGGGCATTCTTGACCGGCTGGGCGAAGCCGGACGCCTGGGCGGAGGCATCTATGACATGCCTGTCACGCCTTTTGCCGACGCCCTGAAAGCGCTGGAGGCATGACGCAGCTGAACCATCACTCCGCCCACGCACTGGCTGCAATGATCCGGGCTGGCGAGGTGAAACCATCCGAAGTGATGGCGGATCATCTGGACCGGATCGAAAACCGTGAACCCGTCATCGGGGCTTTTCAGACCCTCGATGCCGAGCGCGCCATGGAGCGTGCAAGATCTGCCGACGCACTCCCCGTTGGCGGACCGCTCCATGGCGTGCCATTTGTGATCAAGGACATCATCGACACCGATGACATGCCGACCGGTTGGGGTAGCGACCTTTATTCGGATCGCCGCCCTGATCGGAACGCGACCTGTGTGCAGGCCTTTCTGGACGCAGGTGCCATTCCGATCGGCAAGACGGTAACCACCGAATTCGCCTATTTCCGACCCGGCAAGACTGCAAACCCGGCCAACCCGGCGCATACACCAGGTGGATCATCATCCGGTTCGGCCGCGGCTGTGGCTGATTTCATGGCCCCTTTGGGATTTGGATCTCAAACCGCGGCTTCGCTGATCCGCCCAGCCGCCTATTGCGGGGTCTGCGGCTTCAAGCCAACTACCGGACGCTACGATCTGACCGGTGTCATGGGTCTGTCCCTAAGCCTCGATACGTTGGGCATTCTGGCACGCGATCCCCGCGACCTCGCGCTGAGCGATGCTGTACTGTGCGGCACCGATCTGCTGCCCCCGGCAGATTTCGACGAGGCCCTTCCCCGCATCAGTTTGATGCGGGGGCCCTATTGGCAAGATGGTTCGCTTGAGATGCGCGACACCTGCACGCGCGCCCTGTCCGTACTTGCCGCCTTGGGCGCCGACACTGGTGAAATTACTCATCCGCATGTCTTCGCAGATCTGACACAAGCTCATATCACCGTTATGGGATACGAGGCCGCCCGTCTGCGCGCCGCCGAGCACGCCGTTGGAGTGCCGAAGATCAGCCAACAGTTTTACGACCTTATCACCGCCGGTTTGGAAGTCAGCGATGTGGAATATCACGCAGCATTGGCGGTACGGCATCGGGCAGAAGCAATGCTGGATCAGATGTTCCGGGACACGGATGCCTTGCTTGTGCCATCCGCCCCGGGCCCGGCACCGGAAGGACTTGGGGCCACCGGAAACCCTCTGTATTCGCGGATGTGGAACCTGTTGCAGGTGCCTTCGATCGCTTTGCCCTTTGGCGCGGATCAGAGCGGGTTACCACTGGGATTTCAGCTGATCGGCCGAAAAGGTGACGATACCCGGCTGCTGGATATTGCTCATTGGGCACACGGTGTTCTGGCGCAGTAGTCGCCCGACTATGGGATAAGCGGCAACAGCAAAGCAAGCGACACCGGAATACTGATAGCCGCAATCAACGTCTGCAGGGTTACGATTGCCGCCATCAATGGCGCATCACCGCCCAGTTGTTTGGCCAATGCGTACGACGACGCCCCGGTCGGAATGACCGAATAGACTACGGCGATCTGCAGGACATCCCTTGGCAAACCAACGGTCAATCCGATCACCAGCACAGTCACAAGGAAGACAACCATCTTTCCGGCAATGGCAAGAACCAGAGGCAATGCTCTGGCCGCCATGGCCAGACCCGCAGGTTCGCCCCGACCGCAAGCAAAGTGATCAGCAATGCCCCGACCCCCAGAACATCCGTCACATCATGCACGACCGGTATCTGATCTCCGATCACCTGATTGGCGCTGACCGCCAGAAAGATCGAGATCACGTAAGGATTGCGCGCCAGCTCCCGCAGGATGGCCACGGGCAGGCTGTTGGCCCGGTCGCTTTTCAGCGCGCCGACCATCAGGATAACCGTAACGATATTGGTGGTGGGCACCAGAATGGCGGTCGCAAGGATAGCGATATCCAGCGCGGCAGGACCATACAGGTTCGCCGCCAGTGCAAGCCCTATGAAAGAATTGTGCCGTGCACTGCCCTGCAGGATCGAGGTCGCCTGCGGCGCCGCATAGCCCATCAGGCTGGCAGTGAAAACGGCATACAACAGCGCCGCGACGAACCCGCCCAGAATGGCAACCGAGTACAATCCCAGCGCCGACTTATCCAAAGAGGACAGAGAGATTTTGCTGAACAGCAGGCAAGGCATCAGAACCCAGTAGACAAGCTTGTCATTCAGGTTCCAGAAATCCGTGCTGGGAATTCCCCCTTTCGCAGGGCCAGACCCAGCGCAATGATCAAAAAGAACGGAAGAATTGAGGTTAGCGTCGACCGCATTACTATTCGCAGACAAAACCGGACAAGTTTGACCGGACATTCTCACGACCTGAATACCAACACAACGTAATATCGGGATTTGCCGAAATCCCTATCCGGTAGCGCCCACATCATCGTCGATGACAGCCATCGCGTCGATCTCAACCAACAGCGACGGGTCGGCCAACCCCTGTACCACCACACCGGTCGAGCAGTGATGCACGCCCTCGAACCATCGATTGATGGCCTCGTAAACGGCAGGGCGGTACGAGATGTCGGTGACGTAAACTGTCAGCTTGCAGACATCTGCCAAACTGCCTCCGGCCTCTTCCATCCAGCGCTGGATATTGCGGCAGGCCTGATCCGCCTGGGCACCGGGATCGCCTTCGCCAATCAGTGTTCCATCCAGCAAAGTACCAACCTGCCCCTGCATGAAAACAAAATCACCCCGGGCACGGATTGCCTTGGAATAGGTTGCTTTCGCGTGATAGCGCGTCTGGTACTTGTGGATGTGTGTCCGGGCCATGGCAGTTGCCTCCTCAGGCCGTTGCGCGGGTCAGAAAGTCGTCAATCATATCCGCAAAACTCTGTTCGACCGCAAACTCAATACCATCCCGACACCGCATCACCAAAGCCTTCAGACCAAAAACTTCGGTATAGGTAACTGCATCTGGCCCGAACACGCTGTCATGCAGGTCCATCGGACTGGCAATTGCCATCACCTGATCCGCATCCGTTCCTGTAATGCGAAAGAATGTCATGGTGTCCGAGATACGCACGATACTAATATCCGCCGGGCAGTCCGTTGGCTTCAGCTTTGCCTCCAGCGTATCTTCCTGTGCCAGCGGGGCCCGGGTGACCCAGTGGTTACGACCGATGTAAAACAGCTCGGTGTTGTCTTTATTCACGCGGGTGTTCGGGCGATCCGGCAATAACGGCAGAGCGTCCCCGACCCAATTCGAAACCGCGTCAGGCGCTCCTTTGAGGTCGAATAGGGCCATCAGGCTGCGTCGTTCTATTTTTACGTCATAACTCATCTCAGGACCTAAGCAACTTGCCCTCGGGGTCGTGGAAGACCGGTTTCGTGACCGTGACCGGGATCACATCGTCCTTTAGCCGCACATGAGCCGTTTCACCCTGCCGCGCGTGGCCATCCTCCAGCAATGCCAGGCCGACCCAGCGGTTGTTCACCACGCTCCAGACGCAGGCGGTGACCAACCCGTCAGTAGCCTCTTTCCGGCCACCGGGCGTCAGCGGCGCACCTTCGGGGATTTGCCGGTTTGGATCATCCGCCAGAATACCGACCAGCTCGCGTCGGGTTCCGCCACCTGCGCGACGTAGCGCGACCGAGCGTTTACCCAGATAATCCGGCTTTTTCTTCGACATCGCCCAGCCCATTCCCAGATCATAGGCGTCTACCGTGCCGTCGACCTCATGCCCCAGCGACAGGAACCCTTTTTCGACCCGCAAAACGTGGCTGGATTCTGAACCAACCGGCAGGATGCCAAAGGGCGCACCGGCCTCCATCACCTTATTCCACAGAGCTGCCATGTGGCGGGTGGCAACGTTGACTTCATAGGACAATTCGCCGGTGAAACTCACCCGCACCACTCGGGCCGGGAAGCCTGCGACAGTACCTTCGCGGAAGGACATGAACGGGAACGCCTCGGGTGAAAGGTCGATATCCGTACCCAGCGCCTGCATCACTTCGCGGGCCTTGGGGCCGCAAATGGTGGCGTTGTTCCACTGACTTGTGACTGTAGTGATCATCACCTGCCAGCCGGGGAATTCGGTTTGCAGCAACTTTTCCATATGCTGATTGACCGCATCCGCGTGCCCCGTCGAGGTCGAAACCAGCCAGCGGTGTTCGTCCAGCCGGAAGGCAACGCCATCATCCAGGATCAGCCCGTCATCCGACAGCATCAGCCCATAGCGCCCGTTGCCCGGTTTCAGGCTGGACATGATGTTGGAGTAGATGAAATCGAGGAATTGCGGAACATCCCGACCCTTCAGTTCAAAGGTGCCAAGGGGCGAGCCATCATAGATGCCAACGCCTTCCCGCACCGCCCGACATTCGCGATTGACGGCCTCTTGCAGACCTTCGCCCGGTTTCGGGAAGTATCCCGGTCGCCGCCAGCGCGCGCCAGCCTCATACATGACCGCGCCGTTGTCCTTGTTCCACTGGGTCACAGGGGTATGGCGATAGGGGAACAGCCCCCAGCCCTCCCGCAACCCGCCAATCGCACCAAAGGAAACAGGCGTATAGGGAGACCGGAAAGTGGTCGTTCCAACCTCTTGCAGCGGCACGCCTTTTTGCATCGCAACGGTGCCGATGATGTTGATATTGCCGGTCTTGCCCTGGTCGATCCCCATGCCGCCGGTGGTATAGCGCTTGACGTGTTCGACATTGTCATAGCCTTCGCGCAAGGCCAAATGCACATCACTGACCGAGACATCGTTCTGCACATCCAAAAAGGCTTTGCCGTGCTGGCCCGGAACATCCACCCGCCAGAGCGCTTCAATTGCATAAGGCAGATCGTCGCCACCCTCAACGATCTTGTTCAGCGTCAGATCTCCTGCCGCTGCCCCCACCGCGCGGCACTTCTGAACCGCCTGATCAGGGACAAATGCTGCCAGATCCCCATCAAACCGCAACGTGCTGCGGGATTGCGACCACAGGTGCACAGTTGGGCTCCACCCACCGGAGCAGCCCAGCACATCACAATGGATCCAGTGACCTGCTCCTCCGGTCATGGGAACGGCTTTGACCGCGCGAACCCTTTTATGACCACGTACATCACTTGCAACTGTTGCAGTGTGAACCGGGACATTCGGAACCTGATCCAATACCTCAGACGGGACAGTCTTGCGGCTGTCCAGAATGGCCATAACCTGCGTACCTGCCGCTGACAGATCAGCCGCCACAGCATAAACACTGTTGTTGTTGGTAAACAGCACCACACGCTGCCCAGGCGTCACGCCCCACCGGTTGACGTAAGCCTGCACGGATGAGGCCAACATCACACCGGGCCGGTCATTGCCGCCAAAAACCATGGCGCGTTCAGTGGCTCCGGTAGCAATAACAACTTCGCCGGCCCGCACGCGCCAGCTGCGTTCCAGAATACTGTCCTGTTCCGGCTCGCGTTCGTTCACCATTATCAGATTGTGTTCGCGATAGGCCCAGACAGTTGCATTTTGCAGATGGGTGACATTGTCCATACCGCGCAGCTCAGCCACCGCATCCGCGACCCAGTCCATTGCGGGACAGGCACCGATCGAAAGATTGCGGTTGAGCAGACTACCGCCCGCCTCGGTGCCCTCATCCGCCAGAAACACACGTTTACCCGCGCGACCGGCCTCAAGCGCAGCTTGCAGACCGGCTGGGCCTGCTCCGGCGATCAGTACATCGGCGTGGGCGTGCCGGGCCTCAAAATGACCCGCAGCGGGAGGGTTGGCTGGGGCCGCCGCCAGCCCTGCGGCCCGACGGATCGAGGGTTCAAACAGGTGCCAGTCCGGCCACTTGAACGTTTTGTAGTAGAACCCTGCGGGGATAAAGCGCGTCAAAAGCTGATTGATCCCACCCAGATCGAACTCGGGCGAGGGCCAGCAATTGACCGACCGCGCGCTCAGCCCGTCGCGCAGCGGCACCGTTGTCGCGGGACGGTTGCCCGAAGCATCTTCGCCATCCAGTTCCACCAGTGTTGCGGGTTCTTCGGGCCCGTGCCCCATGATACCCCGCGGGCGATGATACTTGAAACTGCGGGCCGTGACCCGAACCCCGTTTGCCAACAGGGCTGAAGCCAGCGTATCTCCCTCGAACCCTTCATAGGGTTTGCCATTGAATGTGAATCGCAAAGGGCGGTTTCGGTCGATGCGCCCGCCCGAAGCGCGGCGGTTACTTTGTGCCATCGGACGCCTCCACAATGTCATGGGTCCGTGTGTCCCGCCAGATCGTGAACCATTCACCGCATCCGCGCGCGTGCCACCATTTCTCCTCAACCGGACCCAATGGGTTCGGCGTCACCGTCAGATATTCGACCCATTGTTCATCGCTGACGGCATTGGCGTCAGGGCGCTCCGCCCCGACCGGGCCGCCAAAAATAAACTCGCTTTCGTTTCGCTTGCCGCAGAATGGGCAGGGTAAAAGCATCATGATCCTGACCTTTCCTATCGCGCCGTAGTGGTTCCGGCTTCCATCACGAAGTCCAGATGCCGGAACCTGCCAAGAGTGAAGGGCGCCATAAGCGGGTGCGGTTCCCCCTTTGCCACCAGATGAGCCAGCGTCAGCCCCCCTGCTGGAATGGCCTTGTAGCCGCCCCACCATCCGGCAGTGACAAACAGCCCCGGAATCTCTGTCTGATCCATGATCGGCGAGGCATCATGGGCAATATCCAGATGCCCGCCCCATTGCCGCATCAGTTTGAGCTTCTTGAAACTCGGGAACAGGGACAGCATTGCGGTCACCGTGTCTTCGAATACGTGTTGCTTGATGTCACGGCGGAAACTCTGCCCCATGTCGGGCGCACCGCCGATCACCATCTCGCCCTTGTCGGATTGACTGAAATAGAACCCGCTGTCCGGGCAGTTCACGATCACATCGACCAACGGCTTGACCGGTTCGGACACAAACGCGGTCAGGTTCATCGTCCGTAGCGGCAGTTTCAACCCGGCAGTTTCAGTGAGCGTGGTTGTGTGACCCGAGACGGCCACAACCACCTTCTTTGCCCGGACAACGCCCCGGTTGGTCTCAACCCCTTCGATCGAGCCATCTGCCCCGCGCAGCAGGGATTGCACCGCCGTCTGCTGATGAATCTCTACTCCAAGCGCGTCAGCCGCACGGGCATAGCCCCAGGCCACGGCATCATGCCGGTTCACGCCGGCATCCGTATGCACCATGCCGCAGATCACCGGCAGCCGCGCATCCGGCCCGCCGCCAGTCAGCGCCGGAATGCGGCGGCGCAATTCCTCGGTGCTGATCTGTTCATAGGTCGATCCATAGATATCCATCACCAGCTGTCGCCGCCGCAGTTCGCGCAGCTTGGGCCAGGTCTGAACCACATCCACCATGGTTCGTTTGGAATGCATCATGTTGAAGTTCAGCTCATCCGTGAGACCTTCGTACATGGCGACGGATTTGACGTAGAATGGGATCGATTCATCCCGCATGTAGTTTGATCGGATAGTCACAGTGTTCCGGGCAATGTTGCCGCCACCCAACCAACCACGTTCCAGCACAGCCACATCGGTGATGCCAAACTCTTTGGCTAGATAATAGGCGGTGGCCAGACCGTGCCCCCCCGCCCCGATCACCGCTACATCGTACCGATTCCTCAGCGGCGGACTACGCCAGGCTCTGGGCCAGTTCTTATGCCCGGTCAGTGCGTTCCGGGCGAGCGAGAAGATGGAATACTTTTGCATGGTAGTAATAATATTGATTAATACGCACATTCCGTCAATAGACTTATGGCCATGTAAAACGATCCGTCATGTGTTCTATGCCAATGCGAAAAATTAGGTTAAGTTGGCTGGTGAAAGGTGCCGCAATGAGCCTTCGCATTGAACAGTTCCATCGACGTCTTGCCGGCAAATGGTCGGCCCGATCGCTTTGGCCCTGTTTCATTATAAACTGCCGCAGTTCACCCATCACGTAACGCCGGACAAACCGGGTGCAACGCGCCTGCATACTGCAACCGCCTCAATGGAAGAGGCGTTGAATTGGACGTTACATGACACAGACATCTGACCTGAAGATCATTCAGGAAACCTATGCACGCGACGGAGTCGTGCTGCTGAAACAAATTCTGTCGCAGGATTGGCTTACCAAACTACGCAAGGCCGTAGATGAAGAGGTTTCTAAAGGCGAGCGCTATTTTGCCTACAAGAACATGCGCGAAAACCCGGGCGTATTTCAGGATTATTGCCTGACATCGGATATCGGCCAGCGCGTGGCTGAGGTGGCGGGCAGCCCGTGGACTTCGCTTATCTATGACCAGATTTTTGCCAAAGAGCCGGGGACAAAAACCCAGACGGGCTGGCACACCGATCAACCCTATTGGCCGGTGGCCGGACCAATCATGACCATATGGATCGCTCTGGACCCGGTTGACCCAGACAATGGCGCGCTGGAGTTCGTTCGTGGATCACACGCTTGGGGTGCCAAGTACCGGCCTTTCAAAACCGACCAGCTTGGGGCGTTCCTGCACTATCTTGAGGAAGACAACCCCGATTATATCGACATGCCTGATTTCGAGGCCAACCGCGCCGCCTACGACATCTTTCACTACCCAAAGATGGAGCCCGGCGATGCGCTGGCATTTGACGGCATGACAGTGCATTCGGCAATGGGCAACCGCACCTCAACTCGGCGCAGACGCGGCTATGCCGTCCGATTTGCGGTAGAGGGCGCCATCTACCAGCCACGCGATGCCGTGACAGAGTGGCTGCATGACGACAGTTTGCGCCCCGGCGCACCTTTTGCCGGAGGGCGTTTCCCAGTGATCTACGGCGCGGCGTAACCGGCGGCGGACACCGGTCCTCTGACCGCACAGTGAATAACTTGACGTTATTCTGCTATCGTCACAGGGTTAGGCCACTATCGTCTTGGCCCAACCCCGCGGCACATATTCCAACGCGCCCTAAGCAGTGCGACCGTTGATGTGTAGTTAGAAAGTGCCGCCACAGTGCGGCATTTTTCATCTCGCTTCTGTGGCAAAGAAACAGGAGGCAAAGATGAAACCCACCAACCCTAACGCAAAGGTACATATCCGGGACGCAGAGCCCGATGACATGCCTTTTCTACTGTCAATGATCCGCGCTCTAGCCGCACATCACGGTGATGTCCCAAACATCAACGCCGCAGTGTTAGAGCGGGATGTGTTCGGCAATCAGCCATGGGTCTATGTGCTGGTTGCCGAAACGAAAGGCGAGGTCATCGGCTATGTCGCCCTGAGCCCGCTCACACAGTTGCAGCTAGGCCGTCGCGGTATCGTCATGCACCACCTTTTTATTGGACGGCTGTATCGCCGCATGGGTGTCGGGCGGCAACTTATCGAAAGCGCAAAACAAAAGGCGCGCGCTCTGTCCTGCTCTTACATGATGGTCGGCACCCACCCCGACAATTCAGAAGCCCAAGCCGCCTACCTGGCTGAGGGTTCGAACGACAGGACGCAGCGCATCCCCGGCTTCACGTCCCCCTCGATGCCTAGTGGGTTTCGGAACCGGCCAACAAACCTTACGCCCGCTCAACCATGTTGATCGGAAAAGCCTCAGCCTCAATCGCGCGGTCCAAGGCTTTGCGGAATAGTTTGGCCCCAGCGTCCAATCCCAGATCAATGTTTGGCGTCTTGGCGTTTTTCATGCCCAGATGAACCTTCTCCAAAACCTCCTTGTCCTCAAGAAACGCCATCCGCGCGCCATCATTCATGAATTTGGACACCTCAGCATTATCGGGATCGGAATTGCGGTGCTGGAACCAAAAATACCGGGTCCGATCCTCATCAATCGGGGTCATGAAATTGTAAGAGACGTTGATGAAAGTCTCGGCAACGGGCGGTTTGTCATAGCCGCCGGTTCCGACGGGCGTGTAGATGGATTTGTTCAGCCCTATCGCGGGCATACACATCTCGTAATGCTGTAGCCTGTCGCAATCACCGTCAAAGGCCACCAGCTTCGCATAATAGGGCGACGGCGGCTTGTTCTCGATCCAGCGCGAGACAATCACGCCGCGGTCCGTTCTTTCGACATTCAGCGGCTCTTCGTCCGTGCCAGCCCCGGCAAAGGACGAGACATGCACCCAGGCTACATGGCTGGGGTCCAGCAGGTTGTCGCAAACCCACAGGTAGTGGCAGTCGATATCCATCACTCCACCATCAGTCATGCCCCAACTGGCATCGTCGAAATTCTCGATCAGGAAAATATTGTCAGGGTCCGCCTGTTCCGGATCACCCATCCAGATCCACAGGAACCGATACCGATCCACTACCGGATATGATCTTACCACTGCCCGCCGCGGGGTCATGCCACGCTGGGTCGGGCTGTCCGTGCATTTGCCCGAGCAGTCGAATTTCAGGCCGTGATAACCGCATTCCACCACATCACCGATCAGATTGCCTTTGGACAGCGGCAGCTTACGATGCGGGCAAGCATCTTCCAATGCGACCGGAGTGCCGTCCTCCCGCCGGTAAAGCACGATGTTTTCACCCAGAAACGTTTCGGCCTTCAGTTCGCGACCGATATCCTTACTCCAGGCAGCGACATACCAGCAGTTTCTCAGATACATTGAAATGCTCTCCAGATCGTCAGATGGCTTGTACCAGTATGGGCAGAGAGACGTCCTTGCGCCATGTCGGAATGGTAATGACTCATATAAGCCAGGCTAATTATAAGCGTCGGCGGATGGCGGGATGTCCGGTTGCGCTTCTACTTCAGCACTGATCCAGTTCAGAAACTCACCGACTTTCGGACTGTCCTTGGTTTCGTGTCGCCGAACCAGCCAGTAAGACAAAGGGGACTCGGTCAGTTCTGGAAAGGGTCGAACCAGACGCCCGTCACATAACGTATCGATCACCAGGGGTTCCCGACCCAGCGCGACACCCAGCCCTTCAATTGCAGCCTGAACCACCAGATTGGATTGGCCAAATCGCCGTGTGCGCAAGGGTGACGGCAGCGTCAGACCGCATTGCCGTGCCCAGAAATCCCAGGTTGGGCTTGCAGGACCATGATGCAGATTCTCATCCACCAGCATCGTGTGCTTCGCAAGATCCTCGACCCCGCGCAGGTTGGGTATCAAAGATGGTGCGCAAACAGGAAACAACTGCTCGGTCATCAGCAGATCCACCTGGTAGCCGGGGTAATCACCCAGCCCATAGCGGATTCCGATATCCGCATCCGCGCCGGAGAACGGATATTGACCAGTATCCGTAGCGATCGAAATCGATAGGTCCGGGTGGGCCAGATCAAAGTTTAAAAGACGCGGGAACAACCAGTTGAACGCAAAACCCGGCAGGCAGGAAATCACGATGGTCCGGTCGTTTCGGGTCTTGTCCCTCAATTGGGTGCATACGTCTGAAATTCGCCCCAACCCTTCAGAAATTGCCAACGCCAGCAACTCACCCTCGCGGGTTGGGCGCGATGACCGCGCGCCGCGTACCAGCAGATCGCGACCCAACCATTCCTCAAGCGTCCGCACATGCTGACTGACCGCACTTTGGCTAACACCAAGTTCGGCCGCGGCAGGGGAAAAGCCAGAATGACGGACAACTGCCTCGAAGGCACGCAGAGCTGAATAGGGCAGATTTACAATCATATTAGTCACCCTAATGTCAGACATAATCACTTTCAAATAGATTAGGCGCATGGTGCAGGCCTAATCTGTACGGGCTTGAATCCGTAGGAAACGCGAATGTCGGACATCACACCCGAGCGCGGCGCGCGAAATCTTTTGACGAACTGCGCTCACGCAGCGGCGGGTGACCGACTTCTGATCGCTTACGAACCCCCCGAGTTTGGTTATTTTGACGCGGACAGTGTCAAGATCGTATCGGACGTCGCGCAATCCATGGGGTTGTCGGTTGATGCAGTGGATGTAGGATTCAATCCGGACAATCCTCACCTGTCCCCGGATCTTCTGGCGCGGTTCGAAGCAGCCGAGATAATCCTCTTTCTTGCCCGTCTTGGGGATCAACTACGGTTTTCGGAGATGCCCCGGGGCAAAAAAATCATCGTCAGCTTTGCGCTGAACCGTGAGCTGTTCGGGTCGGGCTTTTCCAACGGGCACCATGATGCCTTTCTCGACATCAAGGCGGCGATCAATGCCGTCCTGAACGAGGCAACCGATGTGCGGGTCACCTGCCCTCTGGGCACGGCCTTTCAGGGGAAGCCGAAGATGAACCTTGATCCGGCGGGCGATACGTCGATCCTGAGATTCCCCATGTCAGTTTTCACGCCAGTCCCGGCGCACAGTTTTTCAGGACGTGTGGCGCTGAAGTTTCTAACCGGAACCGGATCAAGATACTATGAAGACTATACGATCGAGTTCGACAGCCCGGTGTTTGCGTCACTTGAGAACGGGCGCCTGACCGGGTTCACGGGCGAGCCCACCGATGTCGCCCGGGCCGAAGTACAATATGACCGGGTCGCGGGCCAGTTCGGTATTGACCGAAATTTCGTGCATTCATGGCATGCTGGCATTCATCCGGGCTGCGGATACCCTTGGGATATGCGCGAGAATTTCGAACGCTGGGGCGGATCTGCTTTTGGCAATCCGCGTATCCTGCACTTCCACACTTGCGGCGCATATGCTCCCGGAGAAATCAGCTGGAACGTGTTTGATCCGACAATCAAGATCGATGGTGTGACCTATTGGGAAGATGGGGTTTTTCATGCTGACCGCCTGCCCGGCGGAGCTTCCATTCTGGACAAACACCCCTGTGCGGCAGCACTGTTTGCCGACCCCGATCCGGATATCGGCCTTCGCCGAACCGGCTGATCATTCAAGCTTGATCGAACGCGTGCCATCACGCTAATCTGGTAGCAATAGAGTCCACCCGACAGGACCCTATGGTGCGGAGCACTCCCGTCTCCGGTGCCGGAAAATGCGATGAGGGCGCGGCCCCCGCACCGGCAAATTGTGTGGAACTCACATGTCACAAGCAATCGTAACGCCCCTGTCTCAGGCATTGGCCGAAGGCAAGCTCACGCGTGAAGAGCTGAAAGGTTTCATGCAACGGTCTAACGGTCCCGGCTTATGCCATCTGGCGCTTTGGGTTCTGGTGCTGGCCTGCACGACCACCCTTGTTACTCTGGCATGGAACAACTGGCTGATATGGCCTGCAATGTTACTCCAGGGCATCGTTCTGGTACACCACTTCTCGCTGCAGCATGAATGCGTGCACTATACCGTATTCCGTACAAGGTGGCTGAATGATCTGGTTGGTCAGATCTGCGGCCTGATCATTATCCTGCCGCATCGGTTCTTTCGCTATGAACATTGCGATCACCACACTTATACGCAACTGACCGGGGACGACCCTGAACTGATCCCATTGCCCGAGACGTTGAGGGAGTACCTTATGTACCTGTCCGCCCTGCCCTACTGGCGCGGTAAATTCACGGAACTGTTTCGCCATGCCAGCGGCAACCTCAGCGAGACCGAGCTGCGATTCATCCCGAAAGTGGAACATCAGGCGGTGTATCGCGATGCGCGCAGAATGCTGGCCATCTATACGGCCATCTTTCTGGGCATGGCCATCATCGGCTGGTGGGGACTGATCTGGTACTGGATAATCCCTTTGTTTTTGGGTGAGCCTGTGATGCGCTTTATCCGGATGACCGAACATGTCGGACGCCCCACCGTGGCGCAGATGTCCGAAAATACGCGCACCAATCTGGTATCCGCCCCCTGGTCCTTTTTGTGCTGGAACATGAACTACCACGCAGAGCATCACTACGTGGCCTCAGTTCCTTTCCACGCGTTACCTCGCCTTCATGAGAAGCTGAAAGACCACATTCATGTTGAGCCTGGGGGGTATCTGGCCGCCCATCGCGAGATCTTGAGGCAGATCCGGCAGAAGGCGGAGGCGTAACTCATGGCGGATGAAAAACCCTGGAAAGACGTGATCGAGACAACTCGGCTGGAAAAGAACTGGGTCACACGGGTCGAGATCGGCTCACGTATCCTGGCGGTCTACGACACTCCCGGCGGCGTCTATGCCTCGTTGGCACTTTGCAATCATGGCGGTGCTGATCTGTGTGACGGGTATTTTGATGGCTACGTCATCGAGTGCCCTTTGCATCAGGGCGCATTCGATGTGCGTGACGGACATGCGGTTTCGGCCCCTGCGACACGACCAATGAAGGTATTCGAAACCCGCATCAAAAACGGCATGGTGCAGATTAGGGCGTAGCCCCGAACAGTCCTAGTCCGGTGCCGGCAACCCCGGCATCAGGATATATCCCGACGGAGCTTCAACACGCGCGATCCACGAACGGACTGCCGGGTAAGGAGCCAGCGATAACTTTCCCTGATAAGCCAGTGCTTTGTAGGGGTAACAGGCCAGATCGGCGATCGTAGGACGATCACATGCCAGCCAGCGTCGTCGTGACAGGTGCTGCTCCATATTCTGCAGGGATTTCTGCCCAAGTGCCTGTGGCCCGGTCAAATCGATGTCGCGTTCAAACAGAACAATCGCGCGGGCCGTTGCAACGCCGTGGAAAATCTCGTTTACCGAATAGGACAGCCATTGCTGTATGTCCCCATGCTCTTCTGGCGAATCCGGCGCCCAATCTGCAGCGCCATACTTCTGTGCCAGATACATCATGATTGCGGTGCTGTCGCGCAGGGTAAAGCCGTTGTCGTCCAGCACCGGGACCTTGTTTAGCTGGTTGACCTGCAAGAATGTAACCTGGTTCTGATCTCCGCTCAGCAGGTTGACATTGATGATTTGATGAATTGATGATCCAGCCGCAGCATGGACAGCAGCAGCCGAGCTTTATGGCAACTGCCCGAGAACCGGAAATCATATATCCGCATTGCCCCGGGCCGTTCGCGTCAGCGCCTGTCTGACCGCTTTTCAAGTCGTGCAAACAATCGGCTGAGGCCGAAACACACAACAAAATAGAACCCGGCCGTGGTGATCCACGCCTCAAAGATCATGCGGGACGAGGCCACAAGCTCGACTGTTTTGTAGGTCAGTTCCTGCACCGAGATCAGCGACAGGATCGAGCTATCCTTGATCAGCGAGATGAATTGGTTTGCCAGCGGTGGCACCACTTTCTTCAACGCCTGCGGCAGAATCACGTAACGCATCTCCTGTAGTTTGCTCATACCAATCGAGCGCGCCGCTTCGCGCTGGCCTTTCGGGATCGACTGGATACCAGCCCGGACAATCTCGCCGACAAAGGCGCTTTCAAACAGGGCCAGAACGATGACACCAGAAACCAGTGAGGGAAAACGGCGCATTTCGCCGAAAAAGAAGGTCCAGATATCTTTGTCCTCTTGCCGCGCTATACCACGAGCCCAACGTTCGAGGTTGAGCGCGTCAATCAGTTGTTGTGACAGGAAGAAAAAGAAAATGAAAACGACCACAACCGGCGGCACGTTGCGGAGAAATTCAAGATACGTCCGTGCCAGCATCCGGATCGTCAGGTTTGCTGAACACCGCGCAACCCCCAGAATGGTGCCAAGCAACAAGGCCAGAATGCCCGAGTAAATACTGATACGGACTGTCGCCATAAGCCCCTGCAGAAACAGGTTCGCGAAATACTCTTCGCGGCCCGAATGCCAGCCAACGACATAGCCCGGGATCAATTCCCAGCGCCATTTGTAGTTCAGCGTGCCTTCGATCGACAGCCAGATATACCCGAAGAAAGCGATCAGAGTCACCACGATCAGATAATCTGGCCATCTCAGTTTCTTCAGGAAATCTTGCACCGGGATTGCTCCGCCTCAGGGTCGGGGGCGGCAATGCCGCCGCCCTTTGTTTTAGTCACTGAGCAACCTGGTCGGCCCACTCTTCTGTTGCGAACCAATAATTGTGACGCTCTTCCAGCCAACCCGAACGCCATTGCTGAGCAATCCAATTGTTGAAGAAGTTCAATGCATCCGGATCACCTTTGCGCATAGCAAAGGCTTCGCCACGCGGATCAAACAGATCGCCTTCCATCACGCGCAGAGTTTCAGGATTACGCCCTGCTTCCCGGTTGGGCGTAGGCTGTGAAGCCATTGTTGCGTGTGCATTTCCGTTAAGAACTTCTTGCGTCGACGCGCCATCTTCATCAAATAGCAACAAGTTTGCTTCCGGGAAGTTTTCCGCGATCACGACAGCGGGCGTTGCACCGCGACGGGCTGCGAACGTCACGTCTGCAGAATTCAGATCAGCCTGAGTCATTCCATCTGTCAGTTCCTTATTTACCAAGATGGCCAGACCGGAAAAAGCATATGGATCGGTAAAGTTGACAGTCAGGTTTCGCTGCGGCGTCACAGACATGCCCGAGATGATCACGTCGAAATTGCCCGAAACCAGCGCCGGAATGATACCGTCCCATGCGGTGGGAACAAATTCAACTTCGACCCCCATGTCTTCGGCCAGCTTGCGACCGACATCCAGTTCGAAACCGATCAGGTCACCGTTCTTGTCGCGCATCGACCACGGTACGAATAGCGACAGCCCAATGCGGATCACTCCATCCTGCTTGATGGTTTCAATCACACTTTCGCTGGACAGGTTCTGCGTTGTGCTTTGCGCCCAACCTGATGTTGCGACGCCTGTTGCAACGACCGCGCTCAGCGCCGCCCCCAACATTCTGCGAGAAAGCTTCATCTTGGTTCTCCTTGTTGTCCGACATAGTTTTCAGTTTTATTGGTCGACGGCATATTTCTTCTCCAGGTGGGTTACGCCAATCGACAGGATCAGGGTCACCACCAGATAGACCAGTGCAATGGTGAACCAGATTTCGAAACTCATGTAGGTATCGGATATGATGTTGCGTCCAAACGTGGTCAGTTCAGCCACCGCGATCACGCTTACAATCGCTGAGGATTTGATCAGGTGAACTACCTCACCGGTCATCGGTGGCAGCATGAACCGTACTGATTGCGGCAAAATGATATAGCGATAGGTCTGATACGGTGTCATCCCGATGGATTTTGCCGCCTCCCACTGACCCGTGGGAATTGCGTTGATACCAGCGCGGAAAATCTCGGAAATCAGGGCCGAATGAAAAACGGCAAGTGTCAGGATACTTGCCGTGTATCGGTCAAACCCAAAGATCGGCCCGAGCACATAATAGAAAAGATAAAGCAGAACCAGCAGCGGAATATTGCGGATCAGTTCCAGGTACCCCACGGCAACCGCTGACCCGATGACCAACCCCGATAGCCGCAACAGAGCCACCAAAAGGCCTATCGCCGTTGCCAGAAAAAAGGCGGTCACCGACAGTTGGATGGTGGCTACAAGCCCAATTGGGATTTCACCCCATTCAAACCCGACCTCGGTATTGCGGTACAGGAATTGCGGCACACGATACCATTGCCAGTTATAACCCATACTCTGCGCCCCAGCGTAAGCGCCATAGGCGATTAGACCAACAATAATGGAATAAATGACAACGGAAATCAGGACCGAGTCGAAAAACCGCTTGTGAAACGGTGGCTTTGGCAACGGCTGGCCCTTTGGCCCGGATATGCCCAGATCGCTCACGTTCAATGCGCCAGAATCTGATCCAGGAACAGGCGGCACCGTTCGCTGGAAGGGTTGGTAAAGAACTGTTCAGGCGGCGATATCTCGACGATCCGACCCGCCTCCATAAAGACCATCGTGTCTGCGACCTTGCGGGCAAACCCCATTTCGTGGGTAACCACAACCATGGTCATGCCGGTTTCGGCCAACTCGACCATCACGTCCAGAACTTCGTTGATCATTTCCGGATCGAGCGCCGAGGTCGGCTCGTCAAACAGCATGATCCGGGTTTCCATGCACAAAGAACGCGCAATCGCCACGCGCTGCTGCTGACCGCCAGACAATTGTGCCGGATATTTGTCGGCCTGTTCCGGAATATGCACGCGCTCAAGATAATTTCGCGCGGTCTCTTCGGCCTGTACCTTTGAAACTTTGCGCACTTTCATTGGGCCGATCATAAGATTTTCCAGCACAGTCAAATGCGGAAACAGATTGAACTGCTGAAAAACCATCCCAACTTCCTGGCGCAGTTCGCGTATCTCCTTGGCCCCCTCGTAAACTTCGATACCATCTATCACCAAACGGCCCGAATTGTGCCACTCCAGACCATTGAAACAACGGATCAGTGTGGACTTTCCCGAACCAGAGGGTCCGCAGATCACTACTTTTTCACCCTGATGAACCGTCAAACTAACGTCTTTCAGCGCATGGAACGTGCCATAATACTTGTCCAGATTGGTCACTTCAATCATCGGAGTGGCGTGTGTCATGTCGCGCCTGTCATGGTTCGGGACACCATACCTGGCAGTCTTTTGCGGTGAAAATTGCGCCGTGATTTCTCAGTTGGCCTCTCCGAAACCGTAGCGCGCGCGGGCCGACAAAGGGCGGTAGCGAAACCGTCCTGAAAGCTAGTGCCAGATTGGCGCTTTGACTGAGTGAGGCAGTCGGGCAAGGCCTGAGAATCCTTAAATCTGTTGCGCGCTAATTAATATGGTTGCTTAATATGCAATACTCGTCAATAAAAAACTCAGCGCGCCGTACAACACGACCCATAATTTGTGCTGACGACTAAGGAAGGAACCAAAAATGTCTGCCTGGATCAGGATGATATCTGACGAAGACGCCGACGAGCATCTGAAGGCCACTCTGGATCTGGCCCGGACGCCACATGGCACAGTGGACAACGTCATGCGTGTTCATTCCCTGCGCCCCAACACAATGAAGGGGCACGTGATTTTGTACCGGGCCTGCCTGCATGATGAGGCAAACACGGTTCCGATGTGGTTTCAGGAAGTCATCAGTTCCTATGTATCCACCCTCAACACTTGCACCTATTCTTACGCCAACCACTGGTCCAACGCCCGACATCTAATTGATGATGACGCCCGCGCCGACCAGATTGAGGCGGCGCTCAAGGCGCATCGTCCGCAGGATGCCTTTGACGGCGCCCATCTTGCCGCGCTGACCTACGCAGAAAAACTGACGCTGACACCGGGTACGATGGTCGATTCTGATGTGGCCGGGCTAAAAGAGACTGGTTGGGATGATGGTGAGATACTCGAAATCAATCAGATCGTCGGCTATTTCAACTACGTGAACCGCTTGTTGAACGGGCTTGGCGTGACCACGGACGGAGATGTTGTGGGCTATTACGGCAGCGAGTGATGGGAGAAGCCATGCAGGGAGACCCGCCGGGAAGACAGATCGACCGCGCAATTGGAGCATCGCTGAAAGAGCTGCGCCAAAGCCGAAAGCAATCGGCCCGCCGACTGGCCGAGCAATCGGGTATTTCCGCCGCAATGGTCAGCCGTATCGAAAACGGGCTTGTCTCTCCTTCGATCGACACCCTGGCTGCGCTGGCCGAAGCGCTTGAAGTCCCGATTGTGTCACTGTTCCGCGAAGCCCGCACCGATCACACCGACTATACGCTCGTCCGCCACGGCGAAGGCTTGAAATCCACCCGTATCGCCGCAGGCCATAGCCATGAATATGTCAATCTGGCATTGCATTCACGCAAGGACCTGCGTTTTCAAGCCCGGCGCGTAACCCTTCTGCGCGAGGGTGGTCATCCTCCGACTTATGTCGGTCACGGCGTAGTTTTTGTTCAGGCGCTCGAAGGTGAGGCGGTCTATCGGTATGGCGAGGCCCGGTTCAAGCTGACCGCAGGCGACACGATCAGCGTCGACGCTGAACTGAACCACGGCTTCGAAGAGGTTCTGACCCCGGAATTCGTCTTTCTGACTGTTCAGGCCGAGCGCCCGTGATGCCTGCGTGACATGGCTCAGCCAGTCGATCTTGACCTGACCCGAGGGTCTATTCCGGCACATTTCCGGACACTGGCAGTGCCTGCTGCAATCGGAATGCTGTTCAACACGCTCTATAATGTCGTGGACATCTTTTTTGCCGGGCTGTTGTCGACAAGCGCACAGGCCGGGCTGGCCCTTGGGTTTCAGGCCTTCTTTATAACTTTGTCTGTTGGGGTTGGTCTTGGAGCCGCCATGAGCGCCCTTGTCGGCAACGCACTGGGGGCAGGCAACCACCGCATGGCCCGGCGATTGGTGGCGCAGGGTCTGACATATGGTTTTATCGCCGCCGGGCTTCTGGCATTGTCAGGCCTCTGGTACGGCCCCGCGCTGATACATCTTGTATCCGACCCCGGCGAATACCGTGATGCGGGGCTACGCTATTTCTATTGGCTTCTTCTGGCACTGCCCGGATTTCTGTTGGCTCATGGGTGCAACGGAATCCTCCAGGCTCATGGGGATGCGGTATCAATGCAGCGCGCCCTGATCGTGGCCTTCTTCGCCAATATCGCCCTGAATCCTCTGCTTATTTTTGGCATCCCCGGGCTGATTCCGGGGATCGGTTTTGACGGGTTGGCCATTTCTACCGTTATCAGTCAAACCGGTGTCATGATCTACATGATCCGGCAGGTGCTGCGACGACGCCGGATGCAGCGAATGCGGATCGCCTATTTCGCCCCGCGCCTGAATCGCTTTACCGTGATTTCCGTTCAGGTCCTGCCAACGGCGGTGTCTTTCATGGTGATGCTGCTTTCAGGATTTGTCATGCAGTTTGCCCTGAAAATATTCGGGGAACATGCCATTGCAGGCTTCGGGGTCGCCATTCGGCTGGAGCAAATTCTGCTTTTACCTGTGCTGGGTGTTACCGGCGCTGTGCTGCCAATCGCATCGCGGAATTTCGGCGCCCGGGATTTTCAGCGCGTGCGGGCGGCCCTGTTTTATTGCTGGAAAGTCGGATTTATCATGACGGCGATGGCCATCCCAATCCTGTGGGGCCTGAGCCCGCATCTGATGCGCCTGTTTACCACCGACCCCGAAGTCGTCCGAGTAGGCGTCAGCTATCTGCGCGTCGACAGCCTGATTCTGCCGTTTTACATGATGCTCTTTTCCATCAATTCGCTGCTTCAGGCCCTCAAAAGACCCATCTGGACGGTCTGGATCAGCCTCTACCGCCAGGGCTTCGGGGTCGCATTCTTTGTCTGGGTCTTCGTCGGCCTGTGGCATTTCAACGAGATCGGTGTCTGGTTCGGAACGGCTACCGCAGTCGTCACGGGTTGGATCATCGCAATTCTGACGGCGAGTCACGTGGCACGGCATGAAATGGGCGGGTTATGGGTTTCGCGTCACCAGGACTTAAATCGAATCCAAAACTGATCCCGCCGCAAATCTCCTACCGCAGCCGCAATCCGGTTTCCGGATCAAACAGCATCGCACGCTCGGGCCGGATCGAGATGCCGATTTTCTCACCTTTCCGACTGCGCTGATCTTCGCGCTCTTCTACGATCAGTTTATCGCCATTGGGTGGGTAGTGTCGCAAACTTTTGGAACGACGAAAGCCAGCGATATGCTAGACGCAGTTATCCTGCGATCTCAGCAAACAACCGAAAGCCGGAAGTCGTATCACTAGAGAATTGCTGCTTCCGGGTCATGTTGGCGACCTCGATGCCGTCCAAAGTGGCGGAAGCGGATTCGAACGACTTAAACCCACACATGTGCCGAACACGCCGCTTTATGAACCGATGATCCTGTTCGATCATGTTGTTCAAAAATTTGGACCTGATCGTCTGTACTTTGGCTGGGCAACCGAACCGCTTCAGGATCCTGTTCACTTCTCGAATGCCAGCTGCATTTGCGCCACTTTTGTCGATGACGATTTTGTTTGGGATCCCGTTGGACGACAGTGCTTTGGCAAAGAACCTGGTTGCTGCTGGACGATTTCGTCGCTCAGACAGCATGAAATCAAGGGTGTTTCCCGCTTTGTCGACCGCTCGAAAAAGATACATCCACTTGCCGCGCACGCGGAGATAGGTTTCGTCCATGCGCCAGGAACTCAGCGTTGGTCGCTTCTTCGATTGCGCGCTCGCGGCGATCATCGGCGAATACTTAACGACCCACCTGTTGAGAGTGGCGTGGTCCGCCTGCACGCCGCGTTCGGCCATGATCTCTTCCAAATCACGATACGACACTGTGTACCGCAAATAGAAATACACAGCGTAAAGAACTGCATCCTTGGGAAAGTGGCAGCCTTTCAGAGAGATCATACTTAAAAACTGTTCGAAAACTATTCGACGGGAACAGACTACTAAACTTGAGTGCTCGTCAATCTCAGTTCAAAATTTTCGACACAACCAAAGAGTCCGGTTAACCCACAGAAACCACCCTAGAGGTTTAATCTTTGGGTCGGCTTGGCAACGCTTGCCCATCCGTCAAAAAGAATTGCCCAACTAGGTCAGTTGTCATTTGGACGTTATCAATGTGCTCAGATAATCACGCGTTTCATTGTCCCACGAACTGGGGTTTTCCCCATGCGCGATGACGGCGTGAAGCTCCATCAGCTTCCAGACCTCATCCTTCGAACCGGCGGTGACCTCGCCGGGGCAGGTCTCCATGCCCTCGCAATCACGGCAGGCGTATGTGTAGGCTTCGCTCATAGTGTCCCTTTCTTGGTTGGTCGCATCAAAACTCCTGGAACGTCGGCAACCCATCGGCGAGCTTGATCCATGGCTGCTGATGCGAGACAAAGACGTGCGACTTCGGTTCGACCTCCGATGGGTCGTCGAGAGTGGCGGCAGCAAACCAAGCGTCAGAACTCCAATCTTGACCGTCCACCTCACCTTCTGCGGCATAGGTCAGTGTTGTCCCGCAATCGCCACAAAAGCCTCGGCGAACTCCGGGGGTCTTCTCGATCGTTTTGATGGTACCGCTGGTGACTTCGAAATTCTTCGCGGCCACTTTTGCCCAAGTCACGAAGGCGCCACCAAGCGCCAACTGGCAGGACCGGCAATGACAATGCGCTGACCATTCCGGCCGACCGGAAATCTCGTATCGTACGGCGCGGCAATAGCATCCACCCTTTAGCTTTTCCATCATCCTATCCTCCAACTGCACTGCCCCAATGATAGGCATATTGCTAAATTTTTGACTTCATGCGACTCATTAATCCTGTCGTAACATTAGAAAATCTATTATATGGATTGGTTGAGACTCCCGCCATTGAACAGCCTGCGCGCCTTTGCTGCCGTAGCTACTGCAGGCAGCTATGCAGGTGCCGCAGACCACCTGAACGTTACACAGGCCGCTGTTAGCCAGCAGGTCAAAGCGCTCGAAAACCGAATTGGTATTGCGTTAGTCCATCGGGTCGGTCGCGGCATTGAGCTGACGCGTTCAGGCGCCCGATTAGCACGAGATCTGGAAGCAGGCTTCGATATCATCAGCCGCGGCGTGGAGCGCATAAGTGAAGAAGCCGCACTCCGGCCGGTACAAGTGACTATGCCACCAGCCTTCGCTGTTGAGTGGCTCATGCCGAGGGTCGGCGAGTTCCAGCGGGCGAATCCAGAAATCACCCTGATGCTCAATCCGACGTCACAGATCGTTGAGCTCAGGCCGGGTGGGATCGACGTCGCCATAAGGTATCGTGATCAAAGGCGAGCCGAGCCGGATGTCGAGGCTGTCCTCAAGACAGACATGGTTGTCATCGGTGCGCCATCGCTGATCGAGGCACGTGATCTTTCAGACTACAAGTCGCTTGCCGACCTACCTTGGCTGCAGGAATTAGGGACTAACGAGGCGGCGGAGTGGTTCACTTTTCATGGCATCGTCCTAAAGCGACCTTTGGCGATTAACCACATGCCGGGCAACCTGATCATGCCAGCGGTCCGACGCGGCGATGGCATCACCTATACTGCCCGCGCCTTTTTTACGGAAGACATCGCGACTGGCCGGATCGCTGTGCTCGCTTCTGAGACGCTCTTTGGTGTCTACCACATCGAAACCTCGCCAGGACAGCAACGCCCCGAAGTGCAGGCATTCATCAAGTGGCTCCGCTCGAAAGCCGAAGTCATTACAGTGTCGGACTGAAGTCGCCTGAGCTTTACGAGCGAACGGCTGCTCCGGGCTCTCACCACGGTTTCGCCGCTTTTCGCATGAGCGTCGGCTCGACGATACCCAAGGGCTGCTAATCCGATTTGCCTAAAAAACTTCGAAGAATTAGTCGCAGCATCGGACGGCTGGTCTCGGTGGGGCATTGTCAGGTTGTTTTTTGCGCCGGGCAAGAGCGGGGTGGAGTGCTGGATTCAAGCGGCCAAGTCGTTTGCATATTCGGTCCAAAGCTCGAAGGCATCGGTTCGGGCGTGGCGGTAGGAACCGGCTGAAAGACGGTGGCGTTTGGGGCGGAATAGTGCGGCGGTTTGATCGTGGACCGACAAGAACCGTTGTGCCTTACCGGACGACTTAAACCAGCCCATTATTTTCTCTCGCCGTCGCGTATGTCTGTGTGAAGCCTCGACGCGATTGTTTAACCCCTTGTGCTGGCGATGCTCAATCCCTGGGGCCAGTTCCGCTATTGCCGCCCCGTAGGAGCGCAGCTTGTCGGTGATAATTACCCTTGGTCGGCCCCAAACCTTGAATAGTTTCCTGAAAAAGCGCTTTGCGGCAGCTTTGTTCCGGCGGGATTGAATCAAAACGTCCAGAAGTCACCGTTGGCATCAACCGCGCGCCAGAGCCAGTGTTTACGCCCTTTGATTGGCACCACGACCTCATCGAGATGCCATTTACAAGCAGGAAGCGGTCGATCCCGTCGGACCTTTACGGCAAACTGAGCCCCAAAGCGTGCCACCCAGTCCCGGACAGTTTCGTAAGAAACCGCGATCCCGCGAGAGGCCAAAGGATCCTCAACATCACGCAGGCTGAGTGCAAACCAATGGTACGCCCAGACCGCGCAGCCAATGACCGAGCGCGGGAAACGAAAACCCTTGAGGCGGGAAAGATCACACAGATTCAACATGGCAGCGCGCTACAACGACGAGACCGCTTCAACAACCTGACAATGCCTACTGTTCCAACCAAACGTTGTCGAAGCGTGCCTCGAACTGCTGGTGCCGCTCATAGCCCTTCAACTCCGGAACATGGTGCAGGTACTGACTCTGCCAGAAAGGCTGAATGATGGCGCCGCTGTTTCGCAGGATTTTCTGCATCTCTGCCATCAGAGGCCGACGTTTCTCAGGATCGGCAATCCCGACCGCCTCGTTCAGTATTGCATCGAAATCCGCATCGCTGAAACCGGATTCATTCCAAGGTTCTCCGGACCTGTAGGCCAAACCGTATATCTGGACTCCGAGCGGGCGGGCACCCCAATTGGTTGTCGAGAACGGATACTTGGTCCAGTCATTCCAAAAAGTCGCGCCGGGAATGATCTTTCGTTTCACGTTGATACCGGCATCACGAAGCTGCGCCGCAATCGCATCAGTCGTGGTTTGCCGCCAGTCACCATCCAACGAGATCAACTCAAACTCCGTATCGGCGTGGCCGGCGGCGTCAAGCAGTTCCGTGGCCTTGGTTGGGTTGAACTCGGGCTTGCTGATTTCCGCGTATTCCGGATGAAAGGGCGCACAATGATGGTTTTCAGCGACGACGCCGGTATTGTTGATGCCTAGTTCCAACACGACATTGTTGTCCACCGCCGTTTGAATGGCGCGCCGAACATCGGCATTGTCATAAGGGGCGCTGTCAGCGCGCATGCGGGCAACGATGGTGTTTGCGGTCGCCTTTTCTTTCCGCACCAAGCCAAGCCCGTCCAGGACTTCGACGAAATCGGCAGACGTATTGTCGTTGACATGGATTTCACCAGCCTCGAATGCAGCGACGATTGCCGAAGGATCGGTGCCATAATCGACGAATTCAATTCCGGCGAGATGAGCCTGACCACCCCACCAACCGTTATCCCGCCGTTTAAACACAGCCTTTTCCCCAACCATGTGGGACACTAATTCGAACGGTCCCGTGCCGATAGGCGTATCCACGATACTGCCCGAGAAACTTGGATGGACCAACAGCGCGGGATGATCAGCCATCGCCGCGATCAGCGTGATATCGGGGCGGGGCAGATTAAGGCGCACGGTGTATTCATCAACTTTCTCGATGACACCTGTGCCCGCCCTTTGCGTTTCTTCGTCGATAAGGCTGGCAAAACGGGATGCCATTGCGTTGCCTTCGGCGGACTTGTCACACCAGCGTTCGATATTGAAGACTACATCATCGGCAGTGAACGGGTCGCCGTTGTTCCAGATCGCGTCTTGTCGCAGGTTTAGCGTATAAGTTTTAGCATCATCGCTAACCTCCCAGCTTGCCAACAATACACCGCCAAAGCTGTAGTCGAGTTCCCAGCGCACCAGAGGCTCAAGGAACTGGCGGCTTACGTTGTTGGCTTGGTCCCAATCCTGAAAGCGCGGCTCAGTCAGAGCAAGAACCCGCATCTCGATTTTCGCAACGCCGCCCTTTTGCGGAATGCCGGTTGCCGCCTGCGCCGGGGCACTCATTCCCAGCAAGCCATAAGCTGTTGCTGCGCTGGCCCCAAATGTACTGGCCGTCGCAATGAATTCGCGGCGGCTCATTTCACCGCGGCGCACAGCGTCCGCCATTTTGGCCACTATCGGGCGGGTTTCACGGGATTCGTTCATTTGGTATCCTCCCTGGATATTGCGCCTCACCCAAAGTGAAGCGTCTTGATTTCCTGATAGTCTTCAAGCCCGAACATCCCGCCCTCTCGGCCGTTGCCCGATTGCTTGTATCCACCAAAGGGCGAGCCATAATTGAAACCCCCGCCATTGATATGGATGGCGCCGGCCCTTAGCCGGGCGGCAACACGCTCGGCACGGTCCGGATCACCGGTTTGCAGATATGCGGCCAGACCGTAGGGCGTGTCATTGGCGATGCGGATCGCATCCTCTTCATCCTCAAAGGGGATGATCACCAGCACCGGGCCAAAGATTTCCTGCCGGGCGATGGCCATATCATTGGTGACATCGGCAAATACTGTGGGCCGCACATACCACCCCCGATCAAACCCGCCAGGGCGACCGGGCCCGCCAGCCAACAGGGTCGCTCCTTCGGCAATGCCCGTTTCGATCATGTCCTGCACCCGGTCAAACTGAATCCGGTCAAACAATGGTCCGATATGATCGCCTTCCTGCACCGGATCGCCGACCATTTGCCCCTCGGCGGCGGATTTTGCGAACTCCAGCACACGATCATAGCAATGGCGCTCGACCAGCATCCGGGTGGGCGCATCACAGCTTTGACCGGTGTTGTACATGCATTCCAAAACTGATGCTGTGACCCGCTCGTTCAGATCGTCGCCGCAATCGGCAAAGACTAGATTGGGAGATTTTCCGCCCAGTTCCAGTGTCACCCGTTTGATCGTATCGGCGGCATCTTTGGTCACAGCAATCCCGGCGCGCGTCGATCCGGTGAATGACATCATGTCCACATCGGGGTGGCGCGAAAGGCCCGATCCAATTTTCTCCCCGTCACCATGGATCAGGTTGAACACACCAAGAGGAAACCCTGCGTCATGGATCATCTGTGCGTAAACAGTGGCAGAAAGAGGGGTGTGTTCCGAAGGTTTCAGAACGCAGGTACAGCCGACCGCCAGCGCAGGAAGCACCTTGAGGGCGATCTGATTGATTGGCCAATTCCAGGGTGTGATCAATCCGCAAACGCCGATGGGTTCGCGCACCAAAACGTCCCCATTGGTCAAGACCTCACGCAGATCTTGTGCCTTCAGTGCCTCTAGAATGCCCCGCAGATGCCCGATACCGGTATCTGCCTGGGCGTCGCGCGACATTGTGATCGGTGCGCCCATTTCCGCACTCATCGCCTGCGCCATATCTTCGCGCCGGGATTCACTGATCTGCAGCAATCGTTCCAGGAGTGCATACCGCTCGTCACGCGAGGTTCGTGAATAGCCTTCGAACGCTGCGCGCGCGGCGGCCACTGCCCTGTTCAGATCATGCTCGTTCCCCAGATAGACCGTCCCGATCCGCTCTTCTGTGGCCGGATTCAGAACAGGAAATGCGCACGTAGAAAGTGGGGTGACCCAGTCGCCGTTGATATAGTAATTCTCTGGTGTCATGAAGTTGCTCATTTCGCGTGCATTTTCCGTTTGCGGTCGCGCGTGACGCGCGTCGCGTCTTCGGACCCGTCGTGATAGGTGCCGAACCACTTATCCCACGGCATTTCAGAGTTGCCGTAGTTGCACTCGTAGTAACGGTGATGCAGCTGATGAAAGAACGACCCGATATCCAGCCGCTCCTTGTTCTTGACAAACAGCGTCTCGTATCCGGCATGCGCCGAGATTGCGCCCAGAACCAGCCAGTACAGCAGGAACATCAGATGCACCGGATGGGCCGGGATAACCAACAGGATCAGCACCGAGCTGATATAGAGAAGCTGCTCCAAAGGGTGCATCGACATGCCCGACCACGACGTCGTGTTGACATTGCGGTGGTGGATCGAATGGACATGCCGGTAGAGCGGTGGCCAGTGGATCGCCCGGTGAATGACATAGAAATGAAAGCTCTGCCAAACTGCCAGAGCCGGGAACAGCAGCACAAAATAAATCGGGTGATCCCAGAAATTCACCGGCGCAACCCAGCCATTGGTAATGGCCATGCGCATACCGATCTCAAAGCCGCACATGATCGGGACACCGTAGGCCAGCGCATAAAACATGTTGTCGCGCAGCTGATAGTCGAATTTGTACAATGCGTTCTTGCGCGGCAGTATCGGGCGCGGATCATACTTGAACCGGTTGCCTTGCCCTTTGCGGATATAAAGCCACCAGTGCAAACCACCCGCCACCGCAATCACCGCCAGATAGTTGCGCAGGACAACCCAGGCCGCCCACCCAAAACCGAACGAGGTCTGATCCGGAGCAACTGGCTGCAGCCAATATGCAACCACGAAGGCAAGCGCGAGATAGATCGCGCGATCCGAGAACTGAAAATAGGTATTCCACAGCCATTTCAACAGCTTCATCGGTTTCGGAGGCCAATCCCAATAGGGTGCATACTTCACGGGCAAGTCCGGATGGTAGTGCCATTCGCAGCTCATGGAGGCCGGTTCTGCGTCTTGAGGCTGGTGCGCTGTGTCGGACATCAGATCAAACTTTCTCAGGTTTCAGCAGAAAGCGCTTCCAGCGCCTCGCAGAGTTTCGTTAGTTCCCCGTCTATCATCGCAATCGAATGGGCGGCGTCGGGGAAGGATCCATCCTGCACCGCGTAGCGAAACGCCGTGAGACCCTTGTGTTTTTCGGCCTGTAGTTGTTTGCGGATCGGTGCCATGTTGGCAAATGCCTTGGCATGGCGTGGCGGGTTGTCGATGTCGCCGCAGATGTCTTCCTGAAACATGAAAATCACATCAGCGGCCCCACCGGACCCGATGGAATGGGTGACGAGCCCGGTTCTGGGGCTGAGCTCGGCAATCACCTCATGCGCGACACATTCCAGTTCAACGGCATAGGCACCCGCATTTTCGAGCCGCCGCATCGCATGGTGCAGGCTCAATGCCTCGTCGGCTGTGCGCCCATAAGCTCTTAAACCGCCGATCATGGTGGACAGTCTCGGCACAAGGCCAAGATGGCCCTGTACAGCCAGTCCCTCTTTGGCCAGCATTTCTACAACATCAAGCGAACGTATCGTATACACAGCATCCGCACCCGCTTCGGCGGCCTTGATCGCCGCCCGCAGTATTTCGTCATGGGTTGCGAAATCCGTTGCGGGCAGGCAGGCGGTAATGAACGTGTTCGGAGCGCCTGCACGGATCTCAGTTACGTCGGAGTCCAAAATCGACAGGTGGTCGATGCCCGCCGCTTGCGCCGCGCGGGCCTCTTCCTGATCATAGGAGGTGGTTTGCGTAAACTTGCGTGCGCCCTTGCCGGCGACAAAATCCGCTACCGTGTGGTTGCGCAACGCTTCGTGCCCGCCATAGGTGTATATGCGTCTGGACTTGACCATGCCTGTTACACCGCAACCGGTTCATCCGCAGTCTCATTCAGCTCCATATGCCCTTCGCCCTTGGACAGAATACGGCGCAGCATTGGCTCGAAGAATTCCAGCGGTTTTGTTGGGTAATCCGGATCAAAGGCGCATTGGTCATATTCATGACAGAAGTACCGGCAGTCTTCCCAATAGGGGCTGTCCTTGTACTTGTCGCGCGCGTTCCGGTCCCCGCCCAGATAGTGATTGTAATAATACCCCTGGAAAACGCAGTGATGTTTCAGGATCCAGTATGTCCGCTCGCTGACATAGGGTTTCATCATCGCTGCAGACAGTTCGCCGTGGTTGTAGGGTGACAGGATATCGCCGGTGTCGTGCACCAAAGCAGCAACCACGATTTCCTCGTCTGCGCCGTCCTCATAGGCGCGGGTCGCGGCCTGCAAGCTGTGTTGATAGCGGTTGACGGGGTAAGGGGTCCACTCTTCGTCCAGCGACCGGAGCGCGTCCAGTATCTGGTCTGGCAGGGCCGCGTTGTAGGTGTCCTCATAGTCCATCACCGCCAGAAAATCTTCTTTGGTGGCATTTCCGAAACTGGTCCAGCTGGATTTATGCGACTTATCCATGGCTATGCCCTTTCCAATTTTGAGTTTGGCGACCGAAGGGGGAGAAGCTTCGGTCGCCAGCGCAGATCACTCGTAAGAGGCGCGGTGTTTCACCACGACTTCGGCACCTGCGCCTTCGGGTTCGTGATCGACCAGATATTCCGGGAAACCGGGCGCGCGCAGGTCGGTGCCGCAATCATCCTCAAGCCGTTTGACCACCTGGCTGGACCACACGCGCGGGCCATAGCGTTTCAGCCCGTCCTCCATCGCGGCCACACAGACCGGCGACAGCTCGACCGGAACGCCGTATGACTTGGCCAGATCGTCAAACAGGGTCACATCCTTGACCTCATGATCCATGGTGAAGTTGATGTTGTAACTGCCGTTCAGGATCAGTTGGCCTTCAGTTTCATGCACAAAGGAATTGCCGGAGCTCACCCGGATCGCGTCAAAGGCCACGGCCAGATCAATGCCTGCCTTTTTGGCGACCATAAAGGCCTCACCGGTGGAGACCAGCTGCACGCCCGCCAGGTAGTTGGTGATCACTTTCAGCACCGAGGCCGACCCCAGCTTGCCCGTATGCACGATCTGACGGCCCATGGTCGACAACAGCGGCAGCACCTGTTCAAACGCCTCGCGTTTGCCGCCGGTAAAGATGGCGATATTGCCGGTTGAGGCACGATGGCAGCCGCCGGAAACGGGGCTGTCCATCGCGATACCGCCTTTGGCCTCAACCAAGGCCCCCAGACGTTGCACGTCTTCGGCTTCGGTGGTGGACATCTCCAGCCAGATCTTGCCCTTTGAGATGCCTTCCAACACGCCGTTTTCTTCTTCCAGCACCTTGGCGGAAACCACGGGTGACGGCAGGCAAGTGATGATCACATCGCAGGCTTCGGCCAACGCGCGGCCGCTTTCAGCCCAGATCGCTCCCTGATCCAGAAGGGGTTGAGCCGCAGCTTGATCCGAGTCGCGGACGATGACGTCAAACCCGTTGCGCAACAGACTGCCCGACAGTTTTGCCCCTACGTTTCCCAAACCGATAAATCCGACGCGCATTCTTGATTCTTTCTTGAACGTGACAGTTCTCTTGACGATGCGGGGCAATTGGGTATCAGTCAAAAGAACTCTTTGTGCCCTAAGGGGTCTAAAAATTGGAGGCTATATGTCTGACACCAGAACCAGCTTGCCGCCACTTCCCGCACTGCAGGCTTTCGAAGCTGCGGCCCGGCATGAGAACTTCATGGCCGCGGCTGAGGAATTGAACCTTTCTCAATCTGCAATAAGCCACCGCGTAAGAGCGTTGGAGGCCCATCTGGGCTATGCGCTGTTCGTGCGCTTGCCGCGAGGGCTGAGATTGACTGAAAACGGAAAGGCGTACTTGCCTTCAATTCGACGTGCGTTTGCGGAAATAATGGGATCAACTACCAGCATTTTCGGCCTTCGACAGCCGACCCGGCTATCAGTTCGCGCTCCATTGTCGTACTCAGCGATCTGGGTGTCGAACATTGTTCAGGAGTTCTCCCGTGAGTTTCCAAACATCGAAATCCGAATGAGTTCTTCCGTTTGGGCTGATAATCAGGCGGACGAAGCGGATATAGAACTGCGCCTAGGGCATGGGAATTGGCCGGGCTACAGAGCCGAACTGCTGTTTCATGATGATCTCGTTCCCTTGTGTTCTCCCAAGACTCGGGAAACAATGCCAACGCTAGTAACTGCTGAAGATCTTGCAGTTAGACCTCTCGTTCATATCGTTGGTATCGAGGATCAATGGGGGGACTTTTTTCGTAGCCACCTATTGGGAGAACGGCCAAAAGCGCACAAAAACCGGATATCCACTGATAGTTCTGTTGCGGCAGCAGTCATTGCCTCGCATGGCCCGCACATATGCTTGCTGGCTGAGAGATTTGCGGCGTTCTTTGTCGAAACCGGGCTTCTTGTGCAGCTGTCAAACCTGACAATCACGTCCAGGCAGGGGCTGTATCTGGTAACCCCAGACGCCAACAAAGCGCTTGTCCCCGAAGTTGAACTGTTTCGAAAATATCTGCGGAACTGCTAGTAGTTCTGCCCAGCCTCGATAGAGAAATAAGTGCGAAACAAAACATCCAACTATTTGAGCGGAGTGTCTGCTTTGTCCCGCGTCTCGTTTCTCCGAGACCGCGTTGCACGAATAGCGCTTGGGCCGCATTTGCCCCTTTCCCCGGTTCGTTATGCGACACGTTCATAGGTCGC
>NZ_JBXWQT010000008.1:0-1466 GCF_059612525.1 Ruegeria sp. SAZD013 | reverse complement strand
AACCCGTCAGGAGAAGGTTGAACAATCCAGGTCAGGGACAGGCCCCATTGGCTTCCGTCGCCCAACAGGCGCTGAAACTGCTCCTGATCCTGCGGCGTCGTGATCATCGCGATGTCGCGGATCCCGGCCAGCATCAGCACCGAAAGGGGGTAATAGATCATCGGCTTGTCATAGATGGGCAAAAGCTGCTTCGAGACGCCCATCGTGATCGGATAAAGACGGGTACCTGACCCGCCTGCCAGAATGATACCTTTGCGTTTCTTGCCGTTCCGGGTCGTCATGTGCCGAGCTCTCCAAGGTCTTCAAGTATGCTGTGCAGGCCCGCCTTCCAATCCGGACGGGGCACGCCCAGGTCCGTTGTCAGTGTCGTGCAGTCCAGGCGGCTGTTCAGGGGGCGTTTCGCGGCGGTCGGGTATGCGCTGGACGGGATGTCTTCGACATTGCAGTCAATGCCGGCCTGATCGAAGATCTCGCGGGCAAAATCGGCCCAGCTGACATCAGGGCCACCGCTGCAATGGTAAATTCCGGTCTTTTCATCCGGGTTTGTCAAAAGGGCACGGGCCGCGCCCACACAGGCCCCGGCCAGTTCCGCCGCCGGGGTTGGCCCGCCAATCTGGTCTGCGACGATCGTCAGGCGGTCACGCTCTTTGCCGAGGCGCAGCATGGTTTTGACGAAGTTATGTCCATGTGACGACACCACCCACGAGGTTCGTATGATTGCATGGGGTCCGCCCGCCGCAATCACACCGGCCTCACCCGCCAGCTTGGTGCGCCCATAGGCGCCCAGCGGGCCGGTCGCGTGGTCGGGCGGAAACGGGGCCGTGCCCGCCCCGTCAAACACATAATCCGTCGAGACCTGAACAAACGGCAATCCGCGCCCGGCCGCAGCTTTGGCCAGCGCCGTGGGCGTGGTTCCGTTGATCAGCAGGGCAAGGTCTTCCTCCGCCTCGGCCTTGTCGACGGCGGTATATGCGGCGGCGTTGATCACCGCATCCGCATCGGTGTTGCGAACCAGGGCCGCGCACCCTTCGGGATCGGTAAAATCCGCCTTGTCGCGCCCAAGCGCTTCAACCGAGATTTCCCCGCCACACCGGATCAGTTCCCGGCCCAGCTGACCGGTCGCCCCGAAGACCAGAAGTTTCACGCGCTGACCCCCAGCCGTTCGCCAACGCCGGACCGGCCTTGCAGGGACCGCCACCACTCTTCATTGTTCAGGTACCATTCAACCGTTCTGCGCAGACCCTCCTCTACCGTCACGGATGGGCGCCAGTTCATTTCGTTGCGCATCCGCGAGGGATCGATGGCGTAACGCGCATCATGCCCGGGGCGGTCTGTGACAAAGGTGATCTGGTCCGCATAGACCCCCTGCGGTTTCGGGCGCAGGTCGTCCAGGATCGCGCAAAGCGTCTGCACCAGTTCCAGATTGCTGCGCTCGTTCTCGCCACCGATGTTGTAGGACCGGCCGA
>NZ_JBXWQT010000007.1:0-1690 GCF_059612525.1 Ruegeria sp. SAZD013 | reverse complement strand
GAGGGTGTGTGGAAACTTGGTTGATCTCGGAGCCTCCAATCGGTTTTGACTTTTGTGTCCTTTTTGGCTTGGGATCATCATTTTGATGGACAGGATGGATTGTGAGGTCGGCGGAAGCCATCTGAGACGGATAGGGCCATTTGGGCGCAAATTTCAGGGCAAACGAGGGCTCTTACGCGTTCATAGCTGCGATGATCGCTGGTACGCCCATGATCTTCAGCACGCGGGTCATGTTGTAGGCGAGTACGTGCAGCGCCATCTCGGTGGCGACATTTTTCAACCTGCGCATCGTGAAGTGCGTCGCGCCCATCCATGATTTGATCGTGCCGTAGGGATGCTCGACGGTCATGCTGCGGACGGCCAGTTGGGCTGGGTCTGCGTCCAACCTTTCTTGTACTCGCTCAAGCACATCCTCTTTCTCCCATCGACGCACGCGCCGTTCCTTGCTGGCCGTGCATTTGTCCTTGATGACGCAATCGGCGCAGGCCCCAGACCAATACGCTCTGATGGCCTTGCCGTCTTGCTGGCCGGTAAATCTGTAGGTCAGTTGCTTGCCTGCCGGGCAGACATAGACATCCTTGCCGCTGTCATATGCGAAGTCAGCCTTGTCAAACTGACCGCGTGCAGCGGCGTTTGATGTCATGGGTTTGGGAACGACAACCGAGATACCAGCCTCTTCGCTGGCGACAATCTCCTCGCTCTTGTAGTAACCTTTATCCGCGATTGCTGTGAGCTGATCTGTCGTCATGACATCATTTGCTGCCGCGGCCATCATCGACAAGGCATCCCGGTCGAACCCAAGCATTGTTACTTCATGCGCAACGATCAGGTGGTGATTGGCTTCGACGGCCGTTTGAACATTGTAGCCGACAATGCGGGGCATCCGGGCCGTTGTTGCCATGGATCGGGCATCAGGATCACTAAGTGAGACTTGGGTTTCGCCGGTCTCATCCATGCGCTGCCCGATTGATCTGTAGCGCACCGCCTCCTTTTGCAGATGCTCTAACTTTCTCAAAGTGCGTTCCATGCGGGCCTCTGGCAGCACCGTGCCGGTCTGTTCAAACACTTCGTCGGCGCGATCCAACTCACCCAAATAGCGCTCGATTGCCTTGTCAATCTCACCAACTTCTGGCGCAGCTTACCGCGCGTGTAATTCTTGGCCTTGGAGTTCAGCGCCTTGAACCGGCTACCGTCAATGGCAACCACATCCCCATCGAGCAGGTTCATGTTGCGGCATAGCGCGACAAACTGCTGGCACACCTTGCGGATCGCGGGGCCGTTGTCTTTCCGAAAGTCGGCAATCGTCTTGAAGTCCGGCTTCAACCGACCCGTCAGCCAGACAAGTTCCAGATTGCGACCGCACTCGCGCTCCAGACGACGCGATGACTGGATCTGGTTCAAATACCCGTAAAGATAAATCCGAAGTAACAAGCCAGGATGATAGCCAGGCCGTCCAGTTGCCGCTGGCATCGCATTGAATCCCAGCACCGCAAGATCAAGCAGGTCTGCAAAGGCATCAATGGCACGGACAGGACTGTTCTCATCAACATAATCGTCCAGACATTCGGGCAGCAACATCGCCTGCTGCCGGTCCAGACCCTCGATAAATTGCGTCATCAACAACCTCCGTACCGAATACGGAAATTATACCATCAGTCCGGTCAAAATAGGGGAGTTTTCACACACCCTC
>NZ_JBXWQT010000006.1:0-13227 GCF_059612525.1 Ruegeria sp. SAZD013 | reverse complement strand
TAGTTCGGACGTTCGCCCGAATGTCGCGAGCGACCGCAATGCGGACTTTTCTGCCAGTTGGCGTTTGTGTTCAAATGGCTGCTGTTTGCAGTTCGCGGCTCTGGCGGTCGTAGCTTAGCCGGGATGTTGTCACTGATAGGCGTAGATCAATAGATTTGCTTCGTAATAACAATAAAGATCTGAAAGATTTCTTCACGTCTCTGGACCAGTTCTGTTCACGTCGATCCGTGATCGAAAAGCTCGAGGGCTGAGGCCCACGGCTTCTCGGAATGCGCGTGAGAAGTTCGAGCGATCGGAGTAACCGAGCGCGCCGGCTATTTCGTCTACGGTGTCGCCGCTCGTTCGCAAACGGTCCTTTGCGTAAGCAATCTTCGCCCGGCGTAATTCATCCGACACGCTGGTTTTTTCCTTGGCAAGACGTCGAGCCAAAGTTGCTCGGCTCATTGACACGAGGGTTGCCGCGTCATTGGCGCTGAGACCTCCCTGGCCGATCTTATGTGCGATTACAGCTCGGAAATCGGCGACGAAGCGGCTCACGTCGTTTGTTTGATCGCATGTCCCAACTGAGTTTCCCAAGACTTTGCGATCGACAGAATGGACAAGCCATTTGGAGGGAAACTTCAATCGGAAGCCCATCTCATCGCCCTTGAGCCGTTTGAATTTCGAAAAACTGACAGGAAGTACGTCTGGATTACAGAGAACAATGGTCATTTCGCCGGAGTCGAACCGGTCGCCCACGGCACGCCTAAGAATTCCCAGGCTGAGGCCCACCATGAAACCATCGTTCTGTGCCGGCAAAATTGTTGGGCGAAAAAGACGAGTTTCACCGTAAATTGCCTGATCTCCTCTGATTTCCAGATATGTCGTCACCGAGCTGGTAACCTCGTTCGCTCGGCTGATAAAGGTCGAGAGAAAATCGGCCAACGAGCCCCCAGCAGAGAGCGCAGATTCGATCATTGGCCAGCCTCTTGGGTCCAGACGCGAGCCGACAGAAGCGCAGAAAGTCAAATCTTCCACCGCCTCGGCACAAGCCTCGAGAAACTGGTGGACCACCATTATGTGCACGGCCTCGTCGCCGCTCAACACCGCGCCTTCGGTCAGGCCAACTCTCTCGAGCACGATTTCTGGGTCGACCCCACGTTCGCTAAGCGCAGTAATCAAGGGGCGCAACAAGCTCAGCTTCGCGAGCGGAAGACGTTTGGTCATGTCGACTCCTGTGCCAACCGGCCCTCGAACGATGCGGCATCTGTCGGTCAGTTCAAGGCGCTGGAAACAAAATAACGCTTTCAAGTGTCATTTTGGCGCAAAAATCCTTGGCACCGACTCCTAATGATACACCAGCTGTTTCAGCGTCTGACATATTTAGAAAACAGGCTTGATGCTCACGCGAGTTGGCCAGCGGGACAGGCAGTATGCTGACTCTGCGCGAGTTACGCTTGGCAAGGGCCAGAAAAGGAAAGGGAAAGAAATTGGGATTCTTGAGAAATACTATTCTTGCTGCATCAATCACGATGCTGACGGTATCGCTTGTAGCTGCTGAAGAAAGCCAAACGGCGCACGTCCTGATTAAGAATGTCAGGATCTTCGATGGAAACAGCGATACGGTGTCGGAAGCCCAGGATGTGCTCGTTGAAGGCAATCTGATTAAACAAATCGGCAACGGCTTGACGGCTGGGGACAACGCGATCGTGATCGATGGCACTGGTCGCACAATGACCCCTGGGTTCATCGATATGCACCAGCACCTGATGCTGGGCGGACCATCCGGATTGTTTTCGACGGGTGAAGATATCGATTTCGCCACTGCCGGAGCCATCGCTGCCCAGAACATGTATGCCCACCTTTTGATGAAGGGCATCACGACCGTGAGAGATATCGGCGGTAATTCCCTCGGGCTTGCCAAAGGCGTGCGAATGGGCTGGATGACGGGCCCACGGATATACTCAGCGGGGCCGCCGATCGGGCCTCTTGGCGGGCATGGTGATGTCGGCGGTTGGAACCAGCACCTCGGTCCGGATGAATCGGTGTTGATGGGCAACCTTGCGACGACCAGCACGGTAGACGAAGTTATCAAGCAAGCACGATGGAACTTTCGCAAGGGTGCAGCTTTCCTGAAAGTCATGCCGGGTGGAGGCGTATCAACGGAGTTTGACCCGCTTGAAGTCATCAGTCTTACGTTCGACGAGATGAAGGCTGCCGTTGCGATCGCCGAGGACAACAAAACCTACGTCGCAGCCCATGCCTACCGTGACGACGCTGTCAACCGTGCGATTGATGCGGGTGTTAAAGTCATAGAGCATAACTTTCTGGTTTCGGAAGAAACCATCAAACGGATGGCGGAAGAAGATATTATCCTTTCACTACAGGGCTATATGGCTGGAGTTGCCTTTGCAAACCCGGAAAGTGTTCCGTGGTACACCCCTGAGCAGATCCGCAAGGCCAAGTCGGTTCATACCGGTACCCTGCAAATGGTGAAATGGGCGCGCGAGCATGATGTCTTCATCGTCAGCGGTTCCGACATGTTCGCCGAGCAGTGGCCTATCACGAAGAAAAACATCACCATCGAGGTGGAGTTGTTCGAGTTCACTCCGATTGAGGCGCTGCGACATGCTACGGGAAATGCAGGCATCGTCCTTGAAATGTCCGGCCCCGCCAGAAACCCATATCGCGAGGGACCTTTGGGCGTAATAAAAGAGGGCGCTTACGCTGATATCCTGTTGTGGAGCGACGATCCGACGAAGGACATTAAAATTATTGAAGATGAGGATAAGTTGCAGCTCATCATGAAAGACGGTGAATTGTACAAAAACACCACTGTGCCACACTCTGATCCAACTTACCGGCCAGCTCCTGAAATGCGTGTAACGCCAAGTAACGCGGGAAGAGGTCGAACTGCGCTGTAATTTTAAAGCTAACTCAGGGTGCGAATGTACCCTGAGTTTATAACATCGCTGTCCGCTTTCCGCGCACAGCGACCAGTGCTGTATGAAACACCAAGGTCTGGATAGGGCTCAAGGACGAAGCCGCTCGCGCGGCATTGGAGCCTGTGGCAGGCGTTTTGCATTGATCTGACCCCTGTGCATTTGGGAATGGGCGCGGCTGTCTGACGATTGGGACCTCTCAATCGAAAGACAGGAGGTTCCCATGGCGGAGGAGAGAACAACGCCGCTGCGCGAGCGGATGATCAAGGACATGCGGATCAAGGGGCTGGGTGACAAGTCTCAGAAGTCGCACATCCGGGCGATCAAGGACTTCGCAGCGTTTCTGGGACGGTCGCCGGACACCGCGACGCCGGACGATCTGCGCGCCTACCAGCTTCACATGATCGACTGCGGTGTCACGCCGCCGACCTACAACGCCCGCATCATTGCGCTGAGGTTCTTCTTCGAGACGACCTGCGGGCGGGGCGAGATGAAGCGGCACATGCAGTTCCGCACCCAGCCGCGCAAGCTCCCCGTGGTGTTCAGCGCCGAGGAAGTAGCGGCACTGCTGCGGGTCGCGCCAGGACCGGGGCTGAAGTACCGGGCGGCGCTGAGCATCTCCTATGGTGCCGGGCTCAGGGCCTCGGAAGTCTGCAATCTCAAGGTCAGCGATATCGACAGCGACCGGATGCTGATTCATGTCGAACAGGGCAAGGGGCGGAAGGACCGGAAGGTCATGCTGTCGCCGGGATTGCTGAACCTGCTGCGCGAGTATTGGCGCGAGGCGCGGCCTGAGGGCTGGTTGTTTCCGGGCAAGCCCAAGATCAACCCCCTCTCGTCGCGCCAACTCCACCGCGCCTTCAGCTCGGCAAAGCACATCGCGGGGATCAAGAAGCCGGGCAGCACGCTGCACACGCTGCGGCATAGCTTCGCGACGCACCTTCTGGAGGCCGGTACGGATGTGCGGGTGATCCAGGTCCTGCTCGGGCATGCCAAACTCGAAACAACGGAGCGCTACACACATGTCGCCACGAAGCTGATCCGTGACACGGCGAGCCCCTACGAGACGCTGGCCAAGCTGCAGGATCGAAGCCGGGAGTAGCGGACCAGGGTGGTGCCCCGCCCGCGGCTTGAGATCGCTGACATCTTTCGCGCCCATGGTCCCGCATGGCGGCGGGCCAATGCCGGGCATGTCAGCCTCACCCAACTCAGGGTGATGTCGGCGATTGAAGCCTGCCGGACCGAGGCGCTCGGCGGGCATGTGGCAGCCTGCGCCAAATGCGGTCACCGGCATGTCGCGTACAATTCCTGCAAGAACCGGCACTGCCCGAAGTGCCAAGGGCCGGCCGCGCGCGACTGGATGGCAGCACGGGCCGATGACCTGCTGCCGGTGGAGTATTTCCATGTGGTCTTCACCCTGCCGGCGGAGATCGCACGGATCGCCTACTGGAACAAGACGGCGGTCTACGGCCTGCTGTTCCGAGCGTCAGCCGAGACCGTGACGACCATCGCCGCCGATCCCCGGCACCTTGGCGCCCGCGTGGGCATGACCTCTGTACTCCATACCTGGGGTTCGGCGCTGACCCACCACCCGCATGTCCACATGATCGTGCCCGGCGGCGGCCTGTCACCTGACGCTACACGCTGGATCGCCTGCCGCCCTGGTTTCCTTCTGCCCGTGCGCGTCCTGGCCCGGCTGTTCCGGCGCCTGTTCCTGGAAGGGCTGTCGGCGCTGCACAAGGCAGGGCAGCTTCAGTTCTTCGGTGATCTGAAAAGACTGGCCGATCCCGCGGCCTTCGCCGCCTGCCTCGCCCCGCTCCGCAAGACCAAATGGGTCGTCTACGCCAAACCGCCCTTCGGCGGGCCCGAGTCTGTCCTCGCCTATCTCAGCCGATACACCCACCGCGTTGCGATCTCGAACCACCGCCTTGTCAGCGCCGATGCCGAGACCGTTGCGTTCCGTTGGAAGGATTACCGTATCAAGCGCGGCGACCGGATGAAGGTGATGCGGCTCAAGACCGGCGAATTCATCCGCCGGTTCCTGCTGCACGTCCTGCCCGACGGCTTTCACCGTATCCGCCACTACGGCCTGCTGGCCGGCGCCACCCGCAAGACCACCATCGCCCGCATCCGCGACTTGCTTGTGCAGACACTGGCCGAACAGGAAACGCAGGAGACTGCTGAGACCGCTCCGCTCACCCTGCGCGAGCCGTGCCCCTGCTGCGGCGGCCCGATGCGCATCGTGGAAATTTTCCGGCGCGGGCAAAAACCGATGAGCCGTGCGCCACCCAGGGAGCAGGCCGCATGACGAAACGCCCGTCCATGCCGCGAAGACTACCCCGGTTCCAATTCGTTTTCCGGAACGCCCCCGGTACGCCCGGTCCTGTGGTTAGCCCGCAATCACCCGGTCAACGGCTCCGACGGCACCCGGAACGCGCGAACACAGCCCGCTGGATAACCGCCCCCAACCGGCGCTTCCTGCCTGGTCGGCGCTCAGAACCGGCTCCCGCAATCACCCGCAGCATACTTTCCCCATAGACGCCGCCCAGCCTCCCGCGGCTTCCTCCTTGTCAGGTTATTCAACGCGGGCCGGGTTACACACGAACGCCAACGATGCGCCGCGGCCCGCATCGAAAAACCTTCGACATAGCTGTCGTTCGCTGCATTGCAACACGTTTAGCTGAGCATCTGCACAGCTAAAAAGCGCCCATCTAACCGAAATTGCGTTGCTGGCGCGTTTCACACTTTCGGCAGGTACTGGTTAAGCAGAGCGTCCACGAGACCTTCTTGTAGCCGGTACCCCTTTTGCTGATCTACGCGCAGAATATCTTCCAATATCACAAACTGCTCTATGCCTGTTGTCATGGCCAAACGTAGTGTCAGATCTTCGTAATCGCTCAGTTTCATCGAGCTGCAAACGGGTTCAAGGGCCTCTCCAAATGCCGCGACCCTTCTCGCTCCACGCATTTTGACAGTGCCGTCTTGCAGTGATGCCTTCAGCGATTCAGCCAGAAACTGGCGAAAGAAAGCCTCATGTTTGCGGGAGAAATCCAGATAGTAGCGCGCAACCGCGTGCACACGGTTGCGTACATCCTCAAGTCCTTCCAGCAATTCTGCGGTCGGCATCACCTCTATGTCGAGGGTCGCGTCGAGGGCCAACACGCCGGGATCGGAAAAGTACCGGTATACCGTTGCCCGACCGGTTTTCGCGCGCTCTGCTACTTTGGCAAGCGTCACATTTTCCCCCTCTGACATAAGCTCACGTGCCGCCGCCAGCAACGCCTCTCTAGTCCTGTTCTTTTGATTGGTTCGAGGGGCCACACCGATGTTCCTTAATGATAAACTTGTCTCATGAGTGGATATGTGTATCATAAAGGTACATTCATCGAAGTAAAGGGAGTCGTTGAAATGACGCAATCTCGCCCTCGCACATATCACCTTCTAGGGAACCTTCTGAAATTCCACGCATTTCCAGCCGAAACCGGAGATCGCTGTACAATCGTTGAAATCAAGACCGCCCCGGGTGCCGGCGCGCCCCCCAATCATCACGCTGGCGAAGATGAGAGTTTCTATGTGCTCGAAGGCGAGTTTGAGTTTTTCCTAAACGGCGAGACAAAAAAGGTAAGCAGTGGCGATTTCGTGAAAGTCCCCGATGGCGCGGTGCACGCGTTTACTTGTATTGGGAAAACTCCAGGTCGCTTGCTATGCATCAACGCTCCGGGAGCTATGCATGATACATTCTTCACCGAAGCGGGCGAAGCAATGCCGGACGGCACAACGGATATTCCTGCACCCGATGGGCCACCCGACATTCCGGCGATCATGGCGGTGGCGGAAAAGGCCGGCATGACGATCCTGGCCCCTGAAGACGCACCCGCTTGAAGCAACCTAAGCCACGCGCTCAAGTCTGGGCGGTAAGCTGACATATTATCCCTGCTGATATATCCTGCCATCATCACTATTGGGGAGGCTATGTCATAACGAACCTGAAAGAGGTCGCCCAACACTATCATTCAGGACATCTGCTTAAACGCATCTCTGACGGCTGCGCGGCGCTGGATCTGACACCACCGATTGCGCACGACGCACTCGCTCCGGTGGACGAATTTCATATTGGTGGCCGTCGTGCAACTGAACCGTTTGTTAAGTCGCTACAGCTTTCCAAGGGTAGTCGCGTCCTGGACCTCGGCTGTGGTCTGGGAGGCCCAGCCCGCTTTGTCGCTGCAACGACAGGAGCTCATGTCACCGGCATCGACCTGACGCCCGAATTTGTAGAAACCGGGCGCGCTTTGACCGAGTGGACGGGATTGAATGACAAGATTGAATTGGTTGTAGGCAGCGTGCTCGAGTTGCCTTTTGAGGACGCATCAATGGACGCGGCCTACATGATCCACGTCGGCATGAATATCGCCGATAAAACTGGGATCGCGCGAGAAGCAGCGCGGGTTCTCAAGCCTGGCGGCATCTTTGCGATCTACGATGTGATGCAGGTCGGAAGCGGACAAATGGATTACCCGGCGCCTTGGGCATCATCTCGTGAACTAAGCGCGTTGGACCCGCCTGAAACCTATGAGGCGGCCTTAAAATCGGTGGGGTTTGAGGTTGGGGAACGCATTGACCGTACAGCGTTTGCTAAACAGTTCTTCGCTGATCTTGCTGCCGCACAAAGCCAGGCCGACGGTCCCCCGCCACTCGGGCTACATCTCATCATGGGCGATGACACCGCGCTGAAAGTACGTCACATGGTGCACAACATTGAGAGCGGTTTGATCGCACCGATTGAGTTGCACGCGCGGCTGCATAGCTAGCGGCGGCTCTCGAGCAGTTCGTGTCTTTTTGAAGTGGCCGCTTTGGCTCACTGCTGCCGTCGGATGCGGCGCGGCATCTCGTGTCGAAGCCCGCATGTATGCTTCAGGGATCGGCCCACTCCTGACGTTGCCGATGTCGCCAAGCGCTGCGGCGCAGCTTCACCAGACCGGATTTTCGCCGCACTGCCGAAATGCTGCCCCGCTCGAACTCACAGATCGCGGACTTTTCCGTCGTTGCCTGTCCGGGTGTTTGCTTGCGCACCATCTGCTCACAGGCGCGGCACGTCTATCATTGCGATGCAGCGCACTTCACCGAACCGGTCATTCGGATGCGGTATATTGGCTCAATCCGAAACCGATCCTTCGCTGCATCCCTTTTCGGCAATCAACACCGGGGCAAACAAGCCAATTGTTTGCGATAGACGAGTGGCTGCTTTTGTTTCCAATTACTCCCGTCGTCAGCACTAGCTGTGGAAACGCGTTGTATGTTTGATCAGCTTGAGAGCAGAAAAAACTCGCAAGTTATATTTTTCCTAAAAGCCAAATTGCAGTTCCAACATCGAGCATGCTGAGCCCACATTTGGTACAAACTCAATTGCTACATTCAGCCCAAAGAGTCTTAACTCATTGGCAACCAACGAAATTGCAGATCTTGCTTGCAGAGATGTTTTGAGTTTAGACGCCTCTCCTGAATTGAGATGGTGTCATTCCTGTGCTTCTGATGAAAGCTCGCGTGAAATGCGCCTGGTTGGAGTAACCCAAGGATTTCGATATCTCAAATATCGTTAACTCTGGCACCTTTAGCATGTTTATTGCGGCTTTTGTCCGTTCCCGGGACAGAATTTCAGAAAAGCTGGTCCCTTCATTTTGAAGATCGCGCTGCAGGTGACGGTCACTCAGGCCAAGCAACCGCGCAATGAATTGCAGAGACAAGCGAGAATCGTGGAGGTAGGTGCAGACCAGCGCGGCAATGGCGCGCGTCGTGGGAACCATCTGATCATGCGTGGCAGGATCGGGCAAAATGACGGCCTCTGAAACCATTTCCCCGCGTTCGATGTGGATTTCCGTGACCGGCTGAGCAAACCGAAGTCTTGCTTCCGCGGATTGGGCAAGCCATTCGAGGTCGAGGTGATGATCCGACTGTAGGTTCAGCCTCTTCGGAGCCCAGGACGGCCCCAGTGCACTCCGGACGGTTTCTAGCATGAGTTGAAGAACATAAAGTTCAACCTGCCGGACCTGCTCGCGATCGCCAACAATGGCGTTGCGGCCGAAAACCAGACCATTCCAGGCCGGGCGAACAAAGAAATCGGCTCTGCTGTATTCCAGCTTTGCCATATTGCAGAAGGTGGCCAAGCGATCGATAAGTGTTTTCTGATCATAAAGTTGCCGCAGGGTACCATGCATCTGCACGCTGGAAACGGATCCGGCATCAAAGCCGATGTCGAATTTTCCGGTACTCGTTGCGGCTTTGCTTGCGATTGTCCAGAGTTGGTGCTCCGCGATCATCAACTCCGGTTCTTGCATCATACGTTCGTCGATATCGACAGCTTGCAGGAGTTTCATTGGGTCACAGCCAGCGTCTTCGCAGGCAATTGCGAAGTTCAGCGCGTACCTAAGTTTTACGACTGCGACCAACACCTTCCACCATTATCGGAGCGCACACGACGCAGTATCGCAAGGCATTTACCATTTTGCGACCGCAAATTTACCATTTCATCCTAAAACCGGAATACTGTTAGGTGGCCTCTTTCGCACCTAGTACGCTTTTAGTGCGAGGAGCTAACATTGCCGCCTATGATTATTCTGTGCGCGAGGCACAAAAAAAGTAATCGATGATCGGCCGAGGCTCCCACATGCCGAAACAAGACCAGGGGAGTCCGACAAATCATGTCCAAGACAATAACCGCAACGGCGGTCGTTGCAGTGCTAGCGATCGCGTCACCTGCGGCTTCGCAGGATAATACGCCGCCGCCGATCCTGTTCACCAATGTCGATGTGTTCGACGGGTTCGGCCCGGATCTGATCGAGGATGCCAACGTGCTCGTCGAGGGTAACGTCATCACGCAGGTCTCGACCGATCCGATCGAGGTAGAGGGCGCCTTCGTCATCGAAGCAACTGGAAAAGTGATGACGCCCGGTCTGATCGATATGCACCAACACGTGATGCTCAACCCGCCCGAAGGCACAGCAGCCTATCAGACCCGCTGGGACGGCGCGGCTGGTGGAGCAATAGCCATCCAATACATGAACGATCACATGCTGATGAAGGGGATCACGACGGTTCGGGACATCGCCGGCGATCCGCTGGATGTCGCCAAGGCCATCGACATGGGCCTCATTCGCGGCCCGCGGGTATATTCCTCCGGTGGCGCCATTGGCCAGACTGGCGGTCACAGTGACTGGGCGGGAAGGAACGTACCGCCCCACATACTCGAAAACGGTTTGGATATGGGACAGGCGACCGGCAACACCTGGGTGGTCGACGGAGTGGATGATGTCACGCGTGCTGCGCGTCTGAACTTGCGCCGGGGCGCGGCCTTTCTCAAGGTCATGGGTGGCGGAGGAGTTTCAAGCGAATTCGATCCGCTCGAGATTCTTGGGCTCGCCGAGGACGAGGTTGCCCGGGCAGTCGAAATTGCGCGTGACAACGGCACCTATGTGGCGGTGCATGCCTATAACGACGAGAGCTACGAACGGCACCTGCGGCTTGGCACCCGCTCCTTTGAACATGGGTTCCTGATCTCCGAGGATATGGTGAAGAAGATGGTCGCCAAGTACAATGAAACCCAAGATATCGTCTGGAGTTTCCAGTGCTATGTCAGCGTGAACACCTTCGGGTCGTACGAGACTATGCCTGCATTCTTCACGCATGAGCAAAAGCTGAAGGGTGTCGCTGTCGGCAAGGGCGTACGAGCCATGTCCAAGTGGATGAATGAGTACGGCATGTTCATTGTGGGGGGGTCGGACATGTTCAGCCCTGGACTGGTCGAGAAGATCAAGGAGGACATCACCTGCAACGTCGATGCAGGTTTCAGCCCTGCGCAGGCCTTGAAGCACTGGACCGGCAACGCGGGGATCGTGCTCAAGTGGTCTGGTCCAAAAGACCCCTATCCGACCTATAACTTGGGCCAGATCGCGCCTGACAGCTATGCCGACATCCTGATCTGGGACGGCAACCCGCTTGAGGACATCAACCTGATCCTGGATGAGAGCAAGCTGCAACTCGTGATGAAGGATGGCCGCGCCTACAAGAACACCATGGTCGATACCGACAGCATTATGTACCGACCGGCAGTTCGTGAACCAGCTGTTTATCCATAAACATTTGAATTGGGTGGTGTGATGTACACGAACACGCTGACCCGATGATCCTGCGGGGCGGTTTTCTACCTCGGCCGCCCCGCGAAACACTTTTTGGAGAAAGAGATGCATCGTTTGCTGACTATGAGCATTCTGACGCTGTTTGTTCCGCTCGCCGCACCCGCTTCGGCTGAGCAGATCGCCTGGCAGGATCTGATCGATCCGTCGGCACAAACCTATGAGGATCCTTTTGAGGATTTGAACTATCAACAGATCGAATCCTTGCGGGCGATCGTACGAAACAGGGAGCTGCTGAACGACGCCACTCTCAGCGAGGCTCAGATGGCCGACGGTGCCGCAAAAATCAATGCGGCACTTGAGGAACTGTCTGAAGACGGGATTGATGCAGATTGGCTGATCGACCAACGCTGGACCGTCGCCGACCGGCGCAAGAAAGCAGCAACAGCGGCTAATCCGAACCTTGATGGTCAAATCGTTACATTGGCGGGTTACGCTATCCCAGCGCCTTTCGAAGCGGACGGGACCACTGTCGTCTACCTCGTTCCCATACGCGGCATGTGCAGCCATACCCCACCGCCAAACGCCAATCAGATGATCCGGGCGCGAGTTTTTGACGACTGGAGCCCCAGCACTATGCACGAACCGGTGCGGCTGACAGGCAAACTGTCAATTGAAGAAACAAATTACACTTTCCGCATCGTAGACGGCAATGTGCCAATGAGCTCCAGCTATGTTTTGGAGGTCTCGCAGACTGAAACGATGCGAGATCTGATGACCAGCACGCCAACAACAAATGATTGGGCGGCATCGATTGCTGATCGCATCCTTGCAGCGGGTCATCGCAAGACCGGCGGGGCAAAGGCGTCTGAATGATAAGACTTCTCGTTGTCACATTGAGTGTTGCGGTTGCTGGCGCTGCCTCGGCGCAAGGACTGTCTGGGCCTTCTTCGGTCGAGGCTGATCTACAGCCCGGAGATGGACTGACCGACCCACAGTACCGTTCCGATTTTCCACGCAACATCGCTCCGGGTTGGTTTCAGTGGAAAGACCGGCTGGCTGAGGGTGGGTTTCGGTTCAACGTGGATTACTTGGCATTGGGCCAAACCACGAATGCTGATTTGGGAACTGGTGAAGCCGCAAGTGGAATCGCTCGTTTCTACGGAAGTTGGCAGGCAACTGAACGGGGTTCCCTGACATTCAAGATTGAAAACCGGCACAGCTATACCGATGTTGCCCCACAGTTTCTCGGGCTGGATGGCGGAGCGCTTTCGATCACTGGGACGGCCTTCAACGATAATGGTTTGTTATTGACCAACCTGTTCTGGACCCAAAGGGCCGAGAACGGTTCGTGGACGCTGCAAGTCGGGCAGATTGATGTAACCGACTTTGTGGATATTTACGGGTTGGTAAGCCCCTACAGTGGTTTCCAAAACCTGTCCTTCAACACCAACCCGACGATTAACACGCCCAACCAAGGCATTGGCATTGCCGGTGGGGTAAAGCTGAGCGATAACCTTTACGCCGTCGCGAGCGTCTCAGACGCAAATGCCGACCCGTCTGATCCAAACTTTGATGTGTTCAGCGATGGTAACTTATTCAAATCACTCGAACTCGGCTACACTTCTGGCTTTGATCGCATCTACTTCGACAATATCCATCTGACCCTCTGGCATGCGGACGCGGCTGATGATGGTAGCCGTCCAGAAGATTACGGCGCCGCGTTTTCTGCTGCATGGTTTGTTGACAATAAGTGGATGCCATTCTTTCGGGCAGGGGCCTCAAAAGGGACAGCAGCACTCTATGATCGGTCCATTTCTGCCGGTGTCGGCTATTACGGTCGCAATACCGATTTGGCCGGGCTGGGTCTGAACTGGGCTGAGGCAAGAGGCATAGACGGCGATCAGTTCACGCTTGAAGCATTCTATCGCTTTTCAATCTCACCCGGGCTGCAGATCACGCCTTCGATACAATTCATCTCCAACCCGCTTCTGAACCCTGACCAGGATAGCATTACTCTGTTTGGTTTAAGAACCCGGATTGTTTTCTAGCACGGGGTGATCGCACTCGGAAAAGATTTGTGTCAAAGGGCGATTGAGGTAGAACAACAGGACTTTGCAAAGTCCGCTTTTTCTGCGCGTAGCAGTCAATCAGGCCATCTTCAGCAAATGACCGCAAAG
>NZ_JBXWQT010000005.1:0-1219 GCF_059612525.1 Ruegeria sp. SAZD013 | reverse complement strand
TCATCAACAACCTCCGTACCGAATACGGAAATTATACCATCAGTCCGGTCAAAATAGGGGAGTTTTCACACACCCTCTCCGCAAAGCAGACGCCCAACGAGCTCTTTCTGATGGCTGCTTCTGACCTCACCAACGCGTATCCTACGCTCAATTTCGATTGGTTGTTAAGGCAATGCGACCGGGTTTTCATCGAGTGTCCGGAGGTAAGAAATCAAGTCTGCGCGATCCTGATCAAACCAAACTCCATCTAAGTCCATCTTTGTTCCCGGAATGTATTCTCGTGGACGCCCAAGAAACGAGTTTAGATTGTCGTAGTCCCAGACACCTGAAATCGCTGACAAAGCCGTCGAGTACTCGTAGCCATCGTACGAGCCAATGGTGCGCCCGAGAACTCCCCAAAGTGGCGGACCTTCATTGGCTTGAACTTGCCCATTGTTCTCCAGGCTGTGACAGGCTTTGCAGGCACCTGCCAGAGTTTCTCCTCGGCCCCTATCGGCATTACCAATCAAGTGCTTCACACTAGGGATACTTGCACTTGTAGGTACGCCAGCATCCAATAGCATGGTCACGATTTCGTCGTGCCCACGCAACGAGGCGAAATGCAGTGCTGTCCCAAGCCAAGGATCCACGACAGTTGGATCAGCACCGGCTTCCAAAAGCAATCGAACAACTTCTGTGTGTCCGTTGCTTGACGCAACATGGATTGGGTATGCAAGAGTTTTTTCGTACTCAGCATTGGGAAGAGAGTAGTTTGGGTCGGCCCCAGCCTCCAACAGGGCCGCGACCACGTCCGTACGACCGAACCGAGATGCTACTACGAGTGGTGACGAACCTTCAAAACGAGCGCCTGTGGTGCTCGGCAGATCCACCGGCACTCCTTTTTCGATTTCTGACATAACTTTTGCGACATCGCCTTTTCTAGCCATCAAGTGGATCATTTCAGCGAAACTTGTCGACATGGTGGCGCATAGCGCAGCCACCCCCGCGAGAAATGTTTTCCAAGTTCTGTTCATTGCGGCATCCCCCCGGTTGTGGGAGCCTTAATACCACAACTAGTCGTCAATTTCATTTCTTGCAAAGAGTGGCCGCTTTGTCCGCATGTGAGACGTAGAACAGGAGCGCAGCGAATGTCCGGATTGGATCGATATTGTTGAAAAACAACGTGTTGCTGGCGCAGAGAGAGGCGTACCGAACTGAGCGCGAGTGCCTTTCTTGTCAG
>NZ_JBXWQT010000004.1:0-4420 GCF_059612525.1 Ruegeria sp. SAZD013 | reverse complement strand
TCCCAGCGTCGTGACGTCAAGATCATACGGGCGTTTATGGACTTTGCGGAGCGGGTTCTTGGGGAGAAGGAAACCGCCGGAGATATGTGACCGGCGGGTTCTTGAGTTTTTTGTGGATTACCTGCTGCGCCAGGCCTGTGTGCGGGCCAGGATGCCTTTTGATGCCATCAGGTGGAAGATCCGGGCGGCGGCGTTGGTGTAGAAGATCATCATGCCCATTGCGGCTGCGGGTGCGATGTCCCCGGCATCATCCATGTTCAGCACCGCGATGGACGCGAGTGTGGTTTTGGGTGAGTAGAGGAACACAACCGCCGACACGGTCGTCATTGCGTTGACGAACAGATAGATCGAGATATCCAGCACCGCAGGCAGACAGACCGGCACCGTCACGCGGGCAAACAGCTTCATTGTTGGCTGTTTGAGAGAGGCCGACACCGACTCGAACTCTTTATCCATCTGCTTGAGAGCGGTGACCGCCGTCAGGTGCGATACGGTATAGAAATGCGTCACCGTGCAAACCACCAGGATTGCCATGGTGCCGTAGATCGCATTGAACGGATTGGACGGGTTGTTGAAGAAGAAGATATAGGACAGCCCCAGAACCATGCCCGGGATGGCCATCGGCAGCATGGCGAACATCTGAAAGATCGACCGTCCGGTTTTGAAGCCGTTCGATTTTTCCACCAGATACGCCCCGAAGAAGACAACCGTCGTGCCGATCACCGCCGTCAGGAAGGCCAGTTTGATCGAGTTGAAATACGACCCCCAGCCGCCGCCATCCATCTTGTCGAACTGGTAGTTCTTGAGGCTCAGGCTCAGATCGTAGGGCCAGAACTTGATCAGCGCCGCAAACTGACACACGGCCAGAAGACCAATGATGAACAGGCCGACCAAGCTGCAGTAGATCAGGAATATGCGATCAGCCTTTGGGTTTGGTGTTGCCTGATATGGAACCGAGCGCGCAGAAAGCAGCGCCACCTGCTTGGACTGAACCATCCGGTCGATGGCAAAAGCCAGAATTGCGGGGATGACCAGAACCACCGAGACCACGGCGCCCATCTCAAAGTTCTGCTGGCCGATCACCTGTTTGTAGATATCCACGGCAAGCACGTTGAACTGGCCGCCGATCACCTTTGGCAGGCCGAAATCGGTGATCACCAGATTGAACACGACAAAGGCTGCGGAAATCAGGCCATAGCGCGCGCCGGGTATGGTAACGGTCCAGAATGTCCGCCAGGGGGTAGAGCGCAAGCTGACAGCGGCCTCGTACAACCGCGCATCCGATATCGCGAGCGCAGTCGATATGATCAGGAACGCGTGTGGAAAGGTAAAGAAGACCGATCCGATCACGATGCCTATGGGGCCGTAGATACTGGCACCGAACAACAACTCCTTGATCATCCCCTGATTGCCGAACAGGTAGACCAGCGCGATGCCCGGCAGCAGCGAGGGAACCAGAATCGGCGCCATCGCGATCAGGCGAAAGACCCCCTTGAACCGCATGCAGCTTCGGTTCAGCGCATAGGCAAACCAGAACGCCAGCGTCACCGTAATGATTGTGCTGACAACCGAAATCCAAAGGGAATTCTTGATCGAGTTGAACAGGGCTGGTGTCGAGAAGTAGTTGATGAAGTTGCCCAGACCCCGCGCTTGAACCGGCCGCATCTGCACCCGGCGGAACGTGTTGGAATCAAGCTCGACCCAATCGGTGCCTTCGTTCAAAGTCGACCCGACCAGAAAGCGCCCGGCCTCCGTCGTGTTCCGCATCTGGTACATGACCGGGCTGCGAAAGCTGAACTCCGGAAAGAACCCGGTCACCGGCAAACGCCCGTCCGAGCCGGTTGTCAGATCGGTGTCGGAATACACCCCCAATTGCCTGTTCAGTTCGTCAGCCGTCAGGATCGTTCCGTCGAACACACCCGCTTCATCACTGACCTGAAACTCATACTGGGACAGCTCGACCCGGTAGGTCGAGAAGGACTTGGAAAGCATCGTGTAAAGCGGCAGTGCCAGTGTCACGATCAGATAGAGCGCGATCACCATCATGCTTCCGCGCATCAGGATGTCATCGCGGCTGAGCCTGGGCCTGATATCCGGCCCGACAGGCAATGTGTCCTGATTGGTCGACATCGTGCTCATGCCGCAGCCTCCGGAAGGTCAAACGCCATCAGGCGGTTCTCGGGAAGCTCAATCACCATGCTGCACCCCTCTTCCAGCTCAAGACGACGCACGGCGTTGATCGAAAAATCCGCGATCAGTTCCGAAGATCCGAACCGCTCGTTGTTCAGGCGGCAGCGCCAGAACGAGCCCAGAAACTCCATTTCATCGAGCGTGACCTCGATGCAGTTCCGATTGCCGCCCGTGTCAAGATAACCAGCTTCATGAGGGATGATGTCTTCGGGACGAATGGCCGCAATGACAGGGGTTCCATCATTGAACGTGTGGCTGAGGCAGGCAAAGGTCTTTTCCCCGACGCTCAACCGCCCGCCTTTCGTAACCTGAGACTGGATCTGGTTCATTTCACCGATAAAGTCGGCCACGAACAGGTTGGCCGGTTCGCGGTAGATCTCCGTGGGCGATCCAACTTGTTCGATCACCCCGTGGTTCATCACCACGATGCGGTCGGCCATGGCCAGCGCTTCTTCCTGATCGTGCGTCACCATCACGGTGGTCACACCCAGCTTGCGCTGCAATTCCTTGATCTCATGCCGCAGGTGAACGCGCACCTTGGCGTCCAGCGCCGACAGGGGTTCGTCCAGCAGCAGCAGACCGGGATTGGTTGCAATGGCGCGGGCCAGCGCAATCCTCTGCTGCTGGCCACCGGACAATTGCGCCGGGTATTTCCTGCCCTGATCCGGCAGACCAACAAGGTTCAGCAGCTCGCTCACCCGAACCGCGATATCCGACTTGCTGCGGCCCGTGTTTTCAAGGCCAAATGCGATGTTCTTTTCGATCGTCAGGTTCGGGAACAGCGCATAGGACTGGAACACAATCCCGAAATCGCGCTCGGACGGAGGCAGGTTGGAGACGTCTTTGCCATCCTGCATAATCGTACCCTTGGTCTGCAGATCCAGCCCTGCAATCGCCCGCAACAAGGTGGTCTTGCCGCAGCCGGACGGGCCGAGGAAACAAATGAATTCACCTTCTTTGATTTCGAGAGAGATGTCCTTGAGTGCCAGAAAGCTGCCGAACGCTTTCCACAAATTCTGGATGCTGAGATACAGTTCACCGGGTGGTGTTTTCTGAAGCACGGGAGAGGTCCTCACATCTGCACCTCGGGCACGACCGATCCTGGCCGGTGCGCGCCGGGTGAGTTGGTTGTGTTGGTGGGAACAAGAGAGTGGCGGGCAGGAGAGGCACAAAAGCCCCTCCTGCCAATGGAATTACTTCGCTTCAGACTTTCCGTCATAGCGAGACTGCCATTCCTTCAGGATTGCCGCGCGATTGTTGGCGGCATATTCGAAATCATTGTTGATCATCGCATCCAGAAGACCCTCTGGGAAGTGTTCAACCGGTTTTGCAACGCCGGGATACGCCACGACCGCATAGCCGGTATTGTACATCTCGTTGGCCTCTTTGGTGACGGTGAAGTCCACCAGCTTCTGCGCGGCTTCCAGATTTGCAGTGCCGGCCACAATCGCGGTTGCTTCCATGTCCCAGCCGACGCCTTCCGAAGGCACAATGATTTCCAGCGGTGCGCCATCAGCTTTGGATTTCGCCCCACGGAACGCAAAAGAAATACCAATCGGGATCTCGCCCGCCGCCGCCAGTTTGCAAGGCTTCGAGCCGGAATGGGTGTAGCGCGCAATATTCTCGTGTAGCGCATCCATGTATTCCCAGCCACCTTCTTCGCCAAACATTTGAAGCCAGCTGGACACATCAAGGAACCCCGTGCCAGAGGAATTCGGGTTCGGCATGATAACCTGATCCTTGTACATCGGATCAGTCAGGTCCTTCCACGAGGTCGGCGGCTTCAGCCCGGCCTTTTCCGCCTCAACCGTGTTGTAGCAAATCGAGGCAACCCAGGCGTCCATGCCAACCCAGGCAGGCGGGTTGTCACCATCGACGAATTTCGCATCCAGCTTGTCTACGCCAGCCGGCGCATAAGGCTCCAGCATCCCTTCGGATTTCAACAGCAGCAGAGAGGTCGCAGCCAACCCCCAGACCACATCCGCCTGTGGGTTGTCCCGTTCAGCCAGCAGTTTCGCGGTGATGATCCCCGTCGAGTCCCGGACCCAGTTGATCTTGATATCCGGATTGCTCTGATTGAACGTCTCCGCATACCGCGCAAGATCCTCAGCCTCAACAGCAGTGTATACCGTCAGTTCCGTTTCCGATGCCGCAGCCGTCGCCGTCAGTAAACCGAACGCCAAAACCGCATAAATTGATCTCTTCTGTTTCATGGTTGTCCTCTGTTGGT
>NZ_JBXWQT010000003.1:0-3870 GCF_059612525.1 Ruegeria sp. SAZD013 | reverse complement strand
AACTCTCCTGCAACTCAAGAGAATTGAATCAGCAGCCAAAGCATCGCTCAAGCAGAGTTTTTCAACAGTATCTCCGCATAGCCGCCGTCGGTTGATCGTGCAGCATCGGTCACTGGGGGCTCCGTGCTGCAGTTAGGGAAAATTTAGTGAATTTCTGCTGCGCGGACGAAGTCGACATTCACTTTTGCATAAAGATTACGACGGCGATTGCGCCAAAAATTCCGCATCAAAAGCTTGCAGAAACAGGCTATCCCGAGCGCTCCCGCCTCAAGATCAAGTGCGCGAGATTTCGGTTCATTCCGCTCCCAGAGCGAACGTGCCTAAAGATGAGCGTGAACAACCGAAAGCGCGTGATTGAGAGTGTTTACTGCGAACTCTCTTTGGCTGTCCGGATCATTTAGACGCAAACGTGCATCTTCCTGTTCTGCCTTGTAGCCCACTGGAAACTTATCACCTTCCAATACTGTTCCCCAAACCTGAATGTCCTTGATTGCCATGGGATCCACAGTCAATGGGTTGTCATCCAAAATAGTGAAGTTCGCTCGCTTGCCAGGTTCGATACTGCCAAGGTCCCGTTCAAGACGATGAGAATAGGCGGCGTTGATTGTCACTCCACGTAAGGCCTCTTCGACCGGGACCGTCTGATCCTGTCCTGCTACCCGACCGGAACTCGTCACGCGGTTCACCGCACACCACATTAGGAACAATGGATCACCGGGCGCCATCGGCATATCGGAATGCAGTGACCAGGAAATACCCGCTCGATCCAGATCACCAAGACGGACCATTTCATTGGCGCGTTCAGGACCAAGACCGGTTTTACTGTATTGATCCGCAAGTGCCGTCACGTAGTAGGGATTTGCGGAAACAATCGCGCCCAGACGTTTGATACGCATGACCTGATCGGGCGCACTCACAGCAAAGTGCACGATCACCGTTCTATGATCGAAACGAGGATTTCTGCGCAAGTTCCGCTCTAAGGCGTTTAATACACGGTCCAACCCGGCGTCACCGTTGACGTGAATATGAACTTGGTAGCCCGCGTCCCAATAGGTTTGAAATGCACGCTCAAAGGCCGACAGGTCCATCATCCACTCGCCATGGTAATCGCCAAGCGGATCGTCCCTCAGTTGAATGGCAAGGGAATATATCGCACCGTCCGCAAAAAGCTTGACGCTGCCTTTGGACATACTGGTCTTGCCACCATACCAGTCGACAAGTGCTTCTGTCTGTTCGATCACATCTTCAGCATTGTCATATTTGGCGATCAGGCTTCTTCCATCTGGAATGAAGCTCCACCGGAACGGCATTGAGGGTGCGGAGAATACAGCGTTCACCGCATCCTGAACCGGGCGTGCCAGAATGCCGCCTGGCTCGTTGCCGTAGGTCACGCCCTTCGCATGCATGTAATCGCGCATGGTCTCCAAACCAGCGCGAAACTTTTCAGGGGTTGCCACGTATGGTGCAATCAAAGGCAGAACTGCAAACAAACCCTGTTCCCAGAAGTGTCCATGCTCAAAGCTGGATTGCATCTTTTCTGAGTCGGACCAGGCGTCCATGACCTCTTCGGTAACGCCCGCGGCCTCCATTGCAGCAGAATTCAGAATGAATTCGTGGCATGAGCGGGCCCACACAAAGATAGGGCGTTCGCTGCTGATCTGGTCAAGGTCCGACCGTGTCAGTGGACCATAAAATGCCGCGTGGTATCCCCATGTCATGACAGGGGTGTCCGGGTCTTGCTGACCATTAACAGCTTCGGACAACCGTGCCAGAAAGTCATCCTTGTCCACAACGGCGCGCGATAAACCCTGTGGCAAGTCCCAGTCCTCTATCGAAAGAATGACGGACGAAAGGCTCAAGCCGCCCAAAACTGGGTGATCATGCTGGGCGATAAAGCCGGGAACGATGATAAGGTCGGCGAATGTGTCATCAACGGTGAAGGGCTGTTCACCAATCGCCTCTTGGACTTGCTCTCTAGTGCCGGTCGCCAAAATCCGACTGTTTACAACAGCAACGGCTTCGGCGCTTGGAAGGTCGGGATCAAGTGTGACGATCTCGCGAGCCGTAAAAATCGTGACTTCATCAAGATCGAGTATCGCTCCGCCAAGATCGGTCAGCGTGCCTTCTTGCCCGAACAATGTACTCGGAGCAACGAGGATCGTCGTGCTCGTCAGGAAGGACCTTATAAACGCCCGTCTGGAGTTGTTTCCCATGGTGGATGCCTCTCCCTAATGCACTTACTAACACAAAATACGCAGATGTCCGCAATTCGGACATCGATCGATTTTCCCCAAACAACCGCTATGCGGATGGGGTGGATGGCGTCTGCAGCCAACCGTCGCGCTTTGCGGCAAACTGCAGAAGACATCTTCTGCAAGGAAAGGAGCCCCACCATGGAAGTCACGACGATAGGATTGGATCTCGGTAAAGACGTCTTTCAGGTCCACGGGATCGCTGATGACGGTACGGTTGTCTTCAATCGTTCGATCCGCCGCAGACAATTGCTGAAGTTCTTTGAGACCCTGCCGAGCTGCCTCGTCGGAATTGAGGCGTGTGGGTCGGCACATCACTGGGCGCGTGAGCTGACTGAAATCGGCCATGACGTGCGCCTCATGCCGGCAACTTACGTAAAGCCCTACGTGAAGCGTGGAAAGACGGATGCGGTTGATGCCGAGGCAATCTGCGAGGCCGTCACGCGACCGACCATGCGGTTCGTCGCTGTGAAATCGAAGGAACAACAAGCCCTTCTTACAATGCATCGCGTGCGCCAGCTTGTCGTGCGCCAGAAAACCCAGATGCTGAACGTGATCCGGGGTCTTCTTCGAGAGTTTGGTCATGTGATCGGGAACGGGCCGGTGGCGGCGATGCGCTTCGTCAAAGGGTTCAAAACCAACGATTGCCCGGACATGCCAGACGTTGCGAAGAGCATGCTCAAAACCCTCTGCGAGCAGGTTGTTGCACTCGACGAGCGCGTGGTGTTCTACGACAAACTGATCGAGTATCATTCGCGGATCGATGAACGGGCCAAGCGGATCAGAACCGTCCCTGGTGTTGGTCCAATCACCGCCTCTGCCATCGTCGCCACCATCGGCGACGGCAAACAGTTCAAGAACGGGCGCGAGTTTGCTGCTTGGCTTGGTCTCACCCCATTGAACAGATCGAGTGGTGGCAAGGAACGCCTCGGCCGGATTAGCAAGAAGGGTGACCGTTACATAAGAAGGCTTCTGGTGATCGGTATGACCTCACAAGTACAGCGCGCCCGCGGCTATCCAGAACGCGTGCATCCTTGGATCATGCAACTCCTCGAGCGCAAACCCGTCCGACTTGCCACGATCGCGATGGCAAACAAAGCCGCACGGATCATCTGGGCGATCCTCACCAAAGAAACATACTACCGGCAATCAGCGGCATAACCGGAGGCACTGAACAAAAAAGAATTGCAAGACGAATGCCATGATGGCACGTGCGGTCATCCGAGAACCCGGAAAACCCGAGCTTCGTCCTGAACTCTCAGGTTCGCTTTGCCGATTGGGACCAGGTTCACGGAACCCATCAAGGCCAGCGGCTCAAGCAAATGCCGCAATCAAAGGCCGGACACAGGACTGTACTGACCAGCCGCGCAATCAGAGCATTTTGTCCTTGCAAAGCAGACGCCATCCACACAGGACGAAGTTGCCGTTTGCTGGCTCAGCGAAAATTGCTTTGAATGCTCGACGGTGTCACCGGATTGCTCGCAGCGGCGCAGCAGGATTTACCGAAAGCAGACGCACAAATCACACAAATCGGCCGAGATCTATTTTGTTGAAAAACTCGGGCTTGATCGGTTGGTAAGTTGCTGATTCAATTCTTCCTAAAGGGAGGGATCAGCCA
>NZ_JBXWQT010000002.1:0-45040 GCF_059612525.1 Ruegeria sp. SAZD013 | reverse complement strand
CTGCGGGCGAATAACCAACACACCCGACAACCCCGTCCGCTCAATCTCCATAACACCTAACCTCAACCGTCTGTTGCCTGTGTTAGGCGAGTATTGTCAGGCTGGGTGTCAATGCAAGGGTGATGCGCGAATTGCTGCTCAGATGATCGCAGACGGAAATGGCGGTTCGTTGCTTTACTGATCCCTCAAACCGCTAGGTCGCCTGCTGGTTCAGCATCTCAAGCACGGCGTCGCGTTCCGACAGAACCAGCAGCAAGGCTAGATCGCCCGGTTCCACCTGTTTCAGGATCATCGCGGCGGCCTCCGACGGGGATGCGGCCCTTTGGATCTGGGTCTTGTCATATCCCTGTTCCAGGGCAGACTTTTCGATCAGGTCCGGTATCTCTCCCAATGAGCGGCCCCGTAGATACCCTTCCAGTTCAGCAGCAACGACCACGTCGGGTTGGAAATTCAACGCGGTTGCAGTGACGTCCCGAATGTCCTGATCCGAGCGATCTCCGGCATGGCTGAGCATGATGAACCGCCGTTTTGCTGGCAGGGCCGACAGCGCATCGCACACGGCAGAAATCGAATGCGGGTTATGCGCGAAATCCACGAAAACCTGAGCGCCGTTGTATAGGAATTCGTTACAGCGACCCGGATTGTCCCTGGCATCCGGTTTGAACCCGGCCAACCCATGCCGCACCGCCTCAAGCGTCAGCTTCAAAGCCAGCGCAAGGCACATAGCCGCCAGAGCGTTCAGGATGTTGTATTTCGCGGCCCCGCCCATGGTCAGGGGCACGTCGGACACAGCTATGACCACCTGCTCGGACCGGCCGTCGAAAAAGACGATATTGCCCTGCGAAACATAAGCGCAGCATGTTCCCGCGTCCCGCGCCCGACGGATCAGATCACTCCCGGCATCCAGAGAAAACCACCAGATATTTGCCGTAGTGTTTTCGGCCTCGGCACGGACAAAAGGATCATCGGCATTCAGGGCCAGAACGCCGCCCTTGGTCAGTGTCCGGTGCACGGCGAATTTCGCCTGAGCCAGCTCGGGCACCGTGTTGACGCCGTATTGCCCCAGATGATCGTTCGCCACGTTGGTGACAGTGGCGGCCATGGCGGCACGTGTCGGCAGGCCGCGGCGCAGGATACCCCCACGGGCCACTTCGAGGCAGCCGATTTCAAGCCGCTTGTCGCGTAGCAACATCCGCCCTCCGCCGGGGCCGGAATAATCGCCGCGATCCAGAATATCATCACCCACCCGCACAAACTCGGTCGAGGTCAGTCCCGCGACCTTGCCCGAGGCGCGGGCGATGGCCTCCAGCAACCGGGTCGTGGTGGTCTTGCCATTGGTTCCGGTGATGAAGGCGACGGGGATGTTGTGAAGGGAGGGCCAGTCAACGTTATCCGGGGCGGGCAGTGCGTTGACAGGCCAGACTTGACTGCCGGTGCCATGCCCGATGGAAATCTCGTCATCGTCGCACAGGATATCCACACCATGCGCCTCGGCGGCCGCGATCAGGGCGATCAGCGCAGGGTTGGCCTCCTTTGCCATGACGCCTTTGACGTCCCGGATCATCTGATCAAAATCGCCCGGCGTGGCCTCCAACAACTCTGCCGCGCAGAAATGCCAGGCGGTCTGCGCCGCAAAGATCGCGGAATAAAGCTGATCCATCGGTGCCGAGATTGCCAGATTGACGCCACCGGTGAAGGTACGGTGGGTCAGTACCTGATCCTGCCAGCCAAGCGCATCCAGAACGCGCCGGGCGTGTTTTTCCCACAGTGCAATGACCTGCGCGGGGTCGATATCAGTGAAAAATACATCCATCACCGCGCCGGGGTAATCCCATAACAGGCCGGGGCCGGTCAGGCGCCGCGCGTCATCCACCTGAATATGACCAGCGGTCGCGCATTCGATGGTCAGCGCGGTTTCAAGCTCTTCGATCCGGTCCATTCCGGTGCCTCCGCTCAATCCGCGTCTTCGCTGATTTCACGCGCCAGTCTTACGCCGCGTTCGTCCCGGATCAGGTTCTGGTCACTGTCGAACATGTCCTCGAACGTGGTGTCGGCGGGGCTGGTCCCGGGTGTCGCCTCGGTTTCAGAGGTTTCTCCATCGGAATTGAAATAGATGATCTGTTTCCAGCACCGTGTGGTGTCATCGCCAAAGATCACCAGCAGATCGCCCGGTGCCGCCATCTCCAGCGCTGTAGTCACGGCCTCAACCTCATCCGGAATGATCGAGATCACGTCGTCCGGCGTCCCGCAATCGATCAGGGCCTGCCGCATCATTTGCGGCACTTCGTCATGCCCGCGACCCCGGCGGCGGTCGTCTGCCTTGCAGATGAAGTGGTCAAAATGCCCGGCCAGCGCTGCGGCCCCATCAACAATGTCTTCATCGCGCCGGTCGCCGGGCATCGCAACAACGCACAGCCTGCGGCCCTTGACCTCCAACTGATCGGCCAAAGCGGCCATCGCCTTCAGCGCGGCCGGGTTGTGGCCGTAATCAAGGATCACCTTGAAAGGATGTTCATCATAGACATTCATCCGCCCCGGCGCCTGGAAATAACTGGTGTCGAAAGTGCGCAGACCATGCCGGATATTGTCCAGATCGACCCCAAAGCTATAGGCCATTGCCGCCGCGACCATGGCGTTTTGCACGTTGAAGATCGCCTTGCCCTCAAGCGTGGCAGGGATCAGATGCGACCACAGAACGGGGATGTGAAGCCCTTTGTCATAGATGGTCAGCATGTCGCCATTCATGCCTTTTTCCAGCACGATGGCCTTGCCCCCTGTCTTGATATGTTCCTTGACCAGACTGTGGCCGGGGTTGGTCGTGACATAGAAGATCTGATCCGCCCCGGCGTAATCGGCCATCTTCAGACAATTGATGTCGTCTGCGTTTAGCACGGCCGTATCGGTCGCGCTTTCCACCACCACCCGTTTGACTACGGCCAGCTCCTCGACCGTGTTGATCCCGCCCAGACCCAGATGATCTGCCGAGACGTTCAGACAGGCCGCCACGTTCGAGCGTTGATAGCCCAGACCCGAGCGCACCAGCCCGCCCCGCGCGGTTTCCATCACCGCAAAATCGACCATCGGATCACGCAGGACGATCTGCGCCGATTTCGGGCCGGTCATATCCCCCTTTACGCTTAGCTTGCCATCCACATAGACGCCGTCGGTCGAGGTCATGCCAACGATCTTGCCGCTGGTTTTCATGATATGACCCAGCATCCGCGACGTGGTCGTCTTGCCGTTGGTGCCGGTGATGGCCGCAATCGGGATGCGGGTCTGTTCATTGGCGGGGAACAGCATATCGATGACCTTGCCCGCCACATCGCGCGGCTGACCTTCGGACGGGGCCACATGCATCCGGAAACCGGGGGCGGCGTTTACTTCGACAATCGCGCCACCGATATCCTTGTAGGACTTGGTGATATCGTCGATCAGGAAATCGACACCGCCCACATCCAGCCCGACGGCCATGATGGCGCGTTCGGCCATGTCGCGGTTGTCAGGATGCACCACGTCGGTCAGGTCGATGGCGGTGCCACCCGTTGACAGGTTCGCAGTCGAGCGCAGATAGAAAACCTCGCCCTCGGGCAAGACAGTGTCTTCTGTCACGCCCGCATTCTCCATCAGGCGGTTTGCCTGATTGTCCAGCTCGAGCCTGGTCAGTACTTTTTCGTGCCCGATGCCCCGGCGCGGGTCCTGGTTCACGATGTCGACCAGTTCAGCAATCGTATGAGTGCCGTCGCCTGTCACATGGCCGGGGACGCGTTTGGCCACCGCAACCAGTTTGTCGTTCACGACCAGCATCCGGTGATCAAATCCGGTGATGAAGCTTTCAACCAGAATGGCGCGGCTGCGCGAATGCTCCTTGGCCTCGGCAAAGCCTGCCTCGACCTCGGCATCGGAATTCAGATTGATCGAAACGCCGCGCCCATGGTTTGCGTCCAAGGGCTTGACCACCACAGGAAACCCGATCCGCGCGGCAGCGCGCACGGCCTCGCGGGCCGAATAGACCATGCGCTGCTGCGGAACCGGCAGGCCAAGATCGTTCAGCAGGTTATGGGTGTCTTCCTTGTCGCAGGAAATCTCAACCGAGATATGCTTGGTCTCGGACGTAATTGTCGCCTGAATGCGTTTCTGAAACTTGCCGTGCCCAAATTGCACAAGCGAGCCGGAATTCAGCCTGATCCACGGGATGTCGCGTTCCTGCGCCGCCTTGACCAGCGATCCGGTCGACGGGCCAAATTCCTTGCGTTGCGCCCTCAGCACAAAGCTGCGCAGTTCTTCATCCCAGTTGAAGTCCGGGTCGAATTCGTAATCCACCTGATCTTTCAGGGATTGCGGCAGCAGGTGCATCAGCAACCGCATCGCCAAATTGCCCGCATCCAGACCGACGTCACGCTGGCGGTATTCATAGACCATATTGTACTGGCCCGGCTCACCTGTGCCGCGCGTACGGCCAAAGGTCACGTCGGACCCGGCCACGTTCTGCACTTCGATGGCGCAATGTTCCAGCACATGCCCCAACCAGGTGCCTTCATCCTCGCGCAGGCGGCGGATGAAGCCGCCGGGTTCGCGATAGGAGCAGCCATGTTCTGCCAGACCGGGAAGCGCCTTGATCAAGGCGTCAATAAACTCGGAACCAATTTTTGCCGAGGGCCACTCTTCCAGAACACCCAGATCGATGACGTGGCGAATGACCGGAAAACTTGCCCAGACATTTGGGCCGACAAAGACATTGGTTGAGATTATTTTCATGAGGCTCCCCGTTGGTTAGCTATTATTCCCCCCGCTGGCGGCCTCTTGACCGGACATGTCCGGCAATGTGCAGAACGCCATATGCTCATCCGGCGGAAAAGCCTGGCGAGCCGTCAGATCATAACGGCACCCTTCGCCCAGAACGTCAAGCCGAAGTCCAAGCAGGCTCAGTGCTTCACCGCGGCGCGCGTCCCACATCGACGAATGAGTCAGATGACTGGCGTCAACGACGGTAACCGATCCACTGCCCACGACTTCAAGGACATTATCGGGTCCGATGAAGGCTGCCGTGTCTTCGTCGATACCCAGTCCGATCAAAAAAGGGTTGAAAGATGAAGCAGTTAACAAACGTCCCAGCCGATTGCGCTGTGTGAAATGCTGGTCGATGATGACGGCGTTGGTCAAGCCCATGCCCGGAGCCAGCGTGATATTGCCCTCAGCCGGGGCGGAGTTGCTGCTGCCCCCGGCCACCATGTGTTCGGACATGATTGATGCCCCGGCTGAAGTGCCGGCAACCGGCACACCGGCCGCATTCCGACGGCGAATTTTCTGCGCAACAAGCGTGCCACCCAGAATCGCCGACAGCCGCAGCTGATTGCCACCGGTCATGAAAACCCCTGTGGCGCGGTCTAGCATCTCGGCATAATCGGGATTATCGCAATCGGCACGACGTGAGATGGGCAGAAATTCGACCTTGCCCGCACCCAGTTCGGAAAAGATGCGATTGTAATCCGGTCCGGTCTCTTCCAGCATCGAGGCTGTCGGGATCACGACAATATCGGCATTCTCACCACCTGAAAGCTCTACGAACTTACGGTGGATCTGCATTTCCTTGACGCGGTCTTCGCCGCCGCCGATCGGGATGATGAACCCGCGCGGGGTCTCTGCATCAACGGGTGCAGGGCACATATCTTACTTACCTTCCGGTATAAAAGCAGCCAGCCATCGGGGCCACTCGGACGCTTAATCTGTTCATACATGCCGTGTCGGGCCATCTGACCTTATCGGACATGCCGTTCCCCCCAGCGACATCACATGCCGCACGGCAGGGATTTCGTCAAGAACCACCGGTTTTGTGCCTGCTTCAGCCTGCCAGTGCCAAACCCTGCGCGACAAAAGCAATCCCCCCGAAACATCAAAGCTCCGGGGGGATCAGAATGTCCGTCAGTTTGCGCGCTGGTTCAGATGTCGAATTTGACACCCTGCGCCAGCGGGAGCTCTGCCGAGTAGTTCACGGTGTTGGTCTGGCGGCGCATATAGGCCTTCCACGCGTCCGAGCCGCTTTCGCGTCCGCCACCGGTTTCCTTCTCGCCTCCGAATGCGCCACCGATCTCGGCGCCCGAGGGGCCGATGTTGACGTTGGCAATACCGCAATCCGACCCCGCCGCAGTCAGGAATTGCTCGGCCTCGCGCATGTTCAGCGTGAACACACAGGATGACAGCCCTTGCGGCACATCGTTTTGAATCTGGATCGCATCGTCAAAATCGTCATAGCCCATGACATAAAGGATCGGTGCGAATGTCTCGGTTTTCACGACCGCACTTTGGCCGGGCATTTCGACGATTGCGGGCTGCATATAGACACCCGCAGGAAGCCCTGCGGTCACGCGCGCGCCGCCAAACACGGTGCCGCCTTCGGCCCTTGCGGCTTCCAGTGCGGCTGTCATGGCGGCACCCGATGCCTCATCTACCAGTGGCCCGATCAACGTGCCCTCAGACAGCGGATTGCCGATGGGCAAACCGGCATAAGCCTTTTTCAGGCGGCTCACCAGTTCCTCGCGGATCGAGTTGTGCACGATCAGACGGCGCAGCGTCGTACAGCGCTGACCGGCGGTCCCAACGGCCGAGAAGACAATGGCGCGCACGGCCATTTCCAGATCCGCCGAAGGGCCAACGATCATCGCGTTGTTGCCACCCAGTTCCAGAATGCACTTGCCAAAGCGTGCCGCTACAATGGGCGCAACTGCACGACCCATACGTGTCGAACCCGTGGCCGAGATGATCGGAACATCTTCGCTGGCCACCAGCGCCTCGCCCAACTCCGCGCCACCGATCAGGACCTGAAGCAACCCTTCGGGGGCATCGCCAAACCGCACCAGCGCGCGTTCAAAGATCTTCTGGCAGGCCATCGCTGTCAGCGGGGTCTTCTCGGACGGTTTCCAGATCACCGGATCGCCACAGACCAGTGCCAAAGCGGCGTTCCACGACCAGACCGCAACCGGGAAATTGAAGGCCGAGATCACCCCGACCGGGCCCGCCGGATGCCAGGTTTCCATCATCCGGTGCCCCGGACGTTCCGATGCGATGGTCAGACCGTAAAGCTGACGCGACAGACCAACGGCAAAGTCGCAGATGTCGATCATCTCCTGCACTTCGCCCAGACCTTCGGACGTGATCTTGCCGGCCTCCCAGCTGACAAGCGCGCCCAGATCGTCCTTGGCGGCGCGCAGCTCTTCGCCCAGCAGGCGGATCAGCTCGCCCCGACGCGGGGCCGGCACAACGCGCCACGCCTTGAACGCGGTTTTGGCGCGGGCAATGATCGCGTCCATTTCGGTGGCCGGAGTTTCATGCACGTCGGCCAGCAGGCTGCCGTCAATCGGCGACGTCACTTTCAGGGTGCCGCCCTTCAATGTGGCACCCGTCAGATCCAGATTTGCAAGCGTGGTTTGGGCTGTCATTACGATGTCTTTCATATCTCAGGCCGCCTTGTTTTGCCGGGTCACGTCACCAGCACGATACAGCTGGCCAAATTCTGTTTTCAGGAAGTCGTTCAGTTTGACCTGTTCCTGCCGGACAAACCCTTTCGAAGGCAGCGTGCCGGTGCGCATCTGGTCAACGACGCCCAGAATACCCGCAGCTGTCGTGACCTGAATGGCACTCCAGACCTGTCCGTTGATGGTGCGGGCAAAGCTCTTGTTGATCAGGGATTTCTCGCGCAGAACGCCATTGATCATACCCTTGGCCGTGCAATAGACCAGCACCACGTCCTGATCGGTGCGGGGCAGGGCGGTCTCGAAGATCTCTTTCAGCAGATCGCGGCGGCGTTCCAGCCCCAGATCGTGCAGCAGCAGCTTCAGGATTTCACAATGGCCGGGATACCGGATCGTGCGATAAGACACGGCCCGCGCCTTGCCTTCCAGCGTTTCCGGCAGCGTGCCCAACCCGCCCGAGGTGTTGAAGCATTCGTATTCCACACCATCGTGACCCAGAATCTCGTAATCTTCCAGCGGCGCGGTCTTGACCAGTTTGCCGTTCACAATGGCGTCGCATGGATTGCAGTACTCGTTGATCAACCCATCGGTCGACCAGGTCAGATTATACTTCAGCGCGTTGGTCGGATAAAGCGGCAGCGCGCCCACCCGCATATGCAGGCTGTCCAGCTCATCGAACTCCGCTGCAAGCGCGGCTCCGGAGATACCCACAAAACCAGGTGCCAGACCACATTGCGGCATGAAAGCTGTCTCACTGCCTTCGGCCAGTTGGCGTACGGCCTCGGTGGCCGCAACGTCTTCGGTCAGGTCGAAATAATGCGCGCCCGCCTCTTTGGCGGCCTTGGCAATGTTCGGGGTCAAAAAGAACGGTGCCGCTGAAACCACGGCGTTAAACCCGGTCAGTTCCTTTGCCAGACTGTCCGCATCCCGGGCATCAATCTGCTTTGTACCAATTCCAAGCCTTGTGATTTCACCCAGTGCTTTCAGGTCATGGTCGGCCACGGTCACTTTATAGTTTGGCGAGGCCCTCAGCAGCGTCGCGATCATCTGACCGATCTTGCCTGCCCCGATTACGCAAATATTCCAGGACATCAACGTCTCCGTAAATTTCTGTTCCTGATATTATGGTGCAGGGCTGGCCAGACATTTCATAGGCCGCAATTTGACGAAGTGATCGGATATGCCGACATTATGTCGGATCAATTGGCATTATGGCGCAACCGCCTTCAGGGGTTGAAATCGGCAGGCACCCCGAAAGGAGGAGAGCCAACACCAGTGCCCGTCAGGGAATGCAGAAATGCGACAAGGGCGCCGATTTCCGCATCCGAAAGTGTCACTGGCACAATGTCGATCCTGCTGCGCTGGCGTTCCATTTCGAACCGGTCTTCCCACACCGCGAAATCCGCCTCTTGCAACCAGGGGACCTTGGGCAACGCAGCCATGTCGGGTTTCCATTTGGCAAGGCTGGTCTGTGGGTCAAGATGGTGACGGATCATGCTTTCGAGGTCCGCAAAAGCACCGTTATGCCCGTAGGGCGCGGTCAGGGCGACATTGCGCAGCATCGGCGTGCGAAAGCGATAGGCGTCTTCCAGACGGTTGCTTTCCGCCATCCGTCCAACGTCCCGCGCATATGGGTCCCATTGCCGGGTCCGGCCCGGCCCGAAAGGGGGCAAACCTAGCGCGTGAAACTCTTGGTCCGACATCAACGGACCCGCATGGCAGGTCGCGCATCGCGCATTGCCATAAAACAGGTTCATCCCGTCTTTCTGGATGTCTGACAGCGCATCCTTGTCCCCGGCCAAGTACTGGTCGAATGGGCTGTCGGTGCTGCGCCACTCGATGGCCATGAAGGCCGCCAGCGCGTTGGCGATCTGGGTGATCGTGATGTCTTCGGTGGTCTCGATGTTGTCAAAAGCCGCGACTATGGCAGGGCCATAGCGCGGATCGGTCCGCACGCGTTTGGCAAGGATCGGCCAGCCCTTGTCGATCCTGTCGTGAACCGCGCCGGTCACCTGATTTTCAGCGACATTACCGGCCATCTCGAATTGCGCGGTCAGCGGGAACAAGGCCTGCGCCGCCAGAAGCGAGTTCAATCCCCCGGGCAGCCATTCCTGTGCAGGCGAATTGAACCCGTTGCCATAGAGGTCCGAGATGCTCAGGCGGCCATCGTGGAAAACGGTATGGATGTCCTTGGCCCCGAGGTTCCACAACCCCGGCGCATTTCGGGGAATGCGTTTGCGGATCTTGTCCGCGCCGGTACCCGGCGTGCGGTCCGGGCCAAGACCCTGTCCGCCTTCACCGATCCCCAGGGACAACCCGTCAGAAGTGCCGAAATCGGGGTGATGGCAATGGGCGCACGAAATGTTCAGATTGCCTGACAGGATCGGATCGTAAAACAGTTGATGACCGATAGTGGCCTGTTCCATATCAAATGGGATAAAGTCATCATCTGTCAGCGGGCGTGGCAGGTCCTGCGCCACCGCGGCCCCCGCCCAAACGAGGACAATCGCCCAATGCGCCAGTTTCTCTTTACCCTTTGTTTTCTTGCGACCCCGGCTCTGGCTGAGCTGGAACAGGCCCGTGACTTGATGGAGGTCGGAGAGTTTGAAGCCGCGCGCGCAGAACTGCTGCCCGCCGCCCGGTCGGGCAATGCCGAGGCCGAGGAACTGATTGGTGTGATGTACGGGCTGGGTCTTGGGGTCGAGCAGGACCATGAAAGGGCGTTTGAATGGTATCTGCGTGCCTCGATGAAGGGGCATCCGGGGGCGCAGTCGGGGGTCGGCTGGTACTACGAACTGGGTCTGGGATTGCCCGCCCCCGATCTGGTGCGGGCCTATATGTGGTACACGCTCAGCGCCATTGGCGGCGATCCCGATGCGGCGATCAGCCTTGAGGAAGTGATCAAGAAAATGTCGCCGGAGCAGATCGAGAAGGCGCATGTTCTGGTCAACGACTACAAAGGGTGGATGTACCCGTTTCGATAAGGGCCGGGCCACAAGGCCCGACCCGTCCGTTTAGTTCAGGTCTGCATTGCGCGAGGCGTTCACGTCCGCCTCAGCCGCCGTGACCGCATCGGTCAGCGCGGCAAAGATCTCATCACCACGGGCAACATTGGTCTGGAACCAGTCATAGACAGGTGAAGCCGCGGCTTTGAACGCAGCCTTCTGCTCGGGTGTCGGGACATACAGGTCACCGCCACCTGCGACGAAGTCCTCATAGGCCTGAATCGATTTGCGCTTGGGCGAGGCAAAAGTGGCCTGTTGCAGGGCGTAGAACCCATCGACAACGACCCGGCGCATATCTTCGGGCATCGCCTGGAACTTGGCGTTGTTCATCCACCACAGCGCACCCATATAGGCGTGCCCGTCCAGCGTGACATATTGCAGGCCGGCATCCGGGAACTTCATGCCCATGATGTCGGTGATGCCGTTCTTGGACCCCTCGACGACGCCGGTCTGGAAGCTGGTGAAAAGTTCCGGCCACGGGATCGGTGTAGGTGACGCGCCCAGTGCCTTGACCAGTTCCTGTGGCAGGTCGGCGACGACGGTGCGGATTTTCAGACCTTCCATGTCGGCAGGCTCGGCCACCCGGTGTTTTGTATTGGCGAAGTTGCGCCAGCCGCCGGTGTTGCCGATGGTCATCAGGCGGATCGCGCCACCTGAATCCTCCAGCGCCATGTCGCGCATCTTGCGGGTGAAATCGCCCGACAGAACATGCTCGGCGATCCGGTCATCGGCCATCAGATAGGGCAGGTCCAGAACCTGCACGTAAGGAAAGATGCCCGAGGCCCCGCCCGAGGTAGAGATATAGATATCGATGGTGCCATCCGCCACGCCTTGCAGGCATTCTGCACCGTTCGAACACAGCTGGGTGCCGATGAACAGCTCAACCTCGATGGCGCCGTTCGACGCCGCCTCGACATAGTTCTTGAAAACGATCAGACCGTCGTAATCCTCGTCATTTTCGTTCGAATTGGCAGTGGCGCGCAGTGTATAGTCCGCAGCCACCGCAGCGACCGCAGACGCGGCCACAAGCGATGTGGCAATCGCCGCTGTTTTGATGAAGTTTCCGAGCATGCGTTTCCTCCCTGTGATACTCAGTCAGTTTGCAAATCCCGTTATCCTCGGGATCGTCATGGATAGTGCGGGGATGTAGGTGATCAGAAAGATCACGATGATTTCGACCGCCAGAAACGGCAGGATCGCCTTGGCGATCGTCTCGACCCGCTCCCGCGACACGGCGGCGGCCACGAACAGCACCAGCCCCATGGGGGGCGTTGCAAGGCCGACGGTCAGATTGACGCTCATGATGATGGCGAAATGGATCGGGTCTACACCAAGACTGGTGAAAATGGGACCAAGGATCGGGCCAAGGATGATGATCGCGGGGCCTGCGTCCAGAAACATACCGACGATAAACAACAACAGGTTGATCAGAAACAACAGGATCAGCGGATTTTCCGACAGGCTGAGGATCAACGAGGCCAATTGTTCCGGGGCATGGCTCAGGCTGACCACGGTCTTGAACGCCATTGCTGCGCCAACCAGCAGCAGCACCACAGCCGACGTCATACCTGCATTGCTCAGAACATCCGGAATTTCCCTCAGGGTCAGTGTACGCAGAACGAAAAATCCGATGATAAAGGCGTAGCCCACAGCAACAGCGGCGGCCTCGGTCGGAGTAAAGATGCCCCCCAGAATGCCGCCCAGAATGATCACGGGCGTCATCAGCGGGAAGAACGCCTTGAGGCTGGCTTTGCGCCGCTCATCCCATGTGTATTTCCGGCTGGCGACGGGAAAATCGTACTTGTCGGCCATGAACTTGATCATCACCATCAGGCCGACACCCACCATGATCCCGGGCACGATCCCCGCAAGGAACAAGGCGGCCACACTTTCGCCCATGACATAGGCATAGATGATCATGATGCCCGAGGGCGGGATGATTGGCCCGATGACCGAACTCGCGGCCGTAATGGCGGCGGCGAATTTTCGGGTGTATCCCTGTTTTTCCATCGCCGGGATCAGCATCGAACCCAGGGCGGATGTATCAGCCACCGCTGATCCCGAAAGGCCCGCGAACAGGATCGAGCTCAGAACGTTTACATGCGCCAGCCCGCCGCGCAGATGGCCCATCAGCGCCTGGCTGAATTCGACAAGGCGGATGGTGATGCCGCCGCGGTTCATCATTTCACCGGCCAGCATGAAGAACGGGATGGCCATCAGCGGGAAACTGTCCATGCCGTTGTAGACATTACGATAAAGCAGGGTGATGTCGTTCGTCTGTCCGTTCAGCCACAGCAAGATGCCGGGTGCCGCCAGAAGCGCGAAAAAGACCGGCAGGCCAATCAGCAGGAAAATCAGGAACGTAGGCAGGAACCAGATCAGCATCTATTCGGCCCCCACGGCTGCGTCGGGAATGTCCGGCAACAGATGCGCGCCGCCAAGCAGGGTGACCACGGAACGCAGGATAAGCTCGATATTGACCGAGATCAGCAGAATGATCCCCACCAGCAGCGAGGCCATCATCCAGCTGCGCGGAATGCGGTACCACTCGTCAAACCCAAGCGATGTCGGCAGGTACAGGGCGGCGGTTGCAAACCTGCCGCCAAAGCCCGTGACCTCGGACCAGCCGATTTTGACCGCAACCAAAAGCACGGCCAGCGAGATCAGTAGGAGGAACAGATTGAGTGACAGGCCGAGCATACGCGGCAGAAACCGTTGCAGCATGTCGATAGCCACAAAACCGCCGCGCCGAAAGGCCGTCGGTGCCATCAACCCGGTCATCCACAACATGCAGAACCGCGCGGCCTCATCCGGCCAGGGCAGGGCGTTGCCCAGAACGTATCGGAAGAACACCTGAATCAGGATTGCGATGACCATGAAAGCAATCGCAACGACGCCAACCGCGCGGCCCAGACGCAGCGCGGTTTCGTTCACGAATGCAATCGGCGCAAGCACCGATGCCAGTCCGCCCATGCGGATCCTCCCTTGTTCAGCCGCAGGTGTGTCCCGCGGTCGTCAGATCGCGCTTAGTGCTGCGCGAATTGGCCCATTTTCCCGGCGTAGAACGTCAGCGCGTCGCCGTCGCTCATGCTGGCCTTCAGGACTTTGCCCACCACGATCACGTGATCGCCCGCGTCGTGATAGGCATGTTGTTCGCATTCAAATCGTGCCAGGCAATCCGACAGCAGCGGGGTGCCGTTTGCACAGCGCTCATGCCGGATGTCGCGCAGTGCATGGGCATCTTTCGAGCATCCAAAACACAGCTCGGCCTGCGCCGACGATAACACATGCACCGTGAAATGCCGTGCCGCGCGAAAATAAGGGAACCGGCGCGAGTTGCGGTCGCCGGCCCACATGATCAGTGGCGGGTCCAGCGACAGTGACGAAAAGCTGTTGGCCGTGATGCAGATAGGGCCATCACCGCTGTCGCATGTCACGATGGTAACGCCGGTTGCAAACCGACCAAAAGCATCCCGCAGGGTCCGGGTGTCGTCCTTATGTGGCACAAAGGTGTGGGTCATATTCCTTGAGATTGCGTTCATCATGCTACCTCATGCCCCAGCGCCGCCTCGTACAGGCGGAACCAGGTTTCGCGGTCTATGGTGACGTTCAACGCGTCTGAGATGCGTTTGATACGGTTCAGGTTGTTGGTGCCCAGAACCGGCAGAATGCCCGCCGGATGAGCCAGCAGGAAGGCGACGGCCACAGCGGCCCGGTCTACACCGAACTCCTCCGCGATTTCATCAGCGACAACCCCGACGGGCGGGTTTCCGGCCATCAGCAGCCCACCCCCCAGCGGCGACCACGCCATAAGGTGGTGCCCATGCTGCTGGTGAAACGCCAGATCGCCATTGGTGAAAGGGGCGATCGCGCCCAGTGAGATCTCGATCTGGTTGGTGACCAGCCGGGTTTTCATCGCCGATTGCAGCAGGGTCCAGTCCCACGGGCGGAAGTTCGAAACACCAATCGCGCCCACCTTGCCGCTGGCGACAGCCTCATCCAGCGCAGCCCCGGTTTCGTGGTGGTCCATGAACGGATCAGGGCGGTGGATCAGCAGCAGATCGATGTGGTCGATGGCCATTTCCGACAGGGACATGTCGATGGATTTCAGGATATGCGCGCGTGAGGTGTCATAGTATTTGACCTTCGCATCGGAATGCCGCCCCACAGGTGCGACGATGTCACATTTGGTGACGATCTCCATCTTCTGGCGCAGGCCGGGATTGGCGCGCAAGGCGTTGCCCAGAACGGCTTCGGCCGCGTAACCACCATAAATATCGGCCTGATCGAAGGTGGTGATGCCCTGATCAAGACAGGCCTGAATTTTGGCCTCGACATGCCCTGCTGAGGTGTCGCTATCGTCACCCAGCCGCCACATGCCATAGACAAGGCGGCTCATTTCCAGCGTCGGGGATAGTTTCACGCGTTGCATCAGCGGCGCACTCCGTTGCCCAGCGGTGTGGCTGGGGGTGTCTTGGGCACACGCCTGTAGGCTTCGGGCAGCGAGCATGTTTTCAGATGCGGCATCACACGAGCACCGAAATGCTTGGCCTCATCCATGTGCGGATAGCCTGAGAAGATGAAGGCGCGAATGCCCATCTTCCGGTAATCTTCGATCTTTGACATGACCTGATCGGTTGATCCAACCAGTGCCGCACCACAGCCCGAACGGGCGCGGCCGACGCCGGTCCACAGACCGGGTTCCACATACCCATACTTATCCGCCAGATCACGATTCCTGGCCTGATGCGCTACGCCAAGCGACGTTGCATCCAACGCCCGCTCGCGGATCGCGCGGCCATAGTCGTCATCCAGTTTTGAAACGATGTAATCCGCGTATTCCTGCGCCTCGACTTCGGTATCGCGAACGATCATGTGAACCCGCAAGCCATAGTCGAGCGTACGGTCATAATTTTCGGCCACTGCATGAACAGCTTTCATCCGCTCGGCCAGTTGATCCTTGGTTTCCGGCCACATCAGGTACACATCGCAATGCTCGCCGCATAGCTCCAGCGCCGCGGGCGAATAGCCTCCGAAATACAGCAGCGGCCCGCCAGTCTGATAGGGTCGCGCCGGGTCGGTTGTCAGACCTGTAAAGTTGTAGACCTCGCCCGCATGGTTGATTTCCTCCTGCGTCCAGGCCTGTTTCAGGATCTCGACCACTTCGCGCGACCGTTGATAACGATAGGCACTGTCGGCCTTTTCGCCGGGAAAATCGGATGAAATGATGTTGACGGTCAGCCGCCCCTTCAACATGTGATCCAAAGTCGCGATCGTGCGGGCCAGCATGATCGGCTGCATCTCGCCGCAGCGCACAGCGGCCAACAGGTTGATCTTCTGCGTGATCGGCGCGCAACCGGCGACAAAGCTCAGCGTGTCCTGCCCAACCTGATACGATGACGGGCACAGGATGTTGCGGAACCCCTGCGCCTCGGCCTCCTTCACGATGGCCGAGCAATGCTCCCAGCTGGACCGCAGATCACCATCAGGCACACCCAGGAACTGATAATCGTCCGAACATAAGGCGGCGAACCACGAAACCTCGGCCGCATCCAGATCAGGGGATGTGATGGGGACGATGGTCATTTGATTCACGCTCCGTGCATCTTTTACTTTCCTCTTGCGTAGCAATCACATTGATGTAGATCAATAGTGTATCAATTTTTCCTGCGACCGAATGAAGCGCCTGAAATGCCCCCCAACACCCGAAACCCCAATGCCCTGCCTATCTACGTTCAGATTGCCGAGCTGCTGATCCGCGATGTCGCTGCGGGCCGCTTGATCGATGGTGAGCGTCTGCCCCCGGAACGCGATATGGCGGCCGAGCTGAACGTGTCGGTCGGCACGCTGCGAAAATCTCTCGCAGAGCTTGAGAAAAAAGGCATGTTGGAGCGTATTCAGGGGTCAGGAAATTACATCCGCGAGACCGGAACTCAGAACAGCGTCTACGCGATGTTCCGGCTGGAATTGCCCCAAGGGGGCGGGTTGCCGCGTGCGGATATCCTGTCCGTCGATCATCTGAAGAAACCTTCCGATCTGCCGGATTTTGGCACTTCAGACACCGGATCGCGCGTACGTCGGATGCGCTATCTGAATGACACAATCATCGCGGTCGAGGAAATCTGGCTGGACGAATCAGCCGGCCTGATCAAGCGAAGCCTGCTGTCGGACTCGCTCTACCGCTATTATCAGCACCAGCTGGGTTTCTGGATATCACGGGCCGAAGATCGCGTATCGATTGGCCAGCTGCCCGATTGGACGCCCGCGGCGTTCACCAAAGCCGCCGGTGAAACGGTGGGCTATATCGAACGGTTCAGCTGGTCGGACAAGGCCGAACCTGTCGAATTTTCAAAGACCTGGTTCGACCCGGACCGGGCCACCTATGTCCAACGTCTGAAGTAAAAGGAAACGCGCATGACCCAGACCATCAATTACGGGCTGATCGGATGTGGCATGATGGGGCAGGAACACCTGCACAACATCGCCCTGCTGGACGGCACGCGTGTTGCGGCGATATTCGAACCCGATCCCGGGATGGCAAAAGCCGCGCAGGCGATTGCGCCGGGGGCGGTTATGGCACGCTCGGTGCAAGAGGTGTTGGATATCGAAGACCTGGACTGCCTTGTCATAGCCAGCCCAAATCACCTGCATGTCGACCAGATCTGTGAAATCGCGCAAACGCGCCCCTTGCCGCTATTGGTGGAAAAGCCCCTGTTCACCAACCCCCAGGACGCCGCAAGGCTAGCGAAGGTACAGCGTGACTATCCACACCCGATCTGGGTTGCGATGGAATACCGTTATATGCCGCCCATCGCGACCCTGATCGACAAGATCGGGGACACAGGCGGGGTCAGGATGCTGTCGATCCGGGAACATCGCTTTCCGTTTCTGCGGAAAGTCGGCGACTGGAACCGGTTCAACCGCAACACCGGCGGCACCTTTGTCGAGAAATGCTGCCACTTCTTCGATCTGATGCGGCTGATCCTGCAATCCGACCCTGTGCGGATCACCGCAAGCGGCGGGCAGGCGGTGAATCATCTGGACGAAACCTACGGGGGTGAAACACCCGATATACTGGATCATGGCTATGTTCTGGTCGATTTCGCCAATGGCGCGCGCGCGATGCTCGAGCTGTGCATGTTCGCCGAAGGCGCCCGCTATCAGGAGGAGATTTCGGCCATCGGACCCAAAGCCAAGGTCGAGGCTCTGGTGCCGGGGCCGGGGCGGTTCTGGCCCGACCATCTGGGAACGCCGCCAGTGCCGCAGGTCATCGTCAGCCCGCGGGACCCCAAGGGGCCAATGTCGCAGGATATCCCTGTCGATCCCCGTTTGCTGGCTGCCGGAGATCACAACGGCTCGACCTATTATCAGCACAAGGGGTTTCTGGATCTGGTGCGCGGGCACAAGGCCGAACCGGATGTGACAGTGCATGACGGTTTGTGGGCGGTGCGAATGGGATTGGCGGCGCAGCAGGCCCTGCAAACCGGCGAAACGGTTCACCTAAAGCACCCTTAGACTGACACCAGGCAGGTTCAGGGCAGAACCCTCTGCGGCGACAAATGTGTCGCTTGCGGGCCAATCTGTCGTAAATCTGCTAGTGAAGCGGGGCGCAGTAGGGGACAAAACTGTATGACTTGTCAGTGTATCCCCACCCGTCTTGATCGCCGTGCGACCGGCTGTGATCTGGTCGCGACGCGCCGGTAACCGCCCTTCGGGGCCGTTCTGCCTGCCTGCTTTCAGACGACAACGGAATACCTCATGACAACCGCTCTGCGCCTCGCCATCGATATTGGCGGCACTTTTACCGATACGGTCCTGGTCTCGGGTGATGAGACGATACTGGCCTCCACCAAAACCCTGACCACCCACCAGAACCCGGCAGAAGGCGCACTGGAAGGCGCGCGGCGAGTCATGGCGCAGACTGGCCGGTCGCTGAAAGATGTCACCGGATTCATTCACGGAACAACTCTGGCAACCAACGCGCTAATCGAACGGCGCGGGGCGGTCGTGACCACGGTCTGCACCGAAGGATTCCGCGATATTCTCGATATCGGGTACGAACGTCGGTATTCCCAATACGACATCAATCTTGAAAAGCCGGACATGCTGGTGCCGCGCGAACGCTCGTTGACCATACGCGAACGCATGTCGGCAGAAGGCGAGGTGCTGATTGAACTGGATGAAGGGCAAGTAGACCGGTTGCTGGCCGAGATTGACGCCAGCGGGGCCGAGGCGGTGGCCATCTGCCTGATGCACTCTTACGCCAACCCGACCCACGAATGGCGTTTGCGCGATCTTCTGGCGCGACACCGCCCCGGTTTGACCGTCTCGATCTCGTCCGATGTCAGCCCCGAAGCGCGTGAGTTTGACCGGCTCTGCACCACTGTAGCCAACGCCTATATTCAACCGCTGATGGATAGCTATCTGACCCGGTTTGTGGATCAGTTCACGGCCGAGGGCGTAACCTGTCCGATCCTGATGATGACGGCAGGCGGTGGTATGTGCACGATCGACACCGCCACGCGTTTCCCCATTCGTCTGGTGGAATCCGGCCCTGCCGGTGGGGCTATTCTGTCCGCCCGCATCGCCGCGCGTGCCGGGTTGGATCAGGTCCTGTCATTTGACGTCGGTGGCACCACGGCCAAGCTCTGCCTGATCGACAAGGCGCGCCCTCAGACATCCCGCTCTTTCGAAATCGCCCGCGCGGCACGGTTTATCAAGGGGTCGGGAATGCCGGTGCGCATTCCGGTGATCGAGATGATAGAAATTGGTGCTGGTGGTGGTTCGATCGCGGGTGTTGACCGTCTCGGGCGTCTGACAGTCGGGCCGAAGTCGGCAGGCTCGGAACCCGGACCGGTCGCCTTCATGCGCGGCGGCATCGATCCGACCGTGACCGACAGTGACATCACTCTGGGCTATATCGTGCCCGACACCTTTGCCGAGGGGCATATCCAGCTGGACCCTGCTGGCGCCAAGGCCGCCCTGAGACGTGTGATCGGGGAAAAACTGGGGCTGGATGCGACAGGTGCGGCAGATGGGGTCAGCCGCATCGTTGTCGAAAGCATGGCCAGCGCCGGGCGGATGCACGCGGTCGAAAGCGGCAAGGACCTTGGCCCGCGTACCATGATTGCCTTTGGTGGCAACGGGCCGCTGCATGCCACCCGCGTCGCCCGGTCCGCCGGTGTTTCGCATATCGTGATCCCGCCCAATCCCGGCGTCGGTTCGGCGGTTGGGTTCCTGTTTGCCCCGGTGTCCTTCGAAATCGTCCGCTCGCGCTTTTCCCTGCTCGACAGCATGGACATGGACGGGTTGAACGCCCTGTTCGATACGATGATTGCCGAAGCAAAAGAGGTCGTCGCCCAAGGGGCAGGGGATGCACCCACCGAAACCCTGCGCACCGCCTTCATGCGCTATAGCGGGCAAGGGCATGAGATCGAGATTACCTTGCCGGATCGCGCCCTGACGCGCCAGGATATCGCCCCGCTGACAGCCGCATTCGAAAGGGAATACCGCAAACAATTCTCACGCCCTGTGCCGGGGATGAAGATCGAGATCCTCAATTGGGCCGTTCGCGTTGCCACCCCGGACAAAGCGGTGCCCACGGTGTCAGAAACGCCGGGCAAAACCGCATTTCAGGTCACGCAGACACGCCCCATCACCTGTGATCTGGATGGCACGGTAAAACAGGCCGCCTTTCTCGCCCGCGCCGATATGCGCCCCGGTGACCATGTGGCAGGCCCCGCGCTGATCCATGAACCGCAAACAACCACACTCGTTTCCGCCGATTTCTCGGCCCAGATGGATGCAATCGGCAACCTTGTCCTGATACAGGACCAGAAAGGAGGCGCATGATGACCGCTGAACTGTCCCCCGCCCGCCTGCAAGTGATGTGGAACCGCTTGCTGGCTGTGGTCGAAGAACAGGGCCAGACCCTGATCCGCGCGGCTTTCTCGCCCATCGTGCGCGAATGCGGCGACATTTCCGCGGGGATATTCGACGTGAATGGCCGGATGCTGGCGCAGGCTGTGACCGGAACACCGGGCCATATCAACACCATGGCCGAGGCCGTGCTGCACCTGCGCGCCCGTTTCGCGGTGCAGGACATGCGCCCCGGCGACATCTACATGACGAACGACCCATGGCTGGCCTCGGGGCATCTGAACGACTTCCTGCTGATGATGCCCGCGTTCAAGGATGGCAGGGTGGTGGGCTTTACCTCCTGCACCTCGCATCTGGTGGATCTGGGCGGTCTGGGTATGGGGCCTGAAGGCTCGGACATCTATGACGAAGGCCTGCTGATCCCGCCTTGCAAACTGGTCGAGGCCGGAACGCCCAATGCGCTGCTGATGGATATCATCCGCGCCAACTCGCGCGAGCCTGTGGCCAATGAGGGCGACATCTACGCCCTGATCGCCTGTTGCGAGGCCGGGGTGAACCGCCTTGTTGCGATGATGGACGAGTTCGGGATCGATGATCTGGACAGCCTTGGCACCTATATCATCGACACCTCGCGTAAAGGTGCGTTGCAGGCCATCGCCGAGGTGCCCGAGGGCGTTTACAAGAACGTGCTGCGCATGGACGGTTATGAGGCAGAGCTGGAGCTGCACGCAACGCTCACTGTGACCAAAGACGGGATGCATGTCGATTTCACGGGCACGTCCGGGTGTTCGAAAAAGGGCATCAACGTGCCTTTGAACTATGCGACCGCCTATACGGTCTTTGCCCTGCGTTGCATCGTCGGACCGGATATCCCGAACAACGCGGGCTCGCTGGAACCTTTCACGGTGGACGGCCCCAAAGGTTGCATCCTGAACGCCCAGCATCCGGTGCCTGTGGCCATGCGGCATACGCTGGGGCAGGTTACACCGGATCTGGTTTTGGGCTGCCTGCATCAGGCGCTGCCCGATCAGGTGCCCGCCGAAGGGGCCTCGTGTATGTTCGATCTGCCAATGCGCCACGCGCCCGAAGTGGCGGCGAATGGCGGGCGTGAATTTGCCATCGAACCCGTTCACAACGGCGGCACCGGGGCGCGACCCCATGCGGATGGCCTGTCTGCGACAGCCTACCCTTCGGGGGTGTTCGGCTCGCAGGTCGAAATAACCGAAAGTGTCGCACCGGTGATCATGTGGCGACGCGAATTGTTGCCCGACTCGGGCGGCGCAGGCCAGTTCAGGGGCGGATTGGGGCAGCGGATCGAGATGACGTCCGCCAACGATGCCCCCTTCATCGTCTTCCTGTCGGTCGAACGTCTGAAATTCCCCGCTCTGGGCCGCATGGGCGGCCTGCCCGGCGCGCCGGGACGTATCCGGTTCCGCGATGGCAGTGGCGACATTCCGGGCAAGGGTGAGCTACGTGTGGAAAGTGGCGACTACCTGATCTTCGATACCCCCGGCGGCGGCGGCTTTGGCGATCCGGCCGCGCGCGACCCAGAGGCGCTGGCGCTGGACCTCAGGCGCGGGCTGGTCACGGAAGAAGGGGCCAAAGCCTATGGGAGTGCCTCATGATCCGCGCAGTTGATCACATTCGTGCCATGGCGGCCTATGCGCTGGCCGATCTGGGCGGCCCGGACACTGTATCTCTGGCCCAGAATGAAAGCGCCTTTCCGGTCAGCCCTGCCGCAATTGCGGCGGGGAAGGTGGCATTGCACCGGATGCCGCTTTACCCCGATCCCGACTGGTCGGACCTACGCGTCGCCATCGCTCAGGTGCACGGGGTGTCAGCCGACAACATCCTGTGCGGTGCCGGATCGATGGAGTTGATCGGCTGCCTTATCCGCGCCTATTCAGGGCCGGGCGACCATGTATTGGGCACGGATTACGGCTATGCCTATGTGGCATCAGCGACGGCGCAGGTGCGTGCAGACTATGTGAAAGCGCGCGAGGTTGATCTGACCGTCTCGGTCGACGACATTCTGGCGGCTGTTACGCCAGATACCCGGATCGTCTTTGTCTGCAACCCCGGCAACCCGACCGGCACCCTGATCCCGAATGCCGAGATCATCCGCCTGCGCGACACATTGCCCGAGGACGTGCTGCTGGTGGTCGATCAGGCCTATGCAGAATTCGCTGATCGCGACCACGACCCGGCTGAAATCTTTGCCCTCGTCGCACGTGGGGATACTGTGGTCATACGCACCTTCTCAAAGGCTTACGGTCTGGCGGGCGCGCGCGTGGGTTGGGGTCTGTTCCCGTCTGAGGTCGCGATTGAGCTGCGAAAACTGCTCAACCCCAACAACGTATCGACCCCCTCTCAGGCCATGGCAACGGCAGCGGTGCAAGATCAGCCCCACATGCGCAACACGGTTGCCAGAACCGCCGCCATCCGGGATCGCTTTGCCGACGGGTGCCGGGCGCTGGGATTATCTGTTCCGCACAGCCACACCAATTTTGTCCTGATCCGATTTGCCGATGCCGCCACCGCGCAAAAAGCGGATGCAGCGTTGCGCAAAGCGGGTTTGCTCATGCGCGGAATGGGCGGCTATTGCCTCGCGGATTGCCTGCGCGCCACGATCTGTGACACGGCAGTGATGGAGCGCTGCCTGACTGTTCTGAAAGAGGTGACGTCATGACCTTTGAAACCCGGACACGGGCCAAAATCGGGGTGCTGGTGCCCTTTACCAACACCAATCTCGAAGCTGACATGATGCTGATGCGCTGCCCGGACACGACGGTGCATTTTCAGCGAATGGGTGGCTATGACGTGGATGAGATCCCCGGCTCGGATCAGATGGCGGGTCTGGGGGCCTCGGATATCAGCCATGACCTCAAGATGATCTCGGGCGTTCGGCCCGATGTGGTGCTCTATGGCTGTACCTCGGCCACGCTGACCCATGGCCCGTTCTTTGATCACCAGCTGGCGCAGGACATCAGGGCTGCGTCGGGGGCCGTGTGTATTACCGCCGCAGGGGCGCTGGTTGGTGCGATCCATGAGCTCGGCGTGTCCAGCGTCGGTTTTTCTTCACCCTATCTGGGCGAGATCAACACGCAGGCCATGGATTTTCTGACGCAAAACCAGATCACAACGGTGAAATGCGCCGATATCGGCCGCGAGCTGGGCAATTACGGGCAGGGAGAACTGACCCCGGACGAGGTTTTCGACCTTGCCATGCAGGCCGACCACCCAAAGGCCGAGGCCATCATACTCAGCTGCACCGACATGCGCGCGGTCGAGGCCATAGACCGGATCGAAGCGGCCCTTGATAAACCTGTTGTGACGTCCAATCAGGCCATGATGTTTGCCCTAATGCGGGCGCTTGACCTGCCAAGGCACAGAAATGTTCCGGGGCGGTTGTTTGATCTGCTATAGCCGCGGATCAGGCAAAAGCATGGAACCCACGTCGGATGGCTGCCTGCCTCAAAGGCAGGTTCGCCCCGACACATGGGGCGGGAAATCTGGCTAACCCAACGCGCCGTGTCGCAGACGTGACTGTATTTACGTCGCAAAAGAACAAGATACCGTGCCCTCGACGCCATAGTCGGAATAAGGGCCGCTCGGGAATGAAGCACATGTTGAACCATCCGCACGGTTACGGGAGATTTGGCCAGCCCTGCGGGGAAACCATCTTAGGCTTGTCTGAAACATCATACGTTCACAAAACACAAAGGTGCCTCTTTTCATGAGTCAAGTTTCGGAAAATCTGCTGAACCAGATCCGCGACCGTTTTGCCCAGATTGATCACTGCCCCGAACAGGGCGAGCGGATATTTTTCGAAAACGCCGGTGGGGCTTTGACACTGAAATCCGTGCTAGACAGCTCGGCGCGTCACGCCGCAATCCCGGACAATCAGGGGCGTGACAATCCGGGGTCTCATGCTCTGGTTGCAACGATCAACGCGGCCAAGGCCGATATGCGGGATTTCATGAATGCACCCGGTGGTCAGTTCTTTGTGGGTGAAAGCGGCACAGAACTTCTGTTCCGGCTGATCATGAACGCCTGTCTCGGAACCGGTCCGGGGATTGTGCTGGGGTCGACACTGGAACACCCCGCCACACGCTCAGCCTGTGATCGCTGGGCCCGTATTGCCGGGCAGACCCATGTGCTGGTGCCCCACGATGACAACACCGGCACCGTGACAGCCGGGACCTATGCCGCAGCTGTTACACCCGACACCAAAGTGGCGACAATCCTGCACACCTCACCCGTGACGGGCATGGGCGTTGATGTGGCCGCAGTTTCACAAGCGATCCGCGCCGTGGCGCCAGACTGTTTCATAATTGTCGATGGCATCCAGCACGCCGCCCATGGCCGGATCGATCTCAGCGCGTATGACGTCGACGGCTACGTGATCTCGCCCTACAAGGTGTTTTCGCGCCATGGCTACGGCGTGGCGTGGATTTCCGACCGGCTGACGCGGCTTGAACACAATGCCCTGTTGGACGGCCCGGCAGATAACTGGGAAATGGGCACACGCGACACCGGGGCTTATGCGACCATGTCCGACGTTGTGTCTTATTTCGAATGGCTTGGCAGTCAGGTCAGCGACGCCACCGACCGGCGTGCCAGATTTCTGGCAGCGGGTGACGCCATTCACGCGCAGGAAAAGGCACTGACCGACGCGATGATCCACGGCACCGGCAACCTGAGCGGTCTGGCCGAGATGGAGAAAGTCACCATTCTGGGCGGTGCCGACAACCCCGCACGCGAAGGGCTGGTGTCGCTGCGCGTACAGGGCGTGGCCTCGGCGGATGTCGTCAAACGGCTGAACGATGAAGGTATTCGCACCCATTTGCGCAAGGCCGACCACTATTCTGGCAACATATTGACGCCGCTGGGTTATGACGCCTGCGTCCGGGTCTCGATGTGCCACTACAACTCAATCGGCGAAGTCGCCAAATTTCTGGCTGTCATGAAAGAAATCGCCGCCTGAGCTGCGGCGGACCAAGGGACAAGCACTCATGAAAACCCATGCACAAGCTGTCGTGATCGGAGGGGGCCTTGCCGGCTGTTCGATCCTGTATCATCTGGCCAAGCTTGGCTGGACCGACGTTGTCCTGCTGGAACGGAACGAGTTGACCTCCGGTTCGACCTGGCACGCAGCGGCGAATATTCACGGGCTGCACGATAACAACAACATCACCCGCATCCAGCACTATACGATGAATCTGTATAAACAGCTGGAACAGGAAACCGGCCAAAGCTGCGGCGTATTCCAGCCCGGCTCGCTCTATCTGGCCCAGACCGAAGAGCGTGAGCAACAGTTGCGCCTGCAAGAGGCCAAGGCCCGGTTCTATGGTCTGAACTTCTACGAAGTCAGCCGTGAAGAAGCCAAGGAACTGCATCCGCTGGCGCAGTTCGATGACATCCGCTGCATCATGTACGAACCCGATGGCGGCAATGTCGACCCGTCGGGCGTGCCGCACGCCTATGCCGCCGGGGCCCGCGCCATGGGGGCCACCATCGAACGGTTCTGCCCGGTGACAGGGACCGAACAACAGCCCGACGGCAGCTGGATCGTGCGCACGCCCAAAGGCGAGATTCACACCCAATGGGTTGTCAACGCCGCCGGTCTCTGGGGGCGTGAGGTGGCGGCGCTGGCGGGTCTGACCCTGCCGCTGCAACCGACCGAGCATCAGTATTTCGTGACCGAAAGCATCGACGAGGTCGCCAGCCTGGGGCGCCGTCTGCCCTCGATCGCTGACCGCGACGGCGAATACTACTTCCGGCAGGAAGGCAACGGCCTGCTGATCGGGGCTTATGAGAAAGACATGAAATTCTGGGCCGAAGACGGCACGCCGCTGGATTTTGCCCATGATCTGTTCCCCGACGATCTGGACCGGATCATGGAAAACGTGATCCGCGCCACCGAACGCGTGCCGGTCGCGGCCACAGCCGGGGTTAAACGCGTGATCAACGGGCCGATGATCTGGTCGCCCGACGCCAACATGCTCTGGGGGCCGGTGCCTGAGCTGAAGAACTATTTCCTCTGCGGTGGTTTGATCCCCGGTTTCTCGCAATCCGGTGGGTTGGGTCTGCTGGCGGCGCAATGGATGATCGAGGGCGAGCCGCAATATGACATGTTCGCCTGGGATCTGGCCCGCTTTGGCGACTGGGCCGACAAGAAATTCACCAAGGCCCGCGTTCAGGATGCCTATACCCACCGCTTCAAGATCCATTTCCCCAACGAGGAACGCAGCGCAGGCCGCCCGGCCCGTTTGCGCCCCGCCTATGAGATGCAGAAACAGATGGGGTGCGTCTTTGGCCTCAATTGCGGCTGGGAACATCCGCTCTGGTTCGCCGATGAGCCCGAGGTGGAAGAGACCACCGGCTTTACCCGCCAGAACTGGTGGGTGCCCGTGGGCCGTGAGGTGCAGATGCTGCGCGACAGCGTGGGCGTGATCGACATTTCGAACTTCGCCAATTACGTGATCAAGGGCCCCGGTGCCCATGACTGGCTGGACCGTCTGGCGGCCAATCGGGTGCCCACCGAAGTGGGGCGCAGCTGCCTGACGCCGCTGATCTCGGTTCGCGGTGGCGTGGCGGGCGATTTCACCATCACCAAGCTGGCCGAAGACGAATACATGATGATTGGCTCCGGCATGGCCGAACGCTATCATCAGCGCTTCTTCAACATGGTCGATATGCCCAAAGGCACCACGCTTGAGGTCGCCACCGACCGCATCGCAGGGTTCAACATCGCAGGCCCCAGGTCACGCGAAGCGTTGGCACGCCTGACCAATGCCGATCTGTCGAACGAGGCGTTCCGCTTCATGCGGTCGCAGAAAATCACGGTCGCTGGCGTCGAATGCGTGGCCATCCGGGTCAGCTTTACCGGCGATCTGGGCTGGGAACTGCACTGCGCCGAGGGGGATCAGGTGGCGCTCTACACCGCCCTGCTTGAGGCCGCCAAAGACTGTGGTGGCGGTCCGGTGGGCGCGCGCGCGCTGGGGGCGCTGCGGATCGAAAAGGGCTATGGCTCGTGGGGGCGCGAGTATTCTCAGGAATACTGGCCGCAAGAGGTCGGGCTGGCGGGTCTGATCAAACTGGACAAGGATTTCCTGCACAAAGACGCCTATCTGTCCGTCAAGGACAACCCCGCGCGCGAGGTGCTGTCCGTCTTCGAACTGGATGTGACAGAAGATGCCGACGCAACCGGGGGCGAGCCGATCTTTACCCCCGATGGCACGCCCCTGGGCCGTGTCACTTCAGGGGCATACGGCTATTCGGTCGGGAAATCGCTGGCGCTGGGGTTCCGCAACCCAAACACGGCACAGCCGGGCGATGAGGTGGTCATTCAGGTCATCGGCAAACCGCACAAGGCGCGCGTACTGGCCGAGGCACCGTTTGACCCGACAGGCGCCAGACTGCGGTGTTAACGCTCAAAACCCGTCTACAGGCAGGCAAGGCCAATAAGACGCTCCAAAAGATGTCTCGTCTCGGCACTTCAGGCGACTTCATCTTTTTCCAAATACTCCCGCCGGAGGCGCCCGAACTCACTCACCTGCGCATTGCGGGCGCCATTGCTGCGCCACCGGGTCACAAATGCGCAGGCAGTCCACCGCGCGTGCAGCGATCTGGGACACGATATCCATCAGGGCGTCGGGCTTCAGATAAAACGCAGGAACCGGGGGCAGGATGATGGCGCCCATTTCTGCCGCCGCCGTCATGTTGCGCAAATGGGCCAGGGTCAGCGGTGCTTCTCGTGTCAGTAAAACCAACGGCCTGCGTTCCTTGAGCTGAACGCTGGCGGCGCGCGTCAGCAGGTTATCGTCCAGCCCATGCGCAATCGCGGCAAGCGTTCGCATGGAACAGGGCGCAACGATCATGCCGGATACCGGAACCGACCCGGACGCAATGCTGGCACCGATATCGGCGCTTGGGTGATGCCGCGTCACCAGTTGCCGCAGGTTTTGCAAAGCGTCCGGGCCGCATTCCTGCGCAAGTGTCCGCATCCCGGCTGCGCTGACCACAAGATCGGCCTCGATATCCGATGACGCCAGGCACCGGGCCACTGCAAGGCTTAACGCCGCGCCTGACGCACCGGATACCCCCAAAACAACACGGGCGTTTGTCATGCTCTCAGCTCCGGCATCAATCGGTTTACAAGGTCTTCCGCAAAGGCGTGATCTCCATCCGCAGTGTGCATCACAGTCCCCCATTCCCGCAGCGTTTCACTGCCCAGTTTCGTCGTGGCGTCGATGCCGATTTTTCCGGCCAGACCGGGTTCGGGTGATGCAAAATCCAGATAATCCATAGGTGTCCTGTCCAGCACCATCACGTCCCGGCCCGGGTCCATGCGAGTGGCAAGCGCCCAAGCAATATCCTCCCAGTTTCGGGGATCGATATCGGCATCGACCGCGATGATCATTTTCGTATAGCTGAATTGCGGCAGCATTCCCCACAGGGCCATCATCACGCGCCGGGCCTGCCCCGGATACCGTTTGTCGATGGCAACGATTGCCATTCGATAGGAACAGGCGGCGGGCGGCAGCCAAAGATCGTGGATTTCGGGGATCTGCGCGCGGATGGTCGGCAGGGCCAGGCGGTTGAACACCTCGCCAATGATTGACGGTTCGTCCGGTGGCCGCCCGGTATAGGTCGAAAGATACAGCGGCGCGTCCCGATGGGTGACAGCGCTGACCTGCATCACCGGAAAGGGTTCAGCCGGGTTGTAATAGCCGGTGTGATCCCCAAAAGGCCCCTCGGGGGCGGTCTCGCTTGGTGAAACCCAACCTTCCAGAACAATCTCGGCGTCAGCAGGGACCAACATGGGGATGGTTCTGGCCGGGATCAGATGTGGGCGCTTCTGGTTCAGGGCACCGGCAAATGTCAGCTCGGATACCGTTTCTGGCAAGGGCAAGGCCGCCGATAACAAAGTCGCGGGGTTTGCGCCCAGCACAATGGCGACGGGCATCTTTTCGGCGCACCTCGCCCAGCTCCTGTGATGCGCCGCGCCGCCGCGATGAGGCAGCCAGCGCATGATGACACGGTTCCGGTCCAGCACCTGAACACGGTAAACCCCCGCGTTATAGCCTTGCGCCGCGTTTGCATCGCTGCCGTAGGGCCGGGTAAGAACCACGGGCCACGTGATCAGCGGCCCCGCATCGCCGGGCCAGTGGGTCTGGATTGGCAGCGCGGTCAGATCCACATCCGCTCCGCTGTGGCAGAGGCTTTGCACCGGGGCAGTTCTGACCAGTTTCGGTCGGGTCGACAGGGCCGCCTTCAGCATCGGCCATCTGGCCAGCGCGTCCCGCACTCCGTCCGGCGGCGTCGGGGACCGCAGCGCGGCCAGAAAGGCCCCCAGATCGTCCAGCCCGGCGGGTGTGACACCCAGCCCGGCAGCAACCCGTTCCGCTGTTCCGAACAGGTTGACGACGACGGGGGTATCGAACCGATCAGTGGACACGTCTGTCGGGTGGTCAAATTGCAGAACCGGCCCACCCGCCTCAAGCACGGCGCGGTGAACAGCGGTCATCTGATGGCGTACGGAAACCGGATCAGGGATGCGCCTGAACTGTCCGGTGTCTTCGCACCATTTCAGAAAATGCCGAAGGCTGGGATATTGCGGCAGGGTGCGAATGGGACTGCTCCGACGGTGGTTTCCACCCTCTAGCAACGAAAGCGAGGGGTCGAATTGACAACCGTCAAGTCACCCCAGCCGCGATCGCCCTAGGAAGGCATCCAAGGTCATAATGTTGAGACAGCAGGAGGTCTCATTGCCCGTTCCTCAGAACCCGATACCGCGCTGCCCGGCGGCTTTGGCGGCCATGTTTCGGATAGTGCCGCTTGGCCCCTTGTCGCTGTCGCTGACGGTCTTCACGCGCCGGGTCGCAAAGAAAAACCCGGAAATGTTTCAACGGCTTGGCGCATACGGAAGATCAGTTTTCGTTCTTGATCCGACGGATTTGCCTGTTGTCCTGCTGCTTGATCCGAATGGCGGTGCCCCAAAGGTGACACTGACCCGGCGCAGCGGGTCAGGGGTTGCGCGTATTTCCGGCCCTCTGGCGGCCCTTCTTGGGCTGGTTCACGGTGCATTTGACGGCGATGCACTGTTCTTCTCACGTGATCTGGTGATCGAGGGCGATACGGCCGCGGCGCTGGCCCTGCGCAACGCAATAGACGACGCGGAACTGGACCTCGCGCACGAGGCCGCAGCCCTCTCCGGCCCGCTTGCGCGCCCGCTGAAGCAGCTGATCGCGTTGGTGGAACGTCGAACCGGCCTGTACCTGACTCGACCGGAAGATGCTGTACTATGGTGATGGAAATCGTCTGCCCGGCAGGAACGCCCGCCGCCTTGCGCGCAGCCGTCAAGGCCGGGGCGCATACAGTCTATTGCGGCTTCAATGACGAAACCAACGCGCGCAACTTTCCGGGCCTGAACTTCGACCGGGCCGAAATGCGCGCGGGTGTTGCCTTTGCCCATGACCACGGGGCCAAGGTACTGGTTGCGATCAACACGTTTCCCCGCGCCGGCAGCGAAGCAATCTGGCATCGCGCGGTGGCCGACGCGGAAACCTGCGGCGCGGATGCCGTGATCCTCGCCGATATCGGGCTGCTGGATTATGCCGCGCGCAACCATCTGGGGCTGCGCAGGCACCTGTCCGTGCAGGCCGCGGCGGCGAATGCCGATGTGATCAACTTCTATGCCGAAACCTTCGGCGTCAAACGTGTGGTCCTGCCGCGCGTGCTGTCGGTTCCCGAAATCGCCGCCATCAACGCCGAAACAGAAGTCGAGACCGAGGTTTTTGTGTTCGGCGGGCTCTGCGTGATGGCCGAAGGTCGCTGTTCGCTGTCCTCTTATGCCACCGGGCTGTCTCCGAACATGAATGGCGTCTGTTCGCCCGCCAGCCATGTTGAATACCAGAACGACAAGGGCGCGTTGAACACCCGTCTGGGCGGTTACCTGATCCACCGGGTCGAACGAAATCAGCCGGCACCCTATCCGACATTGTGCAAAGGGTGCTTTTCCGCAGGTGAAAAGACGGGCCACCTGTTCGAAGACCCCGTCAGCCTGAATGCGGAACGGCTGATCCCGCAATTGCAGAAGGCCGGCGTTACCGCGCTGAAGATCGAAGGGCGCCAGCGCTCGAAATCCTACGTTGCGCAGGTGGTTCGGAACTTCCGTGCCGCTGTCGACGCGCTTGAGGCCGGGCGCCCTCTGCCCGAGGGGATGCTGGCCCGTTTGTCCGAAGGGCAGGCCATGACAACCGGCGCATACAAAAAAACCTGGAGATAGCGCGATGGAACTGACCGTTGGCCCCAACCAGTTTTTCTGGCCCGCCGATAGCTGGACATCCTTTTACGAGGATTTGGCCCAAACCCCCGTCGACCGCATCGTGCTGGGCGAGCTGGTTTGTTCCAAGCGCCTGCCGTTTTATCAGGACCGGATTCCCGACGCGATTGCCCGGCTGGTTGAGGCAGGCAAACAGGTTGCGCTGACCAGTCTTGCACTGGTCACGCTCAAGCGTGAACACAAGCTGACCGCCGATCTGGCCGATCTGGGGGTCACGGTCGAGATCAACGATCTGACCGCGCTGGCGCATCTGCCCGAAAACACCGCTTTCGATGTCGGACCGCTGATCAATGTCTATAACGAAGGCACACTGGCATGGCTGGCGTCACGTGGGGCGCGCCGCATATGCCTGCCACCGGAACTGCCAATCGCCTCGGTCAGGGTTCTGGCACAGGCCGCCGCCGGTCTGGGTGTCGCGGTCGAGGTTTGGGGCCACGGTCGCCTGCCGCTGGCCATCTCCGGCCGGTGTTACCACGCGCGCCTGCATGGGCGCAGCAAGGATAATTGCCAGTTTGCCTGCGAAAACGATCCCGACGGGCTGGAAGTGCTGACCGGCGATGGACAGCCGTTCATGGCCATGAACGGTGTGCAGACCCTGTCAGACAGCTATGCCTGCACGGATCATCAGATCGAGTTGCTGCAAAGTGCTGGCGTCGCGGCCCTGCGCCTGTCGCCGCAATCTCAGGGGTTCCCAAGGCTCTGCGCGCTCTACCGACAGCGGCTGGATGGGCAACTTGACCGGGGCGATCTGGAACATGCGCTGCGCGCCGCCGATCCCGGTATAAGGCTAAGCGACGGGTTCCTGACCGGCGCATCCGGCGCTGAATGGTCGGGTTCGGCATGCGCGCCCACCGAAGCAGCACGCTGATCATTCTGGAAAAGACCGGCATCCGATAGCGAATTTTCAGCACGACCTGAGCGGGCGATCCGGAAAATCTATGGATCGTCCTGCACAGTCAGGTGGTCACAGGCAGGCGTTGCCGCACCAGTTCGGCCCACAGGTTTGCTCCCAATGGCAGCAGCGCGTCGTTGAAATCATAGTCATTCGCGTGCAGGGGGCGGCCATTCGACCCCTCGGTTCCATTGCCGATCAGCAGAAAACACCCCGGAACCGCTGCCGCAAATTCCGCGAAATCCTCGGAAAACGACATGGCGGTCCGGTCGCCGTCAACCTCCAAACCCAGCGTTTTTGCTGCTGAAACCACATGGGTTGCGGCGTCGGCATCGTTGATTGCCTCGATGAATTCGGTCTGGAACTCCACCGTCACCGCGACACCGTGGCTTTCCGCCACGCCTGCTGCAATCTGCCGCATGTGATGTTCAATCCGCGCGCGGTCGTCGGGGGACATCGCCCGTGCGTCCCCTTTCAACACCGTTCGGCTTGGCAGGACGTTGCGCTGCCCATCGGTGATGAACTCGGTCACGGAAACGACCGCGCCAGACGCCGGGGCAAGCTTACGCGAAACGATGGTTTGCAAGGCCAGAACAAGCTCTGCTGCGGGCGTAAGTGTCTCGCGCCCGACATGGGGCATCGAGGCATGGCCGCCCTGACCAGTGATTGTGATCTGGAATAGGCTTTCGCTGCAACAAACAACACCGGCGCGGGTTGAAACCCGCCCAACGGGTTCGCCCGGCAGATTGTGCGCGCCATAGACTTCGTCAATCGGAAAATCCCGCAGGACGCCTTCATCAATCATCGCCCGCGCACCCAGCCCGTGCTCCTCATTGGGCTGGAACAGGAAGACAACGGTGCCGTCAAAGCCCTGATCCCTGGCCAAAAGCTCGGCCGCGCCCAGCAGCATGGTCGTATGGCCGTCATGGCCGCAGGCGTGCATCACGCCCGGATTCTGAGACTTGTAGGCAAAGTTGTTGGCCTCGGTAATGGGCAGGGCGTCGAAATCCGCGCGCAGACCGATGGACCGGTTGCCATGGCCCGCTCGCAGAACACCAACAACGCCGACACCCTCATGCACTTCGATGCCAAGGCTTCTCAGGTGATCGGCGATCCGGGCCTTGGTCCAGTCCTCCTGAAAGCCAAGCTCGGGGTTGCGGTGAAACTCATGCCGCAGGGCGCGCAGGTTCTCAAAAAAACTCGTCAAGGCAACTCTCCTTCGTCCTGCTTTCTTTCGTCATTGCTACAGGGTTTTGCAATCCCGCTCAAAGATAGGTTCCGATTGATGCACGTTGCCCCCGGATGAGAGCCCTGAACAATTTCGATCCCGCGAGGGGAACACCAGCCCACGCATCACAAGACGGCAGGTCTGTAAACCATTCTGCGCCTACATCCCGTTGCGGGGGATGACAAAAGACTGTTCTTCCTCAAAGATCAGGTCGTCACCCGACCACGCCTTTAGGCGAGCGGTCAGGTGAAATTCGGTCGCAGTCGCCCTTTGTTCGGAACAGGTCCAGATCTTGGCGGACCACCCCTCGCGGTCGAAACCGGCGGTTTGCTCCATTGTGGCTACTGCCGACAACGGATCATCCGGCTGGATGGTATAGCGTCGATCCGACATATCGCTCAGCACCGTGCCGATATCGTCGAGGCGAATATCGCCCACCGGCCCAAAGACACCCCCGTCAAGGAAATACCTGTGTGTCACCTCGCCATTGGTCAGATCGGTGTGGACCGAACGCTCCATCGAACCGGAGCGAACGTTCGTCTTCCGCGGGGCGACGTCGGGACCCCGAGGTTCGGGCAAGGGGCGTGGGGCTGGCGCGTCATCATGCTGGCTGCGCACGGGCAGGATCAGCCGCGATGTGCCGGGTTGGATCGTCAGCGTAACCGGCTCGGGCGCTGGCCACAGGACCGGCCAATAGGCGGACGCGATTTGCAGAACGATGCGATGACCCGCCAACACCCGATAACCGGTTCCATAAAGCGGGACAGTCACGTGCATGTCTTCGCCGGGTGTGATCGGTGTCGGTTCAGTGTCGCTGATCCGGTGGGTCAGATTGCAGAACCCGCGTGCAATCAATGTCTGCGCGCCATCCGGGGCCTCATCCACCAGCAAGGCCGCAACAAAACCCTGCGCCCGATCGGCAGAAACTGTCAGGTCTACCGAGGGCTGGCCCAGAATATCGATCGGCTCTCCAAGTGGCTCTGCTTTGAATTGCAGCGCCCCTGCGGCTTCGATCCGGCAATCTGCCGCCATATCTCCGGGTATTGCAAAGGAACACATGTCGCCCGCTGCGGCCCCGAAATTCTGCGGCGAACAAACCGACATCTCCCCGCCCGACCCGGCGGAGGCGTCCAGCGTTCCGTCATTTAGCCACAAGGGCTGGTCCTTGACATGTGGCGATGGCCAGCTTGGCTCCTCGATCCACTGCCCGTCGCGGTGCACATGTGTTCCGGACGGGGCGGCACTGTCCTGCAGGAAAAACCGCAAGGGCGGCTCGTCCATCAGGCCCGTGTCGATCCCCTTCAGCCAATGGTCCCAGAACCGGATCACCTCGCCGACGAAATCGACCCGGGGCCCCGGCACCCCTTCTTGCGGGTACAGATGCGCCCAGGGGCCCATCAGGATCTTGACCGGCCCGCTCAGGTGTTCCGCGATGCGGAAAGGAGTGTCGCGATACAGGTCCATCCATCCGCCAAAGAAATACACCGGCACATCGACATCCGCGTAGTTTTCGCAGATCGAACCGCGCCGCCATATGTCGTCATGGGTCTGATGTTCCAGCCACATGGCGGGCCAGAATTCAGCCCCCTCCAACCGTGCGCGCCACATGTCGATCCAGCGATCTTTGCCCACAATCTCGGGGTCGGGCGGCATGGCATTGTACAGCTGCATGATCGAGCCCCACCAGAAATTGTCATTGGCCAGACAGCCGCCGTAAAAGTGAATATCCTCGCGCCAGCGGTCATCCGTTCCCATCACCGGCGCAATCGCCTTCAGCGCAGGCGGGCGGGTAGCGGCCACCTGAAAGGCGTTATACGCCCCCCAGCTTTTGCCAAACATTCCGACATTTCCGTCGCACCAGTCCTGATCGGCAATCCACTGGATGATGTCGTGCCCGTCCTGAATCTCCTGATGCGAATACTCATCCTCGGGGATCCCGTCGCTGTCGCCATAGCCGCGGATGTCCACCCGGATCGACGCATAGCCTGCAGCGGCGAAATGCGGATGCATGCTTTCATCCCGCATCCGGGTGCGATCCCGGCGGCGATAGGGGATGTATTCCAAAACACAGGGAACGGGCGTTGCTCGGGCCGAGCCGGGCAGCCAAAGCCGTGCCGCAAGTTTTGCGCCGTCCGGCATGGGAATCCAAACGGTTTCGATGACCTCTGTGTTGCTCATGTCCGGTCCTTTGACTGACTGTCAGGTGAAAAGCTGTTTGTGGCGTGCTTGGCCGGGGGGTTTTTCAATGGCCTCACCATCGAAGCCCCAAGCGCAGCGCATCATAAATGGCGGCATGCGTGTTGCGTGATGAAATGGCATCGCCGATCCGGTACAGATCAAACCCCGCCTCTGGGACCGATTGCGGAAACACGGGGCCGGACCCGCCGACCAGCGCTTCATAATCCACGGCGCCCAAGTTTCGCGACAGCGGTTTCAGATCGAAGTACAGATCATCCAGCGGCAAAACACCCTGATTGACAACCACCTGATCATACAGGCGCTTTTCTATCAGGTCTGAGTAATCCGTACCAATGGCTGCCTCCAGCTGATTGCCTGATCGCACCAATGATTTCAGCGTCCGGGCGACTGTGAACTCGGCACCGGTCTTTTGCAGGGCGCGCATGTAGGGCACCAGGTTCATCCCCATGATTTCGGGGGCAAAACTGCGGTCTCGGGTCATGATTTCTACCCGCCCCCCCGCTTGCGCGATAGCCTCAGCCGCCATCAGGGCCGGGTGATCCCCTGCATCGTCATAGATAAGGACATTGTCGCCGGGGCGCACATCACCGGTCAGGATATCCCAGGCAGTAACCGCCAGATCGTTACCCGCCTCCAGAACCGTCACCTCGGGCAATCCGCCGGTTGCGATCACCACCATGTCCGGCGCAAGCGCAGTTACAGCATCGGCGTCCGCAAAGGTGTTGAAACAAAATGTCACGTCGCGTGCGGCGCATTGGGCCATGCGCCAGTCGATGATCCCGATCATCTCGGCCCGGCGCGGGGACTGCGCGGTCAGCCGCACCTGACCGCCGGGTGCGGGGGCGGCCTCAATAACGGTGACGTCATGCCCGCGCTCGGCCGCGACCCGCGCCGCCTCAAGCCCGCCGGGGCCTGCGCCCACAATCACCGCGCGGCGGCGCGTTTCAGCGGTGGGGATCAGATGCGGCATCGACAATTCGCGCCCGGTGGCCGGGTTGTGGACACACAGCGCCTCACCCGCCTGATAAATGCGGTCAAGACAGTAAGTGGCACCGACACAGGGCCGGATGTCCTCTTCCCGTCCAGCCCGGATTTTGGCAACGATCATCGGATCTGCCATATGCGCGCGGGTCATGCCGACCATGTCCAGCAGGCCCGAGGCCACCGCATGCCGCGCCGTCGCCACATCGGGAATGCGCGCGGCGTGAAAGGTCGGCATCCCAACCTCGGCCCGAACCCGCCCGGCAAAATCCAGATGGGGTGCGCTTTTCATGCCCTGAACCGGGATCACGTCCGTCATGGCCGGGTCGGTATGAATACGCCCGCGAATGATGTTCAGGAAATCGACCTGACCGCTGTCGCGCAGCCTTCGGGCAATCTCCAGCCCTTCCGCTTCGGTTATGCCGCCCTTTTCCACCTCATCGGCGGTGTAACGGACCCCTATGATGAAATCGCTCCCGACGCGGTCGCGGATTGCGTCCAGAACCATGAAACCAAAGCGCATCCGGTTGTCCAGATTGCCTCCAAAGGGCGCCTCCATCCGATTGGTCATCGGCGACCAGAACTGATCGATCAGATGACCGTAGGCCTGCAATTCAATTCCATCCAGCCCGGCGGCCTGCATCCGTTCGGCGGCATCGGCGTAATCGGTCACGATCCGCGCGATGTCGAAATCTTCCATCTTCTTGGCAAAGGCCCGGTGCGCTGGTTCCCGGTCGTGCGACGGCGACAGGGACGGCAGCCAGTCACCCTTGTTCCAGCCCGTGCGCCGCCCCAAATGGGTCAGCTGGATCATCACCGCACAGCCATGGGCATGGCAGGCATCCGTCAGCTCCGCCATCCAGCGGACCACCTCGTCCTTGTATGCCAGGATATTGTTGAACGCAGGCGGGCTGTCGCGGCTGACAACGGCCGACCCCGCCGTCATGGTCATCGCAACCCCCGCTTTGGCCCGCACCTCGTGATAGGCACGATAGCGTTCCGTCGGCATCCCACCTTCGGGATAGGCGGGTTCATGACTGGTTGTCATGATCCGGTTTTTCAGCGTCAGGCGCTTTAGCTGATAAGGTTGCAGCAAGGCATCGCGGCTCATGATTGCGCCTCGTGATCAGTTTGATTGCGCAAGGCGGCAACAGGGTCGGATGACATGCAGCTCTCCGGTTATCTGGGGGCAAGAGGTGATGGTCTTCGCCGATTGAAATCAAACTGGAATTGCCAAGTCAAATTTGTTTTCAATCAGACGTTTTCGACCAATTTTCCCCGTGCCTTTCGCCCTAGTGGACACGACAAGCGCGGCCGTGCGCCCCCGGCTGGCGCATGTCTTCGGTTAATAAACGGGGTGCCCTCGCGCAAACAGGCGACGAGGCCGGGCTCAGGGCACTTCGGAATGGACGCTCAGCAGGGTTTCCAGAAACAGTTTGGCCGCGCGTGTCGGATCCGGCTGTTTCCGCGTCACCGCCGCAAAGCGCGTTCTGTATTTGATTTCCTGCGGCATCACCTGCCTCATAAGCCCCTTATCAACAAATTCCTGCGCCAGATGGTCCGGAAGAAAGCCCAGATAGCTGCCCGACAGAATAAGTATTGCAAGGGCTTGTTCGTTCTGCACTTTGGCGGCGCGCCGAAACCCCAGTTGCTGGCCGTAGATCAGGTTGGGCGAGTTCACGTTCAGACCCGCATAGTTGAACGCCTGAATGTCCCGCAAGCTCAGCGTGTCAGCGGACTGGCTGAACAACGGATTGGCCTGCCCGCAATACAGAAACATGTTTTCCCCATAAAGCGGCGCATAATGCAGGCTTGCCGAGGGGCGGTGCAGGGCGATGATCCCGACATCCAGCTGCCCGCTGATAACCAAGGTCTCAATGACGTTAGGCGGTTCAATCGACAACTCGATCTGGATGGCAGGGGCGGCTTCGTTGAAGCTGTGAATGGCGCGCGCAAGGCGCGCTTCGGGGTTCGTGGTGCATTGATCGAACAGCGCCACGCGGATACTTCCTGCCAGTTGCTGCTTGATCTCGTTGACTTCGGTTCTGAACTGCGAAACCGAAATCAGCAGGTCGTCTGTCGCGGCCAGCACTTTCTCGCCGTCTTCAGTCAGGGAAAAACCCGCCGGGCCACGGTTGCACAGCTTCAGATCCAGCCGAAGCTCCAGATCCGATATGTGTTTCGAGATTGTTGATTTCCCGATGTTGAGCTCAATTTCTGCTGCCGAAAACCCTCCGCTTTCCGCAACGGTTTTGAAAACCCGAAGAAGGCGAATGTCCGTGTCCCCGATGCGGGTGGCCAGTGGGTTCTGTCTCATATTATAAGTTCGAAATTTGTGAAACCTTTCGCGCAAATATTAACAACGACGAAACCATGTTGGCAAGATAGCCTCTTGTGGCCGAGGCAGAATCGGACTGGCCACCTTCTCCCCAGGCCATCGCGCACCTCGAAACACGACAAATGGGAGGACATCCATGTCATTTATCAAAAAGCTTGGCACCATCAGCGCCGCCGTTTCCGTTGCTGCACTGATGGTTGCAGGCACGGCTGATGCGAAGAACTTCAAGATCGCGGTGGGCGATAGCGCAGGAAGCGCACAGGAAGCTCTGGGCATCGCCTTCGTCAAGGCGCTGGAAGAGAAATCGGGCGGTGCCCACACCGCCACGCTGTTCCTGAACGGTCAGCTGGGGTCCGAACAGGACACCGTGAACGAGGCGGCGATCGGCACGCTGGATATGTCGCTGCTGGCGATCAATAACATCACGCCCTTCTCGCCTTCGGTCGGTGTTTTCACGCTGCCTTACGTGATCCTCAGCCTGGAAGATGCCGAAAAGCTGACCCAGGGCCCAATCGGTCAGGAACTGGTCGAAAACACCATCCGTGATGCCGGCGTGCGCATCATCGGCTGGACCTATACCGGTTTCCGCCGCCTGACCAACTCGAAAAAACCGGTCAAATCGGTTGCTGACCTTCAGGATCTGGTCATCCGCGTTCCCAAGAACGAGATCATGATCGAAACCTACAAGGCATGGGGCATCAACCCGACGCCAATGGCCTGGTCGGAAACCTTCACCGGACTGCAAACCAAGGTGGTTGACGGGCAGGACAACCCTTACCTGACCATCAACGCGATGAAGTTCTACGAGGTTCAGGACCACGTCACCAACCTGCGTTACATCTTCTCGATCGAACCGCTGATCGTTTCAGAAGCGGTCTTCCAGGACCTGTCCGCAGAAGATCAGGCAATTATCCTTGAAGCGGGACAGGAAGCCACCCTGGCTTCCGCACAGTTCCTGCGGGATTCCGAAGCCGCCATCAAGGAAGAGCTGACCGCCAAAGGTATGGAGATCATCGATCCCGAAAACGACGAAGCCGAGTTCATCGAACTGGCGACAGGTGCCGTATGGCCCCAGTTCTACGACTCCATCGGTGGCGTCGAAAAACTGAACACCGTTCTGGAAGCCATTGGCCGCGAGCCGGTGCAGCAATAATCGCCGCAGAGCGATACCGGGAAGAGCGCCACGGCGCTCTTCTCATCTCAGGGAGGAGTGAAACCACATGTTCTGGAAATTTCTGGACAACATAGAAAGTGTCATCTGCCGGATACTCTTATCCGGCTTTGTCTGCCTTTTGTTCGTGCAGATCATCGCGCGCGAGGTCTTCGGCTTTTCGGTCAGCTGGATCGAAGAACTCTCGGTCTACATGTTCGTATGGTTCGTCTATTTCGGTGCAAGTTACGCCGCCCTGAAAGGGGCGCATAACCGCGTGACGTTCCAGTTCAAATTCCTGCCTGACGGGTCGATTAAATACATCGAAGCCTTTGCCGACCTCTTCTGGCTCTTCTTCAATGTCTACTTCCTCTATCTGGCGACAGACTTTGTTTTCAACAAGATGAACAAGTTCTGGAAATCCCAGACACTGGGCATCGAGATGAAGTATATCTACATGGTGCTGCCCATCGCATTTGCGCTGATGACCTTCCGCATCATTCAGGTGAATTACCGCCGCCTTGTCAAAGGCGAGGACATTCACGATCCCGACCAGATCGATCTGGACGAGATCAAGGCCGCTGCCGAAGCGGCCAAAGACCACTGAGACCGGGAGGGGTAACCATGGAATCCGAAATCGTCACGGTCCTGTTTGGATCATTTCTGTTCTTGCTGCTCATTGGCGCGCCGATCACGGTGGCGCTGGGTGTCGCGTCGCTGATCTCGTTTCTCTATCTGGGCGACAATCCGATCAAATTCGTGCAGATCGCCTTTACATCCGTGGGCTCGTTCCCGCTGATGGCGCTGCCAGCCTTTATCCTCGCCGGGGCCCTGATGGAGGCTGCCGGTATCTCAAAACGCCTGATCAACGTTGCCGAAAGTCTGGCCGGTCCTTTCACCGGTGGTATTTCGGCCGCAACGGTCATGGCCTGTCTGTTCTTTGGTGCAATTTCGGGCTCGGGCCCGGCAACAACCGCGGCTGTTGGGATGCTGATGATCCCGGCAATGATCGACCGCGGCTATGAGCGCGGCTATGCCTCGGCGATCACTGCGTCCTCTGGCGGCCTCGGGATTATCATTCCTCCCTCCATCCCGATGGTGATCTTCGGCATTGCCGCGCTCGGTATGGCCCCGCCACCCGAAGCGGTCGAGAAATTCGGCACCTTCCAGTCGGTTTCGATTTCGAAACTGTTCATTGCCGGGTTTGTACCCGCCTTCCTGATCGCCACCAGCCTTTTGATCCTGAACTACTTCATGTCGAAAAAGCGCGGCTACAAAGGCGTCGCCGAAGGCTGGTCGATCCGCCATGTGGGCTGCGAAATGTATCGCGGGTTCTGGTCTTTGATGGCGCCGCTGGTGATCTTGGGTGGTATCTATACCGGCTTCTTCACCCCGACCGAGGCAGCAATCGTCGCGATCTTCTATACCCTGTTCGTGGGGGTAGTCATCTATCGCGAACTGACCTGGCAGTCGCTGTTCCAGTCGCTTGAAGCCACCACATGGCTGACCGGTCGCGTCCTGCTGATCCTGTTCACCGCTACGGTGTTCGGACGTCTTTTGGTGGAAAACCAGATCCCGGCGATCATCGCAGATTCGATGCTCAGCTTCACCGACAACCTCTATGTAATTTGGGCGCTGATCATCTTCTTCCTGCTGTTCGTCGGCATGTTCATGGAAACACTGGCCACCATCCTGATCCTTGTTCCGGTAATGCTGCCGGTAGCGTATTCGGTTGGTATCGATCCGATCCACTTTGGCGTGGTGATGGTCTGTACGCTGGGCATCGGGTTCCAGACCCCGCCGCTGGGCGAGAACCTGTTCATCGCATCGGGTATCTCGAACATCTCGATCGAACAGATCTCGTTGCGCGCGCTGCCTTTTGCGGCGGCAAACACGGTGGCGATCTTCATAATCGCCTTCTTCCCTGAACTGTCGCTGTGGCTCCCACGGCTGTTTGGCTACTGATCTGAAAGGATGACGACATGAAACAGATGGTCTCCAACATCCTGTTTGCCACCGACCTGTCCGAAAACTCGGGTCACGCCATGCGCCATGCCGCCAGCATCGCGCAGGCCACCGGGGCGGAGATTCACGTGTTGCACGTGAATGAACCCTTGTCGGACGACGCCAAGATCACGATGGAAATCTTCATTATGAACGAAGAGACCCGCAAGACCGCCATTGAGCGTCGTCACGAGATGGTGCGCAAGGTTCTGGCCGAGCGGCAAGCCAAGTTCTGGGCGCAGTTCGACGGCGACGACGGGAAAATTCGCGATCAGGTCACCTCGGTCGAGGTGACTGACGGCCATCCGGCAGAAGTGATCCTGCGCCGCTCGGTCGAACTGGGTTGCGACCTGATCGTATTGGGGGCGCATGATCACGGCTTTTCGCACACCTTCCTGGGCACGGTCGCAAAACGCGTTTTGCGGCGCTCCAGGATCCCGACACTGATCGTTCCGAACCCGGACGAAATGTAACAACCCCACTGACAAGGAAGTACAAAATGAACAAAACCCTGACCGCGCAGGACCTGGCGGACACGTTCGACGCGTTCAACCGCCACGACATCGACGGCGTGATGACCCACTTCGCCGACGACTGCGTGTTCTACACCGTGGCCGGTGACGAGAAATACGGCAACAAGGTTGAAGGTGCCGAAGCCATCGCCGCCGCGTTTTCGGGCGTCTGGGCAGGCATGAAAGACGCCCATTGGGATCATCACAGCCACTTTGTCCACGGTGATCGTGCCGTATCCGAGTGGACCTTCTCGGGAACCGACGCAAACGGAATGCGGATCGAAGCCGAAGGTGCGGATCTGTTCACCGTTCGTGACGGTAAAATCATTGTAAAACAGGCGCTTCGCAAAGCGCGCCCAATGTTCAAAGCCTGATCCGCCGCCCTGCGCGCAGCCTCGGAGAAAAACAAGAATGGTGGATAACAGCATCCCGCGTCACTGGCCCAAGGCCAGTTATGACCCCAAATATGACCCGATCATTGATGCGGGTCCGGGTCACAATCGCGACCACGCGCCCACGTATTGGATTGGAACGGCCGGAACACCTCCGGCCGATGATGGACCTGTGTCCAGCGATATGGATGCGGATGTGGTGGTGATCGGATCGGGGTATACCGGTCTGTCGACCGCCATTCATCTTGCCAAGGAACACGGCATTCAAGCTGTTGTTTTAGAAGCAAATACCGTCTCATGGGGCTGCTCCACCCGCAATGGCGGGCAGGCCCAGATCTCATCCGGGCGGCTCAAGCGGTCGCAATGGATCGAACGGTGGGGAACGGACGTGGCCAAGCGCATGCATGCCGAGGTCACAGAAGCGTTTCAGCTGTTCAACGATCTGATTGCGTCGGATGATATCGATTGCGACCCGCAGCCAGGCGGCCACTACTACATCGCGCATCGCGACAAGGTCATGCCGTCCCTCAAGAAAGAGAGCAAGCTGCTCAACGATGTGTTCGGCTACGGCTCGCGCATCCTCTCTCGGGAAGAGCTGCATGAAAAGCACGTGCGCGATATGGAGGCCGCAGGTGCCATGTGGGAACCTGACGGGACCTGCATCCATGCGGGTAAACTGGCGTTCGGCTACGTCAACATGGCGCGTCGTCTGGGGGTGAAAATTCACACCGGCAGCCCGGTCATGGGATGGCAGACGAAGAACGGCGTGCATCACCTGCGCACACCGGGCGGCATCGTCCGCGCCAAAACGGTGGCCTTGGCAACCGCGGGCTATACCCCACCGGGTCTGAACACGCGCACAAAGCACCGCCTGATGCCTATCCTGTCCAACTCGATGGTGACACGGCCCCTAACCCAGGCCGAACTGGATGAGTGTGGCATTCAGACCAAATCGCCCCTGACGGACACGCGCACCCTGCGCCATTATTATCGTTTATTGCCTGACAACCGGATGCAGATCGGCAGCCGCAGCGCGGTAACAGGACGAGACGCCGAGAACGAAAAACATTTGGAGCTTCTGAAAAAGGGCCTCGCCCGAAAGTTTCCGGTGCTGACGGATATCAACCTCGATTACTCGTGGTGGGGCTGGGTCGATGTCAGCCACGATATGATGCCGCGTATCTTTCAACCGGACCCGAAACAGCGCGTGTTCTACGCGATGGGATATGGTGGCAACGGCGTGATGTACTCGGCTCAGGCCGGGCGTCGTATGGCACAGCTGATCGCGGGCAAGAAAGACAAGGCCTTTGCCCTGCCGATCTTTACGTCCCCGCTGCCCAGCCATGGTATCCTGACACCCTTCCGCCGCCTCGGCCAGCGCATAGCCTATGTCGGCTATTACCTCAGAGACGAAATACTCTAATTTACCAACGCTTTGGCGTTCTGAAGATAAGGAAACACCCCTATGAAGATGACGACGGAAGAGGCCTTTGTTAAGGTTTTGCAGATGCATGGTATTGAACATGCGTTTGGGATCATTGGCTCTGCGATGATGCCGATTTCGGATCTGTTTCCGAAGGCTGGGATCATGTTCTGGGACTGTGCGCATGAGGGCAGCGCGGGGATGATGGCGGATGGCTACAC
>NZ_JBXWQT010000001.1:0-102827 GCF_059612525.1 Ruegeria sp. SAZD013 | reverse complement strand
CAGCAACTCTCCTGCAACTCAAGAGAATTGAATCAGCAGCCAAAGCATCGCTCAAGCAGAGTTTTTCAACAGTATCTTGACATTGTAGCCTTCAGCTTTCGAAACGAGCGGATTGAACCAAGGTGCGATTTCCAGCCCCTTGTCTGATTTACTGATCCCCATTGCACCAGGTAAACGCGGTATCATCTGAAACTTCCTTTCAAATACAACTTTATCGTGCACAGGTCCGACTCGGCGCTGGATACATGCAATACTGTATCAAGACCAGCATTTCGTGCTTGGCCGATCACGACCTGTCGTCTAGGTGTTTGTTATGTTGAAAAGGTTCTTTAAGGCGCTCAGACCGCCTCATCATGAACAGTTGCCGGACCCGGATGCAGAACTTGCTCTGGGTGCTCTGATGGTGCGCGTCGCGCAGGCAGATCGCGATTACAAGCTGGAAGAGATCAGTCTGATCGACAAGATACTGGCCCGTCTGTACCAGCATAACGCGATTGAGGCAGCTAAGGTGCGTGCCACCTGTGAAAAGCTCCATGCTGCGGCACCGGAAACTGATACGTTCGGCAAACTGATCCGGGAAACCACGGATCTGAAAGAGCGGCTGGCAGCCCTTGACGCGTTGTGGGAAATCGTTCTGGCGGATGGCAGTTCGGACGAGGGCGAGATAAAGATCGTCGAAGAAGCCCGCATTGCCATGGGCCTGAGCTACAATGACAGTCAGGCAGCGCGCGAGCGCGTCCAAAGCCGCTTGGATGTGAGTTAAGCGCCCGCTATATCTTACCCATGTTCAGTGACTTTCTTTCCAGGCTCACACAGCCCAAGCCCGACCCGCTTGTCGAAGATGATGCCCGCCTGGCCCTGACGGCCCTGCTGGTGCGTCTGGCACGATCTGACAACGATTATTCTGCCTCCGAAATGTCGCGCATCGACCGCATATCGGCAGAACGATACGGTTTGTCCCCATTCGAAAGCGCGGCTTTGCGCGCCCGTGCCGAAGATCTGGAGACCGAAGCCCCCGACACGGTCCGTTTTACCCGCGCCATCAAGGAAGCAGTCGCTTATGAAAACCGGCTGGCGGTGGTTCAGGCGCTGTGGTCAGTGGCCCTGGCTGATGGCCACCGCACGGGTGAGGAGGACTCGCTGCTGCGTCTGGTTGTCAGCCTGCTGGGGGTCAGCGACGTGGATTCGGCTTTGGCCCGGCAAAAGGCCGCCAAATCTTGATAGCCATGCTTGGCATGTACGACATGCCCGAGGTTCAGGCCGCCAATGGTCGGTTCTGGGGGTTGATTCGCGCGAATCTGGGTTACGGGCCAGAACAGCTGACCCGAGACGCCGATGTTTGGCAGGTTTGGCTTGATCCCGATCTGGTGCTGGCACAGACCTGTGGAATGCCCTATCGCACACGCTTGCATGGTCGTGTTCAACTGGTGGGCACCCCGGATTACGGCCTGCCCGGTTGCCCTGCCGGGCATTATTGCTCGGTCTTTGTGGCGCGGCGCGACGACGACCGCACGCTGGCGGGAATGACTGACGGTATCTTCGCATATAACGAAGCATTGTCCCAATCCGGCTGGGCGGCACCCATCACGTATTTATCCCGGGAGAACCTGTATCCTGCGTCGTTGTTGGAGACAGGCGGTCACGCGCTGTCAGCGCAGGCGGTCTCGGAGGGGAAGGCAGATTTCGCGGCGCTGGATGCGTTGACCTGGATGATGTTGCAAGAACATACCGATCTGGGCGAAAGCCTGCGCGAACTGGCAAAAACCGCTTCTACACCGACCCTGCCCTATATTACCGGACCCGACCAAAACGCGGATCTGGTCGCAGACGCAGTTCGGGCAGCAATAGAAAACCTTGCCGAACACGACCGCAAAACGCTGCACATTCAGGGGCTGATCGACATCCCGGCGGAGGAGTACCTGTCCGTACCGACCCCGCCACCGCCATGCGCCCAGCAGATAATCTGATGGCCAAATTGTCGGGTGCATTTGGTCAATTTGACAGTTTCCGACCCTGAATTTGCGAATTGCGCATTGCATTGAGCAAATTTTTCGGCCCTAGTACCGCACCAACACCACAAACTACTGGACTGCCCGTGACAGAAACCGCTCCCGTCATCGAAATCAAAAACCTTCACAAAAGCTTCGGCAATCTGGAAGTGTTGAAGGGGGTGGATATCACAGCGCATGGCGGCGACGTGGTCTCGTTGATCGGGTCATCGGGGTCAGGAAAATCAACTTTGCTGCGCTGCTGCAATCTGTTGGAAGACAGCCAGCAGGGCGAAATCCTGTTCAAAGGCGAACCTGTCAAATGGTCGGGCGATAGCCATGGGCGCCGCCCCGCGGACCCCAAGCAGGTCCTGCGCATCCGCACTAACCTGTCGATGGTGTTTCAGCAGTTCAATCTGTGGGCGCATATGACCATCCTGCAAAATGTCATGGAAGCCCCCGTGACCGTTCTGGGCCGCGACAAGGCCGAAGTGGCAGACAGCGCGCGCAAATACCTTGAGAAAGTTGGCATTGGCGACAAATGCGACGCCTATCCGGCGCAATTGTCCGGCGGTCAGCAACAGCGCGCCGCTATCGCGCGGGGGCTGTGCATGGAACCACAGGCGCTGTTGTTCGACGAACCGACCTCGGCGCTGGATCCCGAACTGGAACAGGAAGTGATCAAGGTGATCAAGGATCTGGCAGCCGAAGGGCGCACCATGATCATCGTGACTCATGACATGAAAATGGCGGCAGATATCTCGAGCCACGTGGTATTTCTTCATCAGGGCCTGATCGAGGAAGAAGGTTTGCCCGAAGATATCTTTACGTCACCCGAATCCGAGCGGCTTCGGGGCTTTCTCTCCGCCACTCAGGCGGCTTAACTTCAAGAACAGAACCAAAACTGGGGAGTAACCAATGAAAAACCTGATTCTGTCCACTGCGGCCCTGGCGCTGACTGCTGGTATCGCCATGGCCGACACGATCCGCATGGGCACCGAGGGCGCCTACCCTCCGTACAACTTCATCAACGATGCAGGTGAAATCGACGGGTTCGAGCGTGAAGTCGGCGACGAGCTGTGCAAACGCGCCAACCTGGAGTGTGAATGGGTCAAGAACGACTGGGATTCGATCATTCCGAACCTGGTCTCGGGCAACTACGACACCATCATCGCCGGTATGTCGATCACAGCCGAACGTGATGAGGTCATCGACTTTACCCAAGACTATTACCCGCCGACCGCTTCGGCCTATGTTGCGACCTCTGACTCGGCAGACGTAACTGGTGGTGTCGTTGCGGCGCAAACCGCCACGATCCAGGCAGGCCACGTTGCCGAATCCGGTGCAACCCTGGTCGAATTCGCGACCCCGGAAGAAACCATTGCAGCTGTCCGTAACGGCGAAGCCGATGCAGTTCTGGCCGACCGCGACTATCTGGTGCCGCTGGTCGAGGAATCGGGCGGTGAGCTGGTCTTTGTCGGCGATCCGGTTCCGCTGGGCGGCGGCGTCGGCATGGGCCTGCGTGAAAGCGACGGTGAACTGCGCGGCAAGTTCGACGAAGCCATCACTTCGATGAAAGCCGACGGCACGCTGAACGAGATGCTGATCAAGTGGTTCGGTGAAGGCACCGCCACATACGGTACTGACGGTTCGGTCGTCACCAACTAAGACCTGACCAATCCCGGTCCGGTGCCTCGGCACCGGGCCGATTCCGGCCTAGCCGGAACAGACGTTGGAAAGACGCCATATGTTCTCGTACTGCGCTGATCCTGACACGCTGGGCACGTTCCGCTGGTTTTCATGCTACCTGACCAATGGCGTACACTGGTCGTTCTACCTGTCTTTCATCAAGGTTTTGGCCCTGCTGGCTGTGACCGCGCCCGTCGCACTTGGCTTCGGGTTTGCAGGTGCCATGGCGGCGCGCTCGCATTTCCCCCCGCTCAGCTGGCTGGGCAAAGGGTATATCGCGATTGTGCGCGGCGTGCCCGACATTGCGTTTTTCCTGTTTTTCGTCATCGCACTGGATCAGGCGTTCGAGTGGACGCGGCATAAGATATTGTGCCCGGACTGGACCGACCCAATCCGCCAGGGCAATGATTTCCTTGTTTGTCAGGCTGCCAAGCTGCCACTCGGGACCGCGCCTGAATGGATGCATGAAACCTATGGGTTTTTCCTGGCGGTCATCACGTTCTCTATCGTTTTTGGCGCCTTTGCGGCCAATGTCCTGTTCGGGGGGATGCGCGCCGTACCACATGCGCAGCTGGAAACGGCCGAAGCTTATGGTATGAACCGCCGCCAGACCTTCTGGCGCATCCTGGTGCCTCAGATGTGGGTCTACGCGCTGCCCGGCCTGTCCAATCTGTGGATGGTGCTGATCAAGGCGACGCCCCTGCTCTTCCTGCTGGGTGTTGAAGATATCGTGTATTGGGCGCGCGAACTGGGCGGCACCAAAACCTCGAAATTCACGCAATACCCGCATGGCGACTGGCGCATGTGGTATTTCCTGTTCCTGCTGATCTTCTACCTTGGCATGACCCGTTTCTCGGAACTTGGGTTGGAAAAACTGATGCGGCGATTGTCCCACGGACAGGCCACTTCGGGCGGAGAGCTTCTGCGCAAGGAGACCACGGCATGATGATCCGCGTTCAAGACCGCATCCGGGTGCCGCACGCGATTGCACAGCAATCTGATTCGCGCACGCAATCTCCTTTTCAGGGAGCCCGAGCATGAGCTGCATCCAGACCATTCAGGATTACGGCCTGCGTTCGCTTGGCATTGGGGAGCGCCTGCTGCCCAAGACCGATTTCACCCTGTGCGAACAGTTCACCCTGATCGGCTCGGGCATGATCTGGAACATCTATTTCGGCGTCATGGCGCTGACGACCGGGTTCTTTCTGGCCACTGCACTGGCCGTCGGCAAAGCCTCGACCAACAAATGGCTGCGCAAACCTGCCGAATGGTTCATCTTTCTGTTCCGGGGCTCGCCGCTCTTTATCCAGTTCTTCTTTGCCTATTTCTTCTTCCTGTCGCTGAAGAAAACCTATCCACTGTTTGACGCCTTCACCTCGGCTTGGCTCGGCGCACTGATCGTGCTGTTCCTGAACACCGCAGCCTATTCAGGTGAGATTTTTTATGGTGCTCTGCGCTCGATCCCCAAGGGAGATATCGAAGCGGCAGATGCCTATGGTATGTCCGGCTGGTCGCGGTTTCGGCGGATCGTCTGGCCAACCATGTTGCGGCTGGCCTGGCCTGCCTACACGAACGAAGCCATCTTTCTGTTCCACGCCACCACGCTGGTCTTCTTCTCGGCCTTTCCGGCCTGGCAGCAGCGCGGCGACGCGCTCTATTACGCCAGCTATTTCGCGGACAAGACGTTCAACCCGTTTATCCCCTATCCAATTCTGGCGTTCTATTTCATCTTGCTGACATTGGTGATTGTCGGGGGTTTTGGCCTCATAAACAAACGCCTGAACCGCCACCTGCCCACTGCGAAACGGGTGAAAATGCGGTTCAAACTGAACCTGGCGCGCTAAAGATCAGCGCGCCGGACTTTCCGGCGTTCGAGCCTACACTATGTTTGTAATGCGCTTGGCGGTGCGAACACGGACAGTCGATTTTGGGGGAATGGTACCGCCTCCCTGGCTTGAACAGGGGACCTCTGGATCCACAATCCAGCGCTCTAACCAACTGAGCTAAGGCGGCACTTCGTGAGGGGCGATGTACCGAACGCGTCCGGGGAATGCAAGAGGATTAAAGCCGAATTCTCCAGCTTTGTTCGACAAGATCGACCCCAAAGGAATGCACCGGTTTGCTGTCTATCAGTTCCCAGCCAAACGCCCTGTAAAGCGCGCAGGCGGCCGTATGGCTTTCATGGGTCCACAGAACCATTTCCCGATATCCAGCCTCGCGTGCAAAATCTGTACAGGTCTGTAACAGCCGTTTCCCCAACCCAAGTCCGCGCGCCTCGGGGACAAGCAGGAAGAGGCGCAGTTTGGCGGTTGTTTGGTCCACGCGCACGCAGAAGATGCTACCCAATCTTTGTCCAGTCCGTTCAGCAATCCAGCCTTTTTCAAAGGACGGGTCGTTGTCTGCAATGAACTCCTCAAGGATGCGCGCAACCAATGGGGCAAAGCTGTCATCAAATCCTTCGTCGCGCGCATAGAGCAACCCGTGCTGTTCAACCAGCCACGCGGCATCATCGGGGCGAAACGTTCTGAGAACCACTTTATCCATGTCTTATCTGACCGCAAAGGTGACTTGATTCTCAACCCCGTGCGCGTTAGCACGAACGCTCAGGCTCGGAGGCACAGATGGGCATCAATACCGAACGCGATATACAGGCCAACCTGCAAATCGGCCCGACCGATCAGGGGATGGTGCGCTTGTTCATCGAAGCCGACGGCATCGAGATTCCGATGGATTTCGATCCCGAAGAAGCCGAAGAAATCGCAGACGAGATCCGCGCCGCGATACAGGCCGCCCTCGCCGTCAAAGGCTGAGCTTTTTACAAGCGCGGATCGCGCAGTGCATGCAGTCGGCGTGCTGCATCTGTTGCAAATTTCTGGATCATCTTTTTGCGCCGCGCTGGAGCAAGCTTGTCCTCGGGCGCCATGCGCACGATCTCGGCATCATAGGCATCAGCAATGATCAAGCCCGTTTCGTCAGGTAACAGATCGGTCGGAAACTCGGTATCCACGGCCCAGAAGAATCGGTCGCACCATTCCAGATAGCCCTGCCATTTGGCATCCGATTGATAATCGGCACGGCTGGATTTGCATTCGATCACCCAAAGTTCACCTTTGGGACCTAGGCCCATTACATCGACACGTAGACCACGTGCCGGAACGAATTCTTCAACAGAAACAAAACCATGTGCGGCAAGGTGGCGTGCGACGCCACGCGCCAGTTTCTGTCCGGGCTGCAGATCTAAAGTCATGTCAGAAATGTGAACAATTAGGGAACAAAAGTAAAGTGCTGCGTCGCACTTGACATGATACCTTTGGGTGTCGCATTAATATGATACCAAATGGTATCTCTTCCGGGGTTGCTTATGGATAACCGAACTCAAAACGCGTTTCGTGCGCTGGCCGATCCCACACGTAGGGACATTGTGCAATTGCTCTCGTCTCAGGACATGACCATCGGGCAGTTGACAGACCGGTTCGACATGACCCGGGCCGCGGTCAAAAAACATCTGACCGTGCTATCCGACGGCGGCTTGATCACCGTTGAAACCCGCGGCCGCGAACGCATTAACCGTCTTGAACCACAGGGGATGGCCCCCGTTTTGGACTGGCTCAGATATTTTGACCAGTTCTGGGACGATCGCCTCAACTCTCTCAAGGAAGCTGTTGAAAGGAAATCGAAATGACCGATGCAGTTCTGAATAAATCGATCTTTCTGAGGGCCGAGCCGGAAACGGTTTGGGCTTATCTTACAGACCCGGATCGTCTGGCGGAATGGTTCCACAAACCTCGACATACTCTGTCCGCGGGTCAAAAGCTGGAGATGTTTGGCACGACAAGCGGCGACCTGTTGATCTGGGGTGAGGTTCGCGTTGCCAACCCTCCCAAATATCTGGAATACACGTTCACCGTAAAACCGATGGGCGACGCGGTGAGCGTGGTCAAGTGGACCCTGGAACCCGTCGCAGGCGGGACGCGCCTTGACCTGCGGCATGAAGGCCTGCCGCAGGGGGCCGATGCCTTTGGCCTGATCCTGGCGCTGGACAAGGGTTGGGACGAGCACTTTGGCAAGATGCGCACGGCATTGCACGAAACTGTTGATGCCTGACCCCTTGTGCGAACCCGTCATACGCCCTACTTAAGCGCGTGGCGGGTTCTGCCCTTCTTGTGAAAGGTAGCATTCTGGTGGCCTTAAGCAATTCCGAGGGGGCTGGCTCTGTTCAGGTCCTGGCCTGATTACCTGGCGCCCACCTGTATATACAGGTCCTCGGGAATCAAACCACACGGTTGTTTGGTGGTCCCGCCACATTTTCCACGGAAGTTCAGCGCCCTGCGCGGGCTTCCTGCTTTGCAACCGCCGGTTCAAAGCTGTGTACAACAGGTGTCCCCCGGCGCGGGCCTTGCGGCTTTTCTGCCATGCTCATGATCTTGTAGGCGAACTGAACACCGGCAAAGACAATGCCGTTCATGAACCAGATCATCACCAAAGCGATAAAGCCGATTTCCGAACTGGTTATCAGATGGCGCAGGTTTGCGACATTCAGCGCCAACAGAACGCCGACAAACACAGCCGAAATGACAAAGCCCCAGGCAACTTGCGTGATATAAAGGCGGATCAGTTTGGGCATGGCGAACCTCTTTGCGCTATGACATTCAGGTTAGCGCATATTTGGTTCTCGTAAAGGCGTCAGAATGCCTCGGGCTGTGCCTCGCGCGCCATGTGATCCAGCACGGCATTGACGAATTTCGGCTCTTTGCCTTCCGGAAAAAACGCACGCGCCACATCGACGAATTCGGTGATGACAACCTTTGGCGGCGTGTCGCTTTGGGTCAGCTCGGCACCTGCGGCACGGAACACCGCACGAAGGGTCGGATCGATGCGCGCGATCGGCCATTTGGCCACCAACGCACGGTCAGTCATCTGGTCGATGGCCGCCTGATAGTTCACCGCATTGTCAACCAGGGACCTGAAAACCGAGATATCGCCGTCCAGCATCTCCTCGCCCTCATAGACGGCGCCAAACCGGTGATCCAGAAACTCGTTCACGACAGCTTCGGTCGTTTGCCCGGACTGTTCCATCTGGAACAGCGCCTGCACGGCATAAAGCCGGGCGGCGGATTTCATCAGGCGTTTCTGGTTGGCCGGTTTCGGCGCGTCTGTCTTGGTCATGCTGTCGAGGGTCCGTTGCTGTCGCCCGCCACAAGGATGGACTCGGACGGCGGCTTGAAACCAACGCCCTTTTTGGAAGAGCCCCACTTACGGCTGAGCGCGATCAGATGCAAGGCCGCAGCAGCAGCCCCACCCCCTTTATTCATCTTTTTGGGGTTCGCGCGGACTTCGGCCTGCGCGTCATTTTCTACGGTCAGAATGCCGTTACCGATGCACAGGCCCTGCAGGCCCATCAACTGGATGGCCCGGCTGGAGTCGTTGCAAACGGTTTCGTAATGCGTGGTCTCACCGCGAATGACGCAGCCCAGCGCGACATAGCCGTCAAAGTTGCATTGACGGTCGGCCATAGCGATGGCGGTTGGGATTTCCAGCGCGCCGGGTACCTCGACCACTTCGCAGGTGCCACCCGCGGCTTCGATTTCGGCCTTCGCGCCCGTGATCAGGTTATCGGCAATCGCACGATAAAACGGCGCCGCCACGATCAGCAGCTTGACCGGCTTGTCAAATGTCGGTGTCGGCAGAACGCCATGTTCGTCTTGAGCAGCCATGATCAGTCTTCCTTCAGAATCGAACGGGTGCCGACGATGGACAGGCCAAACGCGTCAAGCCCCAGATATACGGTTTGCGGCGAGTCGGTTAGCAGGACCAGTTCCTGAATTCCCATCTTGGACAGGATCTGCGCCCCCAGACCGGTTTGTTTGATGGTGCGCGGCCCCTCGTCACCCGTGGCGTATAGCGAGTTGCGCGGTTGACGGAACAGGCAGACCACGCCCCGTCCTTCTTCAGCAATCTTTTCCATGGCGCGCGGCAGTTCGCGCGAGGATTTCGGACCAAGACCCAGAATATCGGGGGCCTCGTGCAGGGCATGGGTGCGGGTCAACACCGGTTCGGGTGTGGTGATGTCGCCCTTGATCATGACCACATGTTCGATGCCGTGGGTCTGATCGGTGAACAGCCGCATCTCCCACTCGCCGCCATATTCTGACGTCACCATCTGACGCGAGGTTTCGACCACCAGATTGTCATTGCGCGACCGGTAGGCGATCAGGTCACTGATCGTGCCGATCTTCATGTTGTGCTCTTGCGCAAACTCAACCAGATCGGGCAGACGCGCCATGGTGCCGTCGGGTTTCATGATCTCGCAGATCACGCCCGAGGGGTTCAGACCGGCCAGACGCGAGATATCAACGGCAGCCTCGGTATGACCGGCACGCACCAGCACCCCACCCCGCTTGGCGCGCAAGGGGAAGACGTGGCCCGGCGTTGCGATATGGGCCATCGTGTTCTGCTCGTTGATCGCAGTTGCCACGGTCAGCGCACGGTCGGCGGCCGAGATCCCGGTACTGACCCCTTCGCGCGCTTCGATGGACACGGTGAATGCGGTTTCGTGCCGGGACGAGTTGTTCACCGCCATCATCGGCAACCCAAGCGCTTCGACACGTTCTGCTGTCATCGGCAGACAGATAAGGCCACGGCCATGGGTGGCCATAAAGTTAATGGCCTCGGCATCGGCGAACTCGGCAGCAATCACCAGATCGCCCTCGTTTTCGCGATCCTCGTGGTCGACCAGAATATACATCCGGCCCGCACGCGCCTCTTCAATAATGTCTTCGATCGGGCTGATCGCGTCGCGCAGCCGGGCCTCGACCGGGCCGGGTGTCTCAAAGCTCATTGGGCAGCCTTTCGCATGGCATGTTTGAACGGCGGAATAGACCACTGAGGGCACAAAGACCAGTCCACAAACGGCGCAGGTCTGCTCCGACGCGACGTATCGTATCAGGACATCTCGGCCAGACGCGACACATAACGGGCCAGCGTATCGATCTCAAGATTGACCCGGTCACCGACCTGCACGTCACCCCAGGTGGTGACCTCTTTGGTGTGTGGGATGAAGTTGATGCCGAAATCGCAATCTGTCACGTCATTGACCGTCAGGGATGTGCCATTCAGTGCCACCGACCCTTTGGGCGCAATGAACCGTGCAAGATCCTTTGGTGCGCGCAGGGTGACGCGGGTGCTGTCGCCGTCTTCCTTGATCGCGATCACCTCGGCTACGCCATCCACATGGCCCGAGACGATATGACCGCCCAGTTCGTCACCAACCTTCAGGGCACGTTCCAGATTGACACGCTTGCCGACAGTCCATGTGTCGAGATTGGTTTTCGAGACGGTTTCCGCGCTGATCTGGACATCATACCAATCGTCGCCCAGCGCGATCACGGTCAGACACACACCGTCACTGGCAATCGAGGCCCCGATATCGATGCCCGCAGTGTCATAGGCGGTCTTGATCCGCGCGCGCAGGTCACCCTGCTGCTCCAGCTCGGCGACGGTGCCCATGTCGGTGACGATCCCTGTAAACATTCCGTTAACCCTCAGTTTCTAACCTGTGCCTGACTATCACCGTCGAGGTAAGGCCAACGGGCCGCGCGGGCAAGCCCTGCCTTGCCGTACACCGACCAAACGGGCATAGTTTTGGCAACAACAACAATACGAGCAGTTCGGATGCAGCACCCGCCTTTAAGGTCTCATGATCGTGTCTTCCTGTTCCTTCAGGGCCCGCACGGACCTTTTTTCCCGGCCTTGGGGCGTATGTTGCGCGCGACGGGGGCTCGGGTCTGGCGAGTTGGATTCAATGCAGGCGATCAGGCGTTCTGGTTTGACAAAGCAAGTTACATCCCGTTTCAGGACAAACCGGAAAACTGGCCCGCAACACTGTCCTCTTTAATCGCTGAAAAAGCTGTTACGGACATTGTACTATATGGCGACACCAGACCCATACATGCGCGTGCGGTCGAAATCGCACGGTCTTGCGGAGTTACAGTACATGTATTCGAGGAGGGGTATCTGCGCCCCTGGTGGGTGACCTATGAGCGGGACGGGTCAAATGGAAATTCCCGGCTGATGACGCTGGACGTTCAGCAGATGCGTCAGGCCATGGCCCTGTCCGACCGAAAGGCGCCGCCGCCCCCGTCGCATTGGGGAGACATGCGGCATCATATCTTCTATGGCGCCCTTTATCATTGGTTCGTGATGACTCTGAACAGCCGCTACCGAAACTTTCAACCGCACAGGGAATTACCTGTCTCGCAAGAATTCAGATTGTACCTCAAGCGCCTGTTTTTGATGCCTTTTCATCGTCTTCAGCGAAGTGTGGCGACGGCGCGGGTCAGATGGGGCGGATACCCCTACCACCTCGTTCTGTTGCAGCTTGGGCATGACAGCTCGGTGAAAGCTCATTCCAGCTTTTCGGGCATGTGTGAATTTCTTGAGCTGGTAATCGAAGGATTTGCGCAAGGCGCGCCGACCCATCACAGGCTGGTGGTAAAGGAACACCCCCTGGAAAACCATCGCGAACCGTTGCGACGCCGGGCTCGCGAGATTGCCAGAAAACACGGCATCGACGACCGGGTTCATTATGTGCCGGGCGGCAAGCTGGCCAGGTTGCTGGATGAGGCGAATTCGGCCGTCACCGTGAATTCCACCGCCGGACAGCAGGTCCTGTGGCGGGGCATTCCATTGCGCATTTTCGGGCGTTCGGTTTATGACAAACCCGATTTCGTCTCGCAGCAGCCGATCGCGGCGTTTTTTGCCGATCCTTGCCGCCCCGATTCCGAAGCCTATCGCTGTTATCGGCAATTTCTTCTGGAAACCAGTCAGGTACCCGGCGGGTTCTATTCAAGACGAGGGCGCCGTCAGCTGCTGCGCCGCGCCGTGGATATGCTTTTGGACACCAACGATCCCTACCAATCGGTTCTGAATACGAACGAGGCGCGAACGACACAGTTGAAAGTCGTCGAATGAAACGGGTGGTGTGTGACTGGAAGTTAAGCAACTTACCAGCTAATCTGCACGCAACTACAAAAGACTGAGGATATCGGGCGGTGAAAGTCTCTCCTAGGCGATGGATTCGGGGCGTGTCCTTTGTGGCTGCAATTGGCCTGCTGGCCGCGTGCCAGCTGCCAAAATCCGGACCGAACAAATCCGAAATTCTGGCCGGTTCAGTTCAAAAAGGGGGCAACGCATTTGTCGTTGAAGTTGATGACAACGTCACACGCGCGACATCCGCTATTCCTCAGTATGGTTTTTCTTCCTCCTTTAGCAGTGCCCAGACATTGACCGCGGATACCGTCCGCCCTGGCGACGTGCTGGGGCTGACCATCTGGGAAAACGTCGACGATGGCCTTCTGTCCGGCGAAACCGGTCTTGCAACCGCGTTGAATGAGGTTCAGGTCGACAGCGACGGATTTATCTTTGTTCCCTATGCAGGCCGGATTCGGGCTGCGGGAAACACGCCGGAACAGCTGCGCGTTCTGATCACAGACAAGCTTCAGGAGCAAACGCCGGACCCGCAGGTCGAAGTGCGGCGCGTCGCTGGTGACGGGTCCACCGTCTCGCTGACGGGCACGGTTGCCGCGCCGGGCATTTATCCGATTGAACGGCCAACCCGGTCGCTGCTTGGTATGTTGTCCCAGGCAGGCGGAGTCTCGGTCGCGTCTGACATCGCGCTGGTGACCCTGATCCGGGGCGATCAGAAGGGTACCGTCTGGTACGAGGACCTGTTTCGCAACCCCAAGCTGGACGTCGCCCTGCGCGGTGGCGACCGCATTCTGGTGGAAGAGGACAGCAGATCGTATATCGCCCTTGGCGCAACCGGGGGCCAGTCGCGCGTGGCATTTGAAAGCCAGGACCTGTCGGCACTGGAAGCCTTGGCACAGGTCGGTGGTCTGCTGACGCTGTCCTCAGATCCAACGGGTATCTTTATCCTGCGCAAGGAACGTCAGGATGTCGCCCGCAGTATCACCGGACGCGCCGACCTCAAAGGGGATCAGCGCATGATCTACCTGCTGAACCTGACAGCCCCCAACGGCCTGTTCATTGCACGCGATTTCGTGATCCGGGACGATGATACGATCTACGTGACCGAAGCGCCCTATGCACAATGGAGCAAATCGATCTCACTTATCGCAGGCGGTCTGACACCCGTTGCAAACGTTGCCACCCTAACTGGCAATTGATGCATGAGGCCCGATCCCGACACGTCAGCCGGGAGCGGGCAAAATCGGCTGTTCGTCTATAACGGCGGCTTTCTGACCCAGAAACGTCTGAGACGAATCCTGTCGCTTTCGGGTTACGACATTCGTCTGGGATATCCCAAAGACGGCGATTGCGTAGGCGTCTGGGGTAACAGCCCGACAGCACATCGCGGCCTTAAGATCGCCGAAAAACACGCTGCCCCGGTTCTGCGGGTCGAGGACGCCTTTCTCAGATCTCTGCACCCGGGCCGGAATGGCGAGCCCCCTTTGGGGCTGTTGCTGGATCGTTCCGGCCTGCATTTCGATGCCGCCACGCCGTCTGAGCTTGAAACAGTGCTGGCCACGCACCCGCTGGATGACACGGCCCTGCTGAACCGGGCCCGCGCCGCGATCACGCGGATCAGGGAGCTTAACCTCAGCAAGTATTCCGCCTTCGATCTCGATCTTGACCCACCCGATCCGGGTTATGTTTTGGTGATTGATCAGACGGTTGGCGATGCGTCGGTAACAGCAAGCGGAGCGGACCGCGCCCGGTTTCTTGAAATGCTTGTCTTGGCGCAGGAGGAAAACCCCGGCGCGCGTATCCTGATCAAGACGCATCCTGAAACACTGGCTGGTCACCGTCAGGGGCATTTTACCAATCAGGACCTGTCAGACCGGATATCGCAGTTCAGCGACCCGATCAGCCCATGGCCGTTGCTTGAAGGGGCTGTCGCTGTCTATACCGTGTCCTCGCAACTGGGGTTTGAGGCAATTCTGGCTGGCCACAAACCGCGTGTTTTCGGCCAACCTTTCTATGCAGGATGGGGCCTGACGCAGGATGACCGCCCCGTTCCGCGTCGTCAGCGCAGCCTAACACGGGCACAATTGTTCGCGGCCGCCATGCTGCTTTACCCGACTTGGTACGATCCCTATCGCGATCAGCTGTGCGAGCTGGAAACGGTACTGGACACGTTAGAGGCACAGACCCGCGCCTGGCGACAGGACAAAAACGGCTGGACGGCATCCGGGATGCGCTTGTGGAAACGCAGGCATTTGCAACAGTTTTTCGGGCAACATGGAAAGCTGAGCTTCACGGCAACTCAACCCGGCACACCGGACCGCCCCCACATGGTCTGGGCCAGCCAGGCAAGGAACACCGAAGGGGCGGTTCGGGTCGAAGACGGGTTCCTGCGTTCACGCGGGCTTGGGGCGGCACTGGTCCCGCCACTGTCGCTGGTGACGGACGAATTCGGTATCTATTACGACCCGACAAAACCCAGCCAGTTGGAAGAGTTGATCACTTCGCGTGAAACGTTGAGGCCGGATCAGGACCTGCGCGCAGAGCGTCTTATCGAGAACCTCTTGGCCGCAGGCTTGAGCAAATACAATACCGGCAATCCCACCAGCCCCCTGCCCGAAGGCCATCGTATTCTTGTGCCCGGACAGGTCGAGGACGATGCCTCGATCCTGTTGGGTACCAGCGCGGTTCGCAACAATCTGGACCTGCTGAAAGCTGCGCGGGACGCCAATCCCGACGCGATCCTGATTTACAAACCCCACCCCGATGTCGAAGCGAGTTTGCGCGAAGGCAGGATCGATGCCGAGGCAATTGCCGACATCGTCGCAACCCAAACAGACCCCGCATCATTGTTGCTGCACGTGCAGGAAGTATGGACCATGACGTCGCTTCTGGGGTTCGAAGCTTTGCTGCGCGGCGTGAAGGTTACAACTCTGGGCGCGCCCTTTTATGCGGGTTGGGGGCTGACCACGGATCTGGGGGCTGTTCCTGCCCGGCGTGGTGCGCGACCGACGTTGATGGGCCTCGTCCATGCCACCCTGATTGATTACCCTCGCTATTTCGACCCGGTCACGGGGCAACCCTGCCCCGTCGAGGTTGCCGTTGAACGTCTGGCGCAGGGCACTTGTGCCCCGACCGGTCCCTTCAATCGTGTTCTGTCAAAACTTCAGGGCGTGTTTGCGACACATGCGCACTTGTGGCGCTAAACCTAGTCAGACGCCCTGCGCCAACGGTGCAGGATATCCCCACCCACCCTATTGGTTTCCATCAGCTCGAATCTTGGCGCCGCGTCCAGCGTCGTTAACCCCAATGTTCCAACTGCCGCCAGCCCCTCGGCACCGATGGTCAATCCGGCAGTAAATCCGACCAGTTCATCCACCAGATCCTCTGCCAGCAGTGACGCCGCCACCGCCGCCCCCCCTTCGCAGAAGACGCTGGTCAGACCGGCTTGCCCCAACTGATGGAGCAGATCGACCGCGTCAATCTGATGATCTTTCAACGCGCATGGGATCAGCCTTGCGCCCAGTCCTTCCCAGGCTTTCGCGCGCTCGGCGTCCGGGTGATGCGCATGGCAGAGCCAGACAGGTGTCTTTGATGCTGTGCGGGCCAAATGTCCCATCAGGGATATGTCCATATGGCGCGAAACGACAACGCGCACCGGTTGATGTTCAACGCCAAGATCCCGAACCGTCAGTGACGGATCGTCGGCCCGCGCAGTACCCGCTCCGACCATCACCGCATCGTGACGCGCACGCATGGCATGGACAACACGACGCGCCTGTGGCCCGGTAATCCATTGGCTGTGTCCGGTCGAGGTTGCGATCCGCCCATCAAAACTGCTGGCCAGCTTGAGGGTCACGAAAGGTCGGCCTTGTTCCGTCTTCAGGAAGAAGCCTTCCAGATCACGTTCCGCCTGCTCTGCGAGGACACCTGTTACGACCTTAATTCCGGCCTCGCGCAACTTGGCAAAGCCCTGCCCTGCGACGCGCGGATCACTGTCTTCCACGGCGGCCACGACACGGGCGACACCCGCAGCAATCAAAGCCTCGGCACAGGGGGGTGTCTTGCCGTGATGGGCGCAGGGTTCCAAAGTTACATAGGCGGTCGCACCGTGCGCGGCCTGCCCGGCTTGCGCCAAAGCCTCGGTCTCGGCATGGGGGCGACCGCCCGGCTGGGTCCAACCGCGCCCGACAATCCGGCCTTTGCGCACGATAACACAACCCACTGCAGGGTTTGGCCAGCACATCCCCTGGCCGCGCCGCCCCAGTGACAGGGCCAGCGCCATGAATCGCTTATCTGTTTCGCTCACTCGTCCGTCGGTGGCTGCGGCGGGCGCAGTTCGTGGACAAACTCCTCAAAATCATCGGCCGCCTGGAAATTCTTGTACACACTCGCAAAGCGAACATAAGCGACGGTATCGATCCGCGCCAGAGCTTCCATGACGATCTCGCCGATCTTGTGGGACGGGATATCCGTATCGCCCATGCTTTCCAGCCGACGTACGATACCCGATATCATCTGATCGATCCGCTCGGGATCAACTGGCCGTTTCTGCATCGAGATACGGATCGAACGTTCCAGTTTATCGCGATCGAAATCCTCGCGCTTCCCATTGGTCTTTATGACAACCAAATCACGCAGTTGCACACGTTCATAGGTCGTGAACCGCCCGCCACAGGCCGGGCAGAACCGGCGTCGGCGGATTGCCACGTGATCCTCTGCCGGACGTGAATCTTTTACCTGAGTATCGATATTTCCGCAAAACGGGCAGCGCATCCGCCGTCTCCTCGTCCCTTGTTCCGCCTCTTTTTGTAAGCGCTGCGACTTACTTATCCACAACTATAGGGCAGCAACTAGGATTTGGGTAGTCGGAAATTTCAACCGCTAGATAAAGGGTCAGGCCAGGTGCGCTGCAATCCGTCTCTGGTGTGGTGCCGTGCGGTGTTCAAACAGATATATCCCCTGCCATGTTCCAAGGCATGGGCGACCCTGCGACACAGGTATCGACAAGGATACAGGCAACAGCGCAGCTTTTATATGCGCGGGCATGTCATCGGGGCCTTCATAAGTATGCCTTAGATACGACATTGACGGGTGATTGGATGGCGGCACCAGCCTTTCGAAGAACGCCCGAAGGTCGGTTTGAACTTCGGGATCCGCGTTTTCCTGAATAAGCAACGAACAGGAGGTGTGGCGAACGAAAAGCGTCAGTAAGCCATCCGTCGCCACCTGCCCCAGCCAATGCGTCAACTCGGCCGTGAACTCGTAAAGACCTGAACCTTGGGTCTGTATTACAAATTCAGTCTGCATTCACGGTGTCTCGCCGTTTTGTCAGTCGTTAAAGAACGGTCGATAGTTACACCTGGCATTCGCGCCTTGTACAGACATGCTGTACCCCGGCTGAAAACCAACCGAAACAAAGCTGCTTGGCTGCGCACCGACATTCTGTGGCGGCTTGATCGAAAACTGAACCGCTGTTTTACGCCCTGTGGTGACGCTTGGCCCATACCCGCGCAACACGTAGATCGGATCGCGCCAGCCCGCGCCCAAAGTACGCCGTGCATAATCCGCTGCCGCGCACCAGTATCCTTCGGTACGCTGGTCGCCGCGCGGAATAACCTCGAAGTCAGTGGCGTTTATCGGCTCGGTCCGGTACCCGTGCGGCGCTGCGTCAGCAGCCATGGGAATGCTGAACGCCAGGGCGGCAATCGCGGCAAATGTCCGTGTATGTTTCATTGTCATTACTTCCCTGATTGTGTGTGTCAAAAAGGTTAGGCCATTAGCTTCGTCGGCACAGGGTCGCTCACGTTCTGTTTAATCTGTCTCGTGCGATACGTGAACCGGCGTGAGCCATCCCTGATACCTGATCAACATTCCCAGTCCCGGCGCGCCAGCAGACACATCAAACCGAAAGCGCCCCGTTTTGTCCTGCCATTCGCGCGTTCTTGATCGCGGCAAGGTAAAAGCTGGCATCGGAATACCAAACACGGTCAGGCGGAGGATTTTGATATCCATTCCGTTTTCCCGCCAAATGGGCTTTAACCAGATTGAGATCGAGCCGAAAGATTCCCGAACACACTCTCTTTTCGTATCATATTTCAGAGTTGATCGGGTTTTGTGGCCCGCGAAATTCCGGTCCCATGACCAGAATTCGCCATTTGCACCAATGTGCAGAGAAACGGGGACGTCTTTGCCGCTTCGCGGAAATCCGGCCAGACGTGTTGCAAGGGCAACCCATAGCCCTTTGCCACGTTCGATGTCGCAGCGCCCCGTAAAGTAGCCCTCGCTCGTGTGCAGAACTCGAACCGCCCTTGGCAACCTTTCGGTCGATCCTATCGCCTTAAGAAAGGGATCTCCCATCGCTAGTACCCGTTTTCGGCAAAACGAGCCCTGATATCGGGACAGGGAACCAGACATGTCTTGGAACGCCCAAAGAACGCGTATCTGTTTCGTGCGATCAAGCGATAGGCCGGATCCTTGATGGGCCGAGGCAGAAACCGGCATATTGATAACAGCGACCACGGAGCGCGCAACTGTCGCATCGCCTCAGAAAATGCATCCAGATGCTGAAAAACAGCGCCATCCACGACCACCAGATTGGTTTGAAAATCCTGTGTGGGAAGGCCGAGATCTCGGTACAGTTTTTGCCCAAGCGGGGACTGCGCCGTGGCAAATTGGAAAACATGGCGCCGGTCACGTTTCAGCATAAACTGGAAAAACCCCGAACACAGCACGCATTCGCCGTCAAACACAATCAGGTTTTGGTCATAAACCCCTGTATTCTCAAAAACATCTTTCAAGGTTTTTCACCGGTATTTTTGAATTAAAGCCAGCCTGACAAAACCACCTGAGCGAAGCAATGCGACATGTACGAAAGGTATGGGGGCGTGCCGGGGAGCCTTGACCAGAGGCTGGTGATTTCCCCGAGGCTCTGACCTCATCCCCATAAAGGTCTGGACCCGGCAACATTACTGAATTGGTTCGTTGCACATGGCGACGCTTGTCCATACCGGTCAATAAATTTCGAGAATTTGCCACCGATGGCTTGTTTCTGTGTGAAATCGACTTGTCAGCACCGTCGATCATGAAAGAGAATTCTGTAATAGTCCGCTTATGTATTTGAAAATTTGAGGTACTGCTTCGCGATGGATGTCGATATCGGCCGACTTCATCTGTTTGTTCAGGCACTGGACCGCTATTCCGGAAATGGCGATATGTCCTGTAATGTCCTGAAGATGGCAGGGCTGCGCCCTCAGGATATCGCGCCGCCGGTCTCAACCTACAGCGTACAAAGCGAGGCTTTGTTTATCCGTTATGCATGTGACGCCACCCACGACGTCACGTTTGCGGCTCGCACGGGTCTTGAGGTTACGTCAGCCTCGACCGTGATCGCCTATATCAGCAAGTATTCCCGCGATCTGAAACAGGTGATGGAGAACCTTTCGCGCTTTCACGGCATCATCGACCCTGCCATCGCGCTTAACCTGCGCGTCGCGGGTAACTTTGCGACCTTGGAAGCCGAGTGGAAAGACCCCGGATTTGCGCGGTATCACAGACGCACCGAGTTCCTGATATTTGCTGCCCTGGCCAGAATGCGGAACCTGACGCAAGTCAATCTCTATCCGATAGAAATTCGGTTTCAGCACAGGGTCGGCGACCACGCCCGAAGATTTGAGAAGCTTGCCGGTTTTCCTGTGACCTTTGGGGCTGAGAACCTCGAGATTATCCTGCCACTTTCCGCGCTGGACCTGCCTGTGCCGACATATGACCCCCAACTCAGAGAGCACTTGCTGGGATATGCAGATCGCCTGCTTTCTGAGAGAGGCGCGCCCAAACATCTGACCCGCTCCAATGTCGAAGGGCTGGTTACCCGTTCCCTGCCCGGCGCAATCCCGCAGGCCGAAAGCGTCGCGACTGATCTGGGGATGAGCCTTAGAACCTTCAGCAGGCGCCTCAGGGATGAAGGCACCAGCTATCGCGATGTTGTCGACGAACTGCGGTGCGACCTGGCGCAGACCTTTATCAAGAATGAAATGCCCTTGTCCGAAATCGCCTATTCGCTGGGCTATGCGGATCAGGCCGCATTTTCGACCGCTTTCAAACGTTGGACAGGCCAGCCGCCCAGCGCGTTCAAGACGCGATTGGCACACCCGATACGGACGTGAGACCGGGGGTCATCAGCTTGAAAAACCTCGCCCCGGCCCGTCCCATGAGTGGACAAAACGGATATAGAAGGACAGAAGGTCCGGGCCTTGTGCGTTCCCGCCAATGTGATGGGAGAACAGGCCATCGTGAAGAGCGCCTTGATTGAAAAAAGGCGCCTCGGGTGAGGCGCCTTGGAAATTATTGATCCAGGAAGGACCGAAGTTTTCGGGATCGGCTGGGATGCTTCAGCTTCCGCAGCGCCTTCGCTTCGATCTGGCGAATACGTTCGCGGGTCACGCTGAACTGCTGACCCACCTCTTCAAGCGTGTGATCGGTGTTCATACCGATGCCGAAACGCATCCGCAGCACACGTTCTTCGCGCGGGGTGAGCGAGGCCAAAACCCGTGTGGTGGTTTCCTTGAGGTTTTCCTGAATGGCGCTGTCCAGAGGCAGCACGGCATTCTTGTCCTCGATGAAATCACCCAGCTGGCTGTCTTCTTCGTCACCAATCGGCGTTTCCAGCGAAATCGGCTCTTTGGCGATTTTCATCACCTTGCGAACCTTCTCAAGCGGCATTTGCAGCTTTTCGGCCAGTTCCTCGGGTGTCGGTTCGCGGCCGATCTCGTGCAGCATCTGGCGGCCGGTCCGGACCAGCTTGTTGATCGTTTCGATCATGTGAACCGGAATACGGATCGTGCGCGCCTGATCCGCGATCGAACGCGTGATCGCCTGACGAATCCACCACGTTGCATAGGTCGAGAACTTATAGCCGCGGCGGTATTCGAACTTGTCTACCGCCTTCATCAGGCCGATATTACCTTCCTGAATAAGATCAAGGAATTGCAGGCCGCGGTTCGTGTACTTCTTGGCGATCGAGATCACCAGACGCAGGTTGGCTTCGACCATTTCCTTCTTGGCCTGCCGCGCCTCTTTTTCGCCCTTCTGGACCTGCTGAACGATGCGGCGGAATTCGCTGATGTCCAGACCCACATACTGGCCGACCTGAGCCATGTCGTTGCGCAGCTCTTCGACCTTCGCGGTCGAGCGTTCGATGAACATCTGCCAACCCCGACCCGGCTTTTCCGCCATCTCGGCCAGCCAGTTCGGGTCAAGTTCGCGGCCGCGGTATTCGTCGATGAACTCGCGACGGTTGATCCGCGCCTGATCGGCCAGCTTCACCATCGAGCTGTCCAGCGCCATAACGCGACGGTTGATACCGTAAAGCTGATCGATCAAAGCTTCGATCCGGTTGTTGTGCAGGTGAAGACCATTCACCAGTTGCACAATCTCGGCCCGCAACTTCTGATAAGTCGCCTCGTCCTCTTCGCTGAACGTGCCATCCTCGTTCAGGGTGGCCGAGATACGGCTGTCCTGCATTTCAGACAGCATCGCGAAATCGGTAGAGATCCGTTCCAGAGTGGTCAGAACCTGATCCTTCAATGCCGCTTCCATCGCGGCTAGCGACATATTAACCTGATCGTCTTCGTCATCATCGTCGTCGCTGGTGATCGGGTTGCCATCCGCATCCAGTTCCGGCCCGGCCTCTCTTGCAGGTTTTGCAGCCTGCACGGCAGACGCATCAACGACTGGCGCGTCGCCGTCTTCGTCCAGCTGGTTGCCGAACGTGGTTTCCAGATCGATGACATCCCGCAGCAGAATGTCTTCGGACAACAATTCATCGTGCCAGATGGTGATCGCTTGGAAGGTCAACGGGCTTTCGCACAGGCCTGCGATCATGGTGTTGCGCCCTGCTTCAATCCGCTTGGCGATGGCAATCTCGCCCTCACGGCTGAGCAGTTCAACCGAACCCATCTCGCGCAGATACATGCGAACAGGGTCGTCGGTGCGGTCCAGCTTTTCGGTGGCGGCCCCTGCCAACGCAACCTCACGGTTGCTTTCTGTGGTTGTCAGATCGGTCGAGCCTTTGTTCTCTTCCTCTTCGGCCTCTTCATCTTCGATGATGTTGATGCCCATCTCGGACAGCATCGACATAACGTCTTCGATCTGTTCCGAACTGACCTGATCAGGCGGCAATACCTGATTGAGCTGATCGTAGGTGATGTAACCTTTCTCGCGGGCCTCGGCGATCATCTTCTTGACGTTGGCCTGGCTCATGTCCAGCGAGATTTCCTGTTCCTGCTCGTCGGATTTGCTATCTTCGGTCGTATCTTTGGCGGCCATTCAATGCTCCTGCAGGGATGGGTGATTCGTTTGAACCGAATCATTAGCGCGTAGAAGTGATTCGACCACCCGTTTACCTGTTTTTCTTTTCCAGTGCCTTACGAAAACACCATTTTACCGGCGTTTCCGCTCGAATTTGATGCCGGACATAATCGCCTCGAACGCGTCTTTCTCGTCGCGGTTGATTCGCGCCCCGTTGTCGGCGATGTCGAATATGGCCTTGTCCTCATTCTGGCTTCGGCTTGTCCGATTGCGTTCTTCTGCCGCTTGCGCCAGCCGATATGTCAGCGCCTCATCGGCCAGATCGGACAACTCCTCTGCGGCTTCGGCAATCTCAGCATCCAACCCCCGGAGCGCTTTGATTTTCGCGAGTTCTTCGGCCAGTGTCATCTCGGCCTTTTCGACGTCGCCTGGTTTGAACACACAGGGGATTACGGCGACATGGCGAAGGGCCAGCAGGTTTTCAAGGGCCGAGGGCCCTAAAGTTTCGGTAATGTGGTCCTTCAGATTGTCCGGGTCATCGATCGCGTGGCGCAGGATTGCAGTTCGCAATGCAGCATGATCGGGATCACGGCATTCCATTTCTTCCATTTGGTGTTCGAAATGCACGACGACTTGGGGGTTAAGCGCGGCAATAGCCAGAATGGCCGCTTCGCGCAGTTGAATCTCGGCATTCTCGGACGAGGCCAAAAACGAGGACCGTGCGCCGGGCGTGGCGGGCTGTTTTGGCGGCACCCATTTGCCGCGCGGTTGCCATTGCCGGGATTGCGGCTGCCGTTGCGGACGGAACAATTGCCAGCGCAGATCCTTGATCTCTTGCCCATAATGCGCCCGGATCGATGGGTCGCGGATAAGCTTGATTTTCTCGCGCAGGGACTTGTCCAAAGCCGCCTTGCGTTCGGGGCTGTCGAACACCTTGCCGTCGGTCTCGCGCTGCCACAGCAGCTTGACCATCGGAATGGCTCCATCCAGCACGGCCTTCACGGCGCCTGCCCCATCGACGCGCAGCAGGTCGTCGGGGTCTTTGCCCTCGGGCATCAGGGCAAACCGCAGCGACTTTCCAGCTTCGAGCAGCGGCAAAGCCAGATCAACCGCCCGCATCGCCGCGCGCAGACCTGCTGTGTCGCCGTCCAGCGCAATGATCGGCTCGTCCGATATCCGCCACAGCAGTTGCAATTGATGTTCGGTGATGGCCGTTCCCAAAGGGGCAACCGACGCGCCAAAGCCGGCTTCGACCAGCGCGATCACGTCCATATAGCCTTCGGCCACGATCAGCGGCTGACCCTTCCCCGCCGCCTGACGTGCCGGGCCTTGATTGTAAAGACTGCGTCCTTTGTCAAACAGCTCGGTCTCGGGCGAGTTCAGGTATTTCGCGTTGTCATTGGGGTCCATCGCCCGCCCGCCAAACGCGATACAACGCCCGCGCGGGTCGCGGATCGGGTACATGATGCGGTTGCGGAAGGTGTCATAAGGCTTTTTGCCCTTGTTCGAGGGCTTGGCCAGCCCGGCCCCAAGGATCAGGTCCTCGGCCACGTTCTTGCCGCGCAGATGGTCCCAAAGCGCCTGCCAATCGTCCGGGGCAAATCCAATCTCCCACCGGTCCAGTGCTTGCGCGTTCAACCCGCGGCGCGCGAGGTAGTCTCGTGCGGCGGCTCCTGCCCCGGTCTTGAGTTGCAGGCGGAAGAACTGCGCTGCCTGCTCCATCACATCAGCCAGCTGTGTTCGGTGGTCCTGTTTTTCCTGCGCCTTCGGATCGCGCGCAGGCATCGGCATCCCGGCTTCGCGGGCCAGAATCTCGACAGCTTCGATGAACGAGACATTCTCGGTCTCTTTCACAAAACTAATCGCGTCGCCTTTGGCGTGACAGCCAAAGCAGTAGTAAAACCCCTTTTGGTCATCCACGTGGAACGAGGCCGTCTTTTCATGATGGAACGGGCAAGGCGCCCACATATCCCCTTTGCCCGGATTGGACTTGCGTTGGTCCCACATGACTTTGCGCCCGACAACCTGAGACAGGCTGAGCCGCGTGCGCAATTCGTCCAGAAATCCGGGGGGCAATGACATGAGTCAAACCTGACAGAAACAGGAACGCGCGCCAAGGGGATGGCGCGCGGTTGTCCACAGGGAAATTGCCGGGTTGTGGATTATTGTTGCAGGCACAGTTCAAGCCACGCCGCGCCCAGGTCTTTCTTGCGCACATCCCGCATCTTTTGCTCATAAACCCAAGGTGTGATCAGCGGGATTGCAGCATTGTAGTTTTCGGGCCATGTCGGGCCGCTATCCGCCACCGCTTGTACAACGTCACGTTCGTTTACACGGTCCAGTCGCGCCTTTTGAATCGCAGCCACCACATCTGCTTGATACTTGCAGCTTTGCTCCTTGGTTTCCTGAGCGGCCAAAGGGGTGGCCAACAGAGCCGCAACAAAAGCGATACGCAACATGGAATTCTCCGGAGATTCGTTTCTTTGACGTAGATTGCCCGTCAACCTAACGGGCTGTCATGGACATTCAAGCCGCAGCCGATGCAGGCGGGGCGAATTGATCACCCCGCCTGTCTGATTCAGAGACCTTTGGCGCGGTAGCTTTTCGCAACACGGTCAATCGCCACGATATAAGCCGCCGTGCGCAGGTCCTCGACATCATCACGGCTGTGCCAAACCTCACGCATCGACTGATAAGCAATGCGCATCGTGTCATCGAGACCCGAGCGCACCAGCTCAAGCTCATCCGCGCCTTTGAGGTACTTGGCCTTAAAGTCCGGCGACATAGACCATGCATCGCCCAGGTACCGGTCCAGCCTTTCCAGCTCGCTGACGATCAGTTCATGACGCGATTCTTCCTGTCGACGCTGCATCCGGCCAAAGCGGATATGGCTAAGGTTCTTGACCCATTCAAAATAAGACACCGTCACACCGCCCGCATTTGCATACATGTCGGGGATGATCACTGTGCCTTTCTTGCGCAGGACTTCATCCGCGCCAGCGGTAACCGGACCATTGGCAGCTTCGATAATCAGCGGCGCCTTGATCCGATCGGCGTTCGACAGGTTAATAACACCCTCCAAAGCCGCCGGGATCAGAATGTCGCATTCGGCCTCCATCACTGCTGCACTTTCAGCGGAATGGGTCGCATCGGGATAGTCTTTTACGCCGCCGTGTTTGACAATCCACTGCCGCACGGCTTCGACGTCAATGCCGTCGGGATTAAATAGTGCACCATCCCATTCGATGATTCCGGTGATGAGCGCGCCGTCTTCTTCGCTCAGGAACTTGGCTGCGTGATAACCTACATTGCCAAGCCCCTGCACGATAATGCGCTTACCATCCAGTTTGCCCGACAAACCTGCTTTTTGAATGTCTTCAGGGTGGCGGAAAAACTCGCGCAGCGCATATTGGATGCCACGTCCGGTCGCCTCGACCCGCCCGGCAATGCCGCCCGCATTCAAGGGCTTGCCGGTGACACAGGCGCGCGCGTTGATATCCGTTGTGTTCATCCGCGCGTATTGGTCGGCGATCCAGGCCATCTCACGTTCGCCGGTGCCCATATCGGGCGCAGGCACGTTTTGCGATGGGTTTATCAGGTCTCGCTTTGCAAGCTCATACGCAAATCGCCGCGTGATCTGTTCCAGCTCATGCTCTTCATATTCTCGTGGATCAATGCAAAGCCCCCCCTTGGAGCCACCAAACGGCGTTTCAACAAGCGCGCACTTATACGTCATCAGCGCAGCCAGGGCTTCGACTTCGTCCTGATTCACTGCGGTGGCATATCGAATACCGCCCTTGACCGGCTCCATATGTTCCGAGTGGACAGATCTGTAGCCGGTGAAGGTATGAATTTCACCACGCAACCGAACACCAAATCGAACTGTGTAGGTTGCGTTGCAGACACGGATCTTTTGCTCCAACCCCGGCGGCAGCTCCATAAGGGCGGCTGCCCTGTTGAACATCAGGTCAACACTTTCACGAAAGCTGGGTTCTTTGATGCCGGTCATAAAATCCTCCGTAGCGGTACATGACGATACGTCACGACGTTTTGTCGCACCACTGACGGCATGCTGCAATCAAACAATGCACTTTTTTTAATCATTTTATGAACGCATGCTTAGTTGCCCTAGGGTGAGTCGCTCAGATCGGCCAACTCCTTAACGAATTGTTTTCATTTCATCGACAGATCACCTGAAACGGTCCGAATTATACCCCTCGGGCGCGTAAAAAGGCCAAAACCAAGCCTTTTTCGCCCAATTCACGCCACGTTTGAAAATTAACTTTGTCCCAAATCTCTTTTTCTTTGACGCACGAATTCGACGTGTGAAGCGGAGTAACCAGAATGCTTAATTCCTTGCTTTGTAACGACGGCTCGAAACCGAAGCGCAAAACGTTCAAGTTAGTGCAGTTCGCTCGGAACGAAGATGGCGTCTTCACCATTTTCGTATTGTTTATGGTGGTCCTGATGCTGGCGATTACCGGCATGGCCATGGATGTCATGAAGTATGAGCGTGACCGCGCTAGCCTGCAATCCACACTGGACCGCGCTGTGCTTGCCGCCGCAGACCTCGACCAGGACCTTCCCGCCAAGGCGGTCGTCGATTCTTACATGGACAAGGCCGGGCTGGGCAATCTGAATGCCATTACGACGGTCGTCGAAGGTTTCGGCTCCAAAAAAGTAACTGCTACAGCTGAAGCGGTTGTGCCGACCCGCTATCTGAGGTTCGGCAAAGTCACCGAACTGGGCCTTGTTGCGACCAGCGCGGCTGAAGAATCCATTGGCGCTGTCGAAATCTCGTTGGTTCTCGACATCTCCGGCTCCATGTCTCAATCGTCCGCCACGCCATCAAAGACAAAAATCGCGGTATTGAGAGAAGCTGCGTCGGAATTTGTGAGGCTCATGCTAGACAAACCTGACGAAACACAGATTTCAATCTCGATTGTTCCTTATGCAACGCAGGTCAACGCTGGTGCATCAATCCTGGACAAGTTCACGAATGTCACGCAGGAGCACAGCTATTCGCACTGCGTAAACTTCATTCCGGAACAGTACAGCGATTCTGATCTGGAACGGGATGACACGTTGGAGCGCACCGCCCATTTCGATCCTTTCACCTATTCTGAAGGGTCAATCGACCTGCCCGTTTGTCCGGTCCGCGCAGGGAGTGCAATCACCCCTGTCACCGACAATATGAACAAACTGCTTGCCCAGATTGCGTCCCTCACCCCCGGTGGGAACACATCAATCGATATTGGGATGAAGTGGGGTACTGCCTTGCTGGACCCGAGCATGCGCGGAATTGTTCGCGACCTGTCACTGGAACAGGATCCATCCTATGCAGGTACAACAATTGTGCCATCAAAATTCTCGGTCCGTCCCTCGGACTATGGCACCGACGTTCTGAAAATCGCCATTGTTATGACCGATGGTCAGAACACCGATCAATACATGCTTAACCCATCGCTGCGCGAAGGTATGTCAGACGTCTGGTACAACCCGGAAGCTGATGAGTACACCGTGTACCACTCTGAGGGTCGTCCGAATTTTTTCTGGCCTCAGCAGGACGTTTGGGCGGATCATCCCTACGGAAACCCGGAACCTGAGACAGAGCTGAACGAAGAACCCGGAACAGCCGTTCGGTTGACATATCCTGAACTGTTTAACCGAGTATCTTTGGCATGGAACGCACGGTACAACTATTACTGGCAGTCCAGCGGTTGGGCAGAATGGTATTCCAAGGCCTACGCGAAAGTCGAAACGTCGGCCAAGAACCAGCGCACCAAGCACATTTGTGATGCGGCCAAAGATCAGGGTATCATCGTTTACGGTATCGCATTCGAAGCGCCCAGAAGCGGATACAGGACCCTCAAAGACTGTGCCAGCTCTGACAGCCACGTCTATGACGTAAGTGGCCTGAACCTTGAGAAAGCCTTTGAATCCATCGCATCGTCGATCCGCAAGCTGAGGCTAACCCAATGATCAGCAGAAAGCTGTCGATGCTACGCCTGTTTCGACAATCCGAGGCAGGGAATGCGACAATCGAGTTCATCATGCTCGTACCCTTCTTCCTGGCGCTTCTCGTGGCAGGAGCCGAACTGTCCATCATCACAATGCGGCATGCTGCTTTGGAGCGTGGGGTTGACCTGATCGTAAGGGATATTCGGCTGGGTACAGGTACGGACTGGAATCACGACGTGATCAGGGATCGGATTTGCGAAGTGTCCGGAATCAAGGATTGTACAGGGAATTTGCGACTGCAAATGGTCAAGCAGGACGCGTTCGCTGGTATCTTGCTTTCGGATGACATCCCCTGCACGGACAGTTCTGAAGATCCCAAGCCGGTTCTGGATTTCAAGAGCGGCCAGTCCAATGAGTTGATGATCCTACGTGCCTGCCTGCGCATAGATCCGGTTCTTGAGACCTCTGCCATTGCCAAGCTTGTCCCGGACGCTACCGGCCACTACGCGGTGACCGCAACAACGGCATTCGTACAGGAGCCACTGTAAGATCATGTCTGTACTCCAAAATCTGAGAAATCGCGTCAAAGTCTTCAAGAAAGACGAAAGTGGCATTCTGACCGTAGAAGCCCTCATGATTTTTCCACTGATGTTATGGACGATTACGTTCACGTTCACAGCATTCGAGGGGTTTCGTCAAAGCGCGTCCAATCTGAAGGCAGCTTATACAATCAGCGACCTGATTTCGCGTGAAACGCAGGCCGTAACAGATGTGTATATCGACTCGCTGCACGATTTGGCGGGCAAGATGATCAATAACCGGTCAGACGTGAAAATGCGTGTCTCGCTGATCGTTTACGATGAGGACGATAAACGCCACTATGTGCGCTGGTCGACCGTTCGCGGCTTTGACAATGAGTGGGACGACAACAGCATCGATGAAATCGAAGATCGCCTGCCGCCGATGCCCAATCAGGATACGGTCATTCTGGTCGAAACGTCGAATGAGTACATCCCCACGTTTAGACCGGGTTGGGACTTTGCGACAGGTATCACTTTTGAGAACTTCATCTTCACCCGTCCCCGCTTTACCAACGAAGTTGCGTGTAACTTATCCAGGACCCCGTTCGTCTGCACAAATAGCGGATAGAATTTCGGACATGAACTTGGCTTCGGCGGCAGATGTCATGCCGCCAACGCCAACCCGGTGACCTACCCGCCACCACAATCCCGGAGCCCAGCGGTTCGCCGCTTTGTTTCGCGTACGGACCAGAAAGCCGTTTGACGGTTTGAACGCGAATACACCCCGATCTACCGTTTCAATATCGGCCACTTCCGCGATGACCTGACCCGATCCCGTTCGCAACTCGGTCCGGGTCAATTCGATACAGTCTTCTGTGGCGCGCCAGACCCGAAGCGCCAGCCAAAGCGATGCACCGCCGACGACAAACAGAAACACCTGCCAAACCGGTTCGGGCGGCGATGCCAGCGCGACATAGGTAACCAGCATTCCAACCGTTGTCAGCATCCCTACCCCGGTCCATCGTCTGGGGGATGAGGCCTGAATCGTTGCCAACACGTCGTCCTGCATGGATGTCTCCTGTCTGATCCGCTTCGATCTAGCCATTTTGCGCCGGAAACAACAGGGGTTTGGCTGCAAAACAATTTCGCACAGGTCCGGTTATTTTGTGCAAATTGACTGCTGTGGCGCAGAGATTACATGCTGCCCGGATGAAACGGAGGCAAACATGTCCCTTAGACCGACGTTGGAAACACGCAAAGCCATCCCCACAATGGAAGGGGCTGGTGTGAAACTTCACCGCGCATTCGGGTTTCAGGACCCGTCCGAACTGGATCCCTTTCTGCTGTTTGATGATTTCAGAAATGAACGCCCGCAGGATTATCAGGCCGGTTTTCCCTGGCACCCGCACCGGGGGATCGAAACGATCACTTACGTCCTGACCGGCACGGTCGAACATTCGGATTCGCTGGGCAACACCGGCACGCTTAGCGCCGGTGATGTGCAATGGATGACCGCCGGATCCGGTATCCTGCATCAGGAAATGCCAAGCGGCAACATCTCAGGCCAGATGCACGGCTTCCAGTTGTGGGGCAACCTGCCTTCGGACCAGAAGATGACCGCCCCGCGCTATCAGGACGTCCAAAGCAAGGATATCCCCGAAATCACCGATGACGATGGCACGACAGTGCGGGTGATCGTAGGTGATTTTTGGGGTAAAACCGGACCTGTAGACGGGATAGCTGCTGACCCGCAATATCTGGATATCTCCATCCCTGCGCGTGTGAAGAGAACTTTCCGGATCGATACGTACCGCCGTGCTTTCGCATATGTGTTTCAGGGTCAGGCCGCCTTTGCCGATGCCTCGCAGCCGACTGGCGTGCTGCTGGAAAAGGAAATCGGCGGGCAAGAGGTCAATATCCGCGACATGTCCGGGGATCGCACGCTTGTCCGTTTTGGCACTGGCGATGAAATCACCGTTCAGGCTGGCCCCCAAGGCGTGCGGTTCCTACTGATCTCAGGGGCTCCCATCAACGAACCCGTCGCCTGGCATGGCCCCATCGTGATGAACACGCGGGCCGAACTGGAACAGGCATTTCGCGAGCTGCGCAATGGTACGTTCATTCGCCCCGCGCACTAACAGCGTGACGGTTTGACTTTGTCAGGCCGTCACTGCCTTGTGCACCATGTTCCAATAGATCTCCTCGACCTCGTCCAGAGACAGGCGACCGCCCGAGCGGTACCAGGTCATCACGCCATTCAGCATGGCAATCACGGCCAGCGTTGCAATCTTCGTGTCCGAAATTGCGAAATGTCCGGCCTGCTGCCCTGAATCAAGGATGCTTTCCAGCACGTTTTCGTATTGGCGCCGCAGGTCTTCGATTTCAGCAAAGTTTTCGGGTGAAAGATTGCGCAACTCCATATAGGCGATGAAAACTTCGTCGGGGCGTTGCAAATGGAAGCGGATGTGAAAGCCGATAAACTGGCGCAAGGCGTCTTTTGCATCGTCGCAACGGCCCATTGCATCTTGCGCCTCAAGCAGGTCCTGCATGTGTTCGCGCATCAACCGGTGCAAAAGGCTCTGTTTGTCGGGCGTATAGTTATAAAGCGCGCCTGCCTGGACCCCGACCTCTTTCGCGATCTGCCGCATCGAGACGGCGGCATACCCATAGCGGGCGAACAGGTGCAGCGCAGCCTTGCGGATACGCGGGCCGGTTATGTCGGAATGTGAGCCTTGAGTGCGTGCCATAGGTCTACAGTATATGAACAGATGTTCATATAGAACCCCGCTTGAACGATGTCGTCAAAACGTGCATCACGATGGGGCAACAAAGACCGAAAAGCCTGCGACATGAAACTGCTGCCTGTTTTGCCCCTTATTCTATTTTGCACTGCCTGTGCGGACATTCCCGAGCTGGAAGGCAGCGAACCGGCTGCGGTCAGATCCGCCCCCTACCCGCGCCTTGTTCCGTTGCAGGAAACCTTGGGGCCACCGGTGGATCCGATCCATCAGGCGGCCGCCGTCGAAGACGAACTGACACAACGCAGCAATACCTTGGCTCAAAAGGCGCAGGCGCTACAAAACGCGCAAACCAACTGACGCGCCATAAATCACCCCCACTATCCCCCGGTGACGGATTGCACCCTTGGCCTGAACCCGCTAAGGCAGCGCTGATTGGACAAGCATCCGACACCAGAAAATACGAGCGGAAAAGGACCACGACATGACACAGGCACTGCGGCTGGGAATTGCGGGCTTGGGAACGGTCGGCGTGGGTGTCGTCAAGATCGTCCGCCGCCATGCAGAGTTGTTGCAGGCCCGTACAGGCCGTTCGATTGAAATCGTGGCTGTTTCCGCGCGCGACCCGAACAAGGACCGTGGCGTGAACCTGTCGGACTATGCCTGGGAAACTGATCCGGTTGCATTGGCAAAACGCGATGACATAGACGTTTACGTCGAATTGATGGGTGGCGAGAATGGTCCAGCCAAAGCCTCGGTCGAAGCAGCATTGGCCAGTGGCAAGGATGTGGTCACGGCCAACAAGGCGTTGCTGGCCATCCACGGGCAGGAACTGGCTGAAAAAGCCGAGGCCGCCGGTCGTGTGATCCGGTTTGAGGCCGCTGTCGCTGGTGGTATCCCGGTGATCAAGTCCCTGACCGAAGGTCTGGCGGGTAACGAGATCACCCGCGTGATGGGAGTGATGAACGGGACGTGCAACTACATCCTGACTCGGATGCAGTCGCAGCGTCAGGGCTATAATGCCCTTTTCGATGAATGCGCCGAATTGGGATATCTGGAGGCAGACCCCAATCTGGACGTTGGGGGTATCGACGCTGCGCACAAGCTGGCTCTGCTATCCTCGATTGCGTTTGGGACCAAGCCGAATTTCGACGCGATCGAGATTGAGGGTATCCAGCAGATCAGCCTGGACGACATCGACCAGGCCGAAGACATGGGCTTTCGCATCAAGCTGCTGGGCGTGGCGCAGCGCACCGCGCGCGGGCTGGAGCAACGTATGCAGCCCTGCCTGGTACCCAGTGACTCACCACTGGGCCAGCTGGAAGGCGGCACCAATATGGTCGTGATCGAAGGCGACGCGGTTGAGCAGGTTGTTCTGCGCGGCCCCGGCGCGGGCGAAGGCCCGACAGCCAGCGCTGTGATGGGCGATGTCTGCGATCTGGCGCGCGGATTGCAAATCCCGACCTTTGGCCGCCCGGCCACCACGCTTGAAACCGCAGTTCCCGCCGTCACCGGCCGACCTGCGCCGTATTATCTGCGACTGGGCCTGCTGGATAAACCTGGTGCATTGGCCAAGGTTGCGGCCATTCTGGGCAATGCCGGGGTGTCAATCGACCGGATGCGCCAATATGCACATGCCGAAAGCACAGCGCCTGTACTGATCGTCACCCATAAGACCACCCGAACGGCGCTAGACGTCGCGTTGGAGGGTTTCCGCGAAACCGATGTGGTGGCAGGCGACCCGGTTGCATTGCGGATTGAAGCGGTTTGACCTTGCGGCCTGCATGAAACGCAAGCTATGCCGGAAGACACGGCTATACTGACCAGAGGATACAGAAACATGAGTGCTGCCAAGACCGATTTCAATGACCGCCTGCTGTCTCTGGGGCTGGCGAGGGTAGCGGAACAGGCTGCACTGGCTTCGGCTTCGCTTGTGGGCCGGGGCGATGAGAAGGCCGCGGATCAGGCCGCAGTGAACGCGATGCGGGAACAGCTGAACCTGCTGGATATAGCAGGTGTCGTGGTCATCGGTGAAGGCGAGCGTGACGAGGCACCGATGCTGTATATCGGCGAAGAGGTTGGCACCGGAAATGGCCCCGGCGTGGATATCGCACTGGATCCGCTGGAAGGCACCACGCTGACCGCCAAGGATATGCCGAACGCACTGACCGTCATCGCAATGGGCCCGCGCGGCTCGATGCTGCACGCGCCGGATGTCTATATGGACAAACTGGCGGTTGGCCCGGGTCTGCCGGAAGGCGTTGTCAATCTGGACATGACGCCGCGCGAGCGTGTCGAAGCGCTGGCCAAGGCCAAGGGGTGCAAACCGGCCGACATCACCGTCTGCATTCTGGAACGCCCGCGCCACGAAGCGATGATTGCCGAAGTGCGCGAAACCGGTGCCGCGATCCGTCTGATCACTGATGGTGACGTGGCGGGTGTCATGCACTGCGCCGAAAGCGAAGTGACCGGCATCGACATGTATATGGGCCAGGGCGGCGCGCCCGAAGGTGTGTTGGCCGCCGCTGCGCTGAAATGTATGGGCGGGCAGATTTTTGGCCGCCTGTTGTTCCGGAACGATGACGAACGTAGCCGGGCCGCCAAGGCTGGCATCACCGATCTGGACCGAGTTTATGCACGTGATGAGATGGTGACGGCGGATGTGATCTTTGCCGCCACCGGCGTGACTGGCGGCTCTTTGCTGCCCCGGATCAAGCGCGAGCCCGGCTGGGTGGAAACCACGACGCTGTTGATGCGGTCCAAGACCGGGTCGGTACGCCGCATGTCCTACCGCACGCCGACTTGGCCGCATGACAATTCATAACGGCTTGCGCCGTTGCCTTCGGCCAGAGTATTTCTGAAAAGGTGAAGAGGCCGGGTCCGCAAGGGTCCGGCCTTGGCGCATAAGAGGCGAGCAATGAGTTTTCTTGGAGTCGAGCAATCACTGACGGGACGGCTTTGGGTTGGACCTAGCCCCGAGATTGAGCGGGCGGCCGAGATGATGGCGCAACAAACCGACCTGCCCCGTGCCGTTTGCCAAGTTCTGGCCCGGCGCGGCGTGCCAGTATCGGAGGCGCCCGGCTTTCTTGACCCAAAGCTGAAGGAGTTGCTGCCTGATCCGCGGGCCTTAAAGGATATGGAAGTTGCCGCCACGCGCTTTCTGGAAGCCGTCCGCAATCGTCAGAAAATCGCGGTGTTTGCAGATTACGATGTCGATGGCGGCAGCTCTGCTGCGTTGCTGCTGGTCTGGCTGCGGCAGATGGGCGTGCAGGCGACGCTTTATGTGCCGGACCGGATCGACGAAGGGTATGGCCCCAACGTTCCCGCAATGCAGGAGCTTTCGGCCAGGCATGACCTGATCATCTGCGTTGATTGCGGCACGCTCAGCCATGATCCGATTGCGGCGGCTACGGGTGCGGATGTGATCGTTCTGGACCACCATCTGGGGGGCGAGACGCTGCCCGATTGCGTCGCTGTGGTAAATCCAAACCGACAGGATGAAAGCGGCGATCTTGGTTATCTTTGCGCGGCAGGCGTGGTGTTTCTGATGCTGGTCGAAGCCGGTCGCCAGCTGCGTGACGCAGGCGCAAGGGGACCGGACCTGGTGGCCCTTTTGGATCTGGTGGCCCTGGCGACCGTTGCCGATGTGGCGCCGCTGATAGAAGCTAACCGCGCCCTGGTGCGACAGGGGCTGAAAGTGATGGCACAGCGGCAGCGCCCCGGCCTTGTCGCGCTGTCCGATATCTCGCGCATGGATACAGCACCCAACAGTTATCACCTGGGGTTTCTGCTTGGGCCCCGTGTGAATGCCGGGGGAAGGATTGGTCAGGCCGATCTGGGCGCGCGCTTGCTGAGTACCGATTCTCTGCATGAGGCGCAGGCGTTGTCCGAACGTCTGGATGCATTGAACACTGAGCGCCGCGACATTGAAAACGCGGTGCGTTCCGCCGCGCTGGCGCAGGCCGAGGCGCGTGGCTTGGACGCCCCTTTGGTCTGGGCGGCAGGCGAGGGCTGGCACCCCGGTGTCGTTGGTATCGTGGCCTCTCGGCTGAAGGAGACAACCAATCGACCGGCAATCGTGATCGGTTTTGATGGGGATGAGGGTAAGGGTTCGGGCCGCTCGGTTTCTGGCGTCGATCTTGGGGCTTCGATCCAGCGTCTGGCGGCCGAAGGGTTGCTGGTCAAAGGAGGCGGCCACAAGATGGCCGCAGGTTTGACCGTCATGCGCGATCAGTTGGAACCCGCAATGGAGCGCCTGAGCGAGTTGCTGGCCAGACAGGGGGCCGGCCAGGGCGGTCCTGCGGATTTTAAACTGGATGGCGCGTTGATGCCCGGCGCGGCAACCGTGGATCTGATCGAGCAGATCGAACAGGCCGGACCGTTTGGCGCCGGTGCTCCGGCCCCGCGCTATGCGTTGCCTGACCTGCAGGTTCGCTTTGCCAAACGGGTCGGTGAATCGCATCTGAAACTGTCGCTGACCGATGGAATGGGCGGCGGGCTGGATGCGATTGCCTTTGGTGCTTTTGACGGGCCGATGGGCGAAAAACTGTCAAATCACGGCGGTGCGCGCTTTCATTTTGCGGGTCGGCTAGAGGTCAACACCTGGGGCGGACGCCAATCTGTGCAGCTCAGGCTGGAGGACGCGGCAGAAGCCCGTTAACACGCAGCTTTGGTGCGCTAAAAAACTTTCCAATCCCTGCGTTTTTACGCTTGCGGGGGTCACGGCGAAACCGTAAAAGGCCCTCCACAAGCCAGCGTGGCCCGTTCGTCTATCGGTTAGGACGCCAGGTTTTCAACCTGGAAAGAGGGGTTCGATTCCCCTACGGGCTGCCATTTGCGCTTGTGACCTGATACCAAGTGGCCCGTTCGTCTATCGGTTAGGACGCCAGGTTTTCAACCTGGAAAGAGGGGTTCGATTCCCCTACGGGCTGCCACTCTTCCTTAGATTCTTCCATCCCAATGCAGCAAGACCATCCGGGCTGCGCCTTAAAACAGCAACCTAGCTGTCATCAGCGATCTGAATTTCGATGCCCCAACGGTCAAGGAATCTGGCCACCCCACCTTTTGGCACAGCATCCGTGACCAGCGAATGCACCAGCCGAGGATCCGGCCCCACATAAGGTGCCCTTTCACCAAACTTGGAATGCGCTGCAGCCATAACAACCTGGTCCGCACACCTGACCACCACCGATGCAAGATCCGCTTCGGCCGCGCTTTGATACAGAAACCCTTTGCTGTCTGAAATCGCATCCGTGCTCAGGATCACGATGTCAAAGGCATAGCGTTGCAGCTGCTTATGGGTGACGTGACCAAAGGTACCCCTTTCATCGATCTGCAACTCACCCCCCAAAAGGTGCACCCGGTTTCCGTTGACCCCGGCTAAGGTCTGCACGACGCCGATGGAGTTGCTGACAACCGTGAGGTTACTGACCTGGCGCAGTTCTTCGGCGACAAAGGCAGTCGTCGATCCCACATCCAGGAAAACGGTCATCTGATCGCGAACCAGTTTCGCGGTATGCCCGGCGATCAAACGCTTTTCATCCGCGTCTTGCGAAATCCGGTGAAAGAAGTTGGGGGCGCCCTGCACTCCGGCAAGATAGGCACCGCCATGAACGCGCTCGACCGTACCCGCCTTTGACAAGGCTTTGATCGTTCGGCGCACCGTCTCTTCGGAGACGCCGAGCATATTCGCCAAATCTGAATTCCGGGCCGTTCCACCCAAACGTCTTAGGGCATCAAGCAATTCCAGCTCACGATGGGTGTTGAGGGTATTCTTCTTCACGAACCGGCTCCGGAAATTTTCTTTATATGGACACGGAATACCGTGAACGGCAAGGCAGTGCCACATCCGCATTGCCACATCCGGCCTTTTTTCGGACCGGATTGGTGCTATGTGAGCACTGAGTTTTAGCAATAATGATCTGGGAAGCTGGTTTGCCTGACTTCCCACTCAGTGCCGGATCAGTGTCGGTGCCTCACGAAACACGAGTGCAATTCTGCGCGCCAGCCGTCATTGCAAGCCCGCATTGAGTCACGGTGGATTTCCCTATTTACCCCGCTTGAACTCAATAGATTTTCACAAGCAAAATTAGTTGTTTACAATCAATCTCTGCACTGGAAGGACGCTCGAATCACCTGTCTTGTGAATGCCTGAACGTCAATTACTAAAAATTTAGTTTGACACATACGCAAAAAATCGCTGATGCTGTTCTGCATCCGGTTCCCGCCGGAGAACCATAATTTTTGGGAGGAGACAGATGCGGAGACATCTACTTTCCGCAGTGGCGGCGGCTGCCGTCATTGCGGGGCACGGGTCCGCTTGGGCCGACGAAGCCGCAGCACAACGTTGGATCGACGACGAATTCCAGCCATCGACCTTGTCGAAAGACGAACAGATGGCCGAGATGCAATGGTTTATCCAAGCTGCACAGCCCTACGCTGGCATGGAAATCAACGTCCTGTCCGAAGGTATTCCGACGCATTCCTACGAGTCGGAGGTTCTGACCAAGGCTTTTGAAGAAATCACCGGCATCAAGGTCAATCACCAGATCCTTGGCGAAGGCGAAGTGGTCCAGGCTGTTCAGACCCAGATGCAGACAGGTCGGAACCTGTATGACGGCTATGTCAACGACAGTGACCTGATTGGTACCCACTCGCGCCTGCAACTGGCCTATCCGCTGACCGACATGATGGGCGGCGACTGGGCGGCGACAACCTCGCCGACAATCGATCTGGATGACTTCATGGGCATTCAGTTCACCACCGGGCCGGACGGCAAGCTGTATCAGCTTCCCGACCAGCAGTTTGCGAACCTTTACTGGTTCCGCAAGGACTGGTTCGATGACGAGGCCAACAAGGCCGCGTTCAAAGAGAAATACGGCTATGATCTGGGCGTTCCGGTCAACTGGTCGGCCTATGAAGACATCGCCGAGTTCTTCACCAATGACGTGAAAGAAGTCGACGGCGTGGCGATCTACGGCCACATGGATTACGGCAAGCGCGCGCCTGACCTTGGCTGGCGCATGACCGACGCCTGGCTTTCGATGGCCGGTGCCGGTGACAAGGGCGAGCCGAACGGTATTCCGGTTGACGAATGGGGCATCCGCATGGAAGCGGGCACCTGTAACCCGGTCGGCGCCTCGGTGTCGCGCGGTGGTGCTGCAAATGGTCCCGCTGCGGTCTATGCGATCCGCAAATGGGACGAATGGCTGCGGGCCTACGCGCCTCCAGGTGCGGCGTCTTACGACTTCTATCAGTCGCTGCCGGCACTGAGCCAGGGCAACGTGGCCCAGCAGATTTTCTGGTACACCGCCTTTACCGCCGACATGGTGAAGCCGAAGTCCGAAGGCAACAACACCGTGGATAACGAAGGCACGCCGCTGTGGCGGATGGCGCCCAGCCCGCACGGCCCCTACTGGGAAGAAGGCCAGAAGGTTGGCTACCAGGACGTGGGTTCCTGGACGTTCCTGAAATCAACCCCCTCGGATCGTGCGCAGGCAGCCTGGCTTTATGCCCAGTTCGTTACGTCCAAGACTGTTGATGTGAAGAAGTCCCATGTGGGTCTGACCTTCATCCGCGACAGCTCGGTCAACCACGAGTCGTTCACGGAACGTGCATCCAAGCTGGGTGGTCTGGTCGAATTCTATCGCTCGCCTGACCGCGTGGCATGGTCGCCGACCGGCATCAACGTACCGGACTATCCAAAGCTGGCCCAGATCTGGTGGCAGCAGATCGGTGACGTGAACTCGGGCGCCTTCACCCCGCAAGAGGCGATGGACCGTCTGGCCGAAGAGATGGACATCACCATGGCCCGTATGCAGGCCGCGGATGAAAGTGCCGGTGTCTACGGTGGCTGTGGCCCGCGTTTGAATGAACCGCAGGACGACGCATTCTGGCTGGAAAAAGCGGGTTCGCCCAAGGCCAAGCTGGAAAACGAAAAGCCGCAGGGCCAGACCGTCAACTATGACGAACTGGTTAAGCGCTGGCAGTCCCAGTAAAAGCAACATCGTAGGCCGGGCTTAAGCCCGGCCTACCCCTGAATGCCCCGCGAGTTTCCCAGATGATCGAACTTCAAGACGCGACCAAACGGGTCGGCAACGTCATCCATATCAAGCCAACAAACCTGACGCTGCAAACCGGCCATTTCAACGTGCTATTGGGCGCGACAGGTTCCGGAAAAACGTCACTGATCAAGATGATGGCCGGGTTGGACCCGATCGCCTCGGGCAAGGTTCTGATGGACGGGCAGGACGTGACACGGTTGAACACGCAAAAGCGGCAGATCAGCCTGGTGCACCAGTTCTTCGTGAACTACCCGCATATGACCGTATTCGACAATATCGCCTCGCCTCTGCGCGTGGCTGGCATGGCCAAGTCCGAGATCGATGGCCGCGTGGAAGAGGCCGCCGATCTGCTGCAACTGCGCCCTATGCTGCACCGCCGCCCGCATGAGCTGTCGGGCGGGCAACAACAGCGAACCGCGCTGGCGCGTGCCATCGCAAAAGAAAGCCGCGCCGTCTTCCTTGATGAGCCGCTGGCGAATCTTGATTATAAACTGCGCGAAGAGTTGCGCGAACAACTGCCCGACCTGTTCGCTGGTCGCGGGGCCGTCGTTGTCTACGCCACCTCGGAGCCTGAAGAGGCATTGCTGCTGGGGGGCTACACCGCGCTGATGGACGACGGCCGCGTGACCCAGTTCGGCCCAACCACCGACATCTACCGTAATCCGGAAAACATTGCCGCGGCGCGTGTATTCTCGGACCCGCCTATCAATGTGGCTCGTATCACCGTTGCCAGCGCCCGGGCGCAATTGGCAGGCAATGTCGGCTGGGCTGTCTCGGACATGGCCGATGGGGAATATATGGTCGCTGTGCGCCCTCATCGCGTGACGCCATTCCGTACGTCTGACGCTGATGTCGAACTGACCGGACGCGTGATCGTGACCGAACTGTCAGGTTCGGATTCCAGCGCGCATTTCCAGCATGGGGACGAAGCCTGGGTTTCACTCGCCGCTGGTGTGCATCCCTATCAGGTCGGCGAAGATCACAGTTTCTACATGAACCCGGCCCATTGCCGGTACTTCAGCCAAGACGGCAAAAGGGTGGCCTGACATGGCACAGATCAAGCTTTCAAACCTCCGACACAGCTATTTGCCATCGCCAAAAGGCCCCGAGGACTATGCGCTCAAGGAAATCGACGTCACGTGGCGCGATGGCGGGGCCTATGCACTGTTGGGACCGTCAGGTTGTGGCAAGTCAACGCTGCTGAACATCATATCCGGTCTTCTTACCCCCTCGGAAGGCCGGATATTGTTCGATGATCAGGACGTCACCGCCCTGCCCCCGGACCAACGCAACATCGCGCAGGTTTTCCAATTTCCGGTGATCTACGACACGATGACCGTGGGCGAGAACCTGGCCTTCCCGCTGAAAAACCGGGGGGTTGATCCTGCGACAATCAAGCGCCGTGTTCTGGAAATCGCCGAGATGCTGGATGTTACGGATATGCTGAACACCCGCGCATCGGGCCTGAGCCCGGACAACAAGCAGAAGATCTCGATGGGTCGCGGCCTTGTTCGCGACGACGTGAATGCGGTGATGTTCGATGAACCGCTGACCGTGATCGACCCGCACCTGAAATGGAAACTGCGATCCAAGCTGAAAGAGCTGCACCAGCGCGTGCAGGCCACAATGATCTACGTGACACACGACCAGACCGAGGCGCTGACCTTCGCCGACGAGGTGGTGGTAATGCAAGACGGTGAAGTGGTTCAGATCGGAACGCCGGTCGAACTGTTTGAACGGCCGCAGCACACATTTGTCGGCCATTTCATCGGCTCGCCGGGTATGAATGTCCTTCCGTGTGAAGCCAAAGGCGACCGCGCCGTATTTGAAGGGCACGAGGTCATGCTGGAAGGTCCCACACATGGTGACGGCGGCCGCACCGATCTGGGTATCCGCCCGGAATATGTAGGTTTCAGCGACACCGGTATTCCGGCACATGTGACCAAGGTCGCCGATATCGGCCGCCACTATGTGGTCAGCGCCGTGGTCGGCAACACCGCCCTCAAGGTCGTGACCGAACACAGTGTACCGGAACCGGGATCACAGGTCTTTTTGCAATTCAAACCCGAACAATCCCGCGTCTACCGCGACGGCTGGATTGCAACTCAGGAGCGGGCGCAATGAGAACGGAAAACCAAAAGGCGTGGTTCTTTGTCCTGCCCGTACTTGCGCTGGTAGCGTTCAACGCGCTGGTGCCTATGATGACGGTGGTCAACTACTCGGTGCAGGAAACCTTCGGCAACAACCAGTTCTTCTGGGAAGGACTGGGCTGGTTCGAACAGATCCTGCGATCCGACCGGTTTCAGGCAGCACTTGGACGGCAGTTTCTGTTCACCTTCCTGATCCTAATCATCGAGGTACCGCTGGGCATCATCGTCGCCCTGTCGATGCCACGCAAAGGCTTTTGGGTGCCTGTCTGTCTGGTGCTGATGGCCTTGCCGATGCTGATCCCTTGGAACGTTGTAGGGTCGATGTGGAACATCTTCACCCTGCCCAAGATTGGATTGCTGGGATATTTCCTGAATGACGTGCTAGGCATCAACTATGACATGACGCAACAGCCGCTTTCGGCCTGGATAACCGTCATCGTCATGGATGTGTGGCACTGGACGTCGCTGGTCGTGCTGCTGTGCTATGCGGGCCTCGTATCAATCCCCGACGCCTATTATCAGGCCGCCAAAATCGACGGCGCCAGCCCGTGGTCGGTGTTCCGCTATATCCAGCTGCCAAAGATGAAGACGGTTCTGACCATCGCGGTTCTGCTGCGGTTCATGGACAGCTTCAATATCTATACCGAGCCTTTTGTTCTGACCGGGGGCGGTCCCGGCAACTCGACCACCCTGCTGTCGATTGACCTTGTGAAGATCGCGCTGGGGCAGTTCGACCTTGGCCCGGCGGCAGCGATGAGCCTGATTTATTTCGCCATCACGCTGCTGGTGTCGTGGCTCTTCTACACCCTGATGACAAAGGACGACGCAGAATGAAAAAGCGGTCCATCATCCCGATCCTCTATATAGCGTTCCTGATGCTTCCGATCTATTGGCTGGTGGCGATGTCCTTCAAGACCACGAACGAGATCCTGTCGGGCTTTTCCTTGTTTCCCCAGACTTTTACGCTGGAAAACTATATCACCATCTTCACTGACCCGACGTGGTACTGGGGTTACATCAACTCGATTACCTATGTGACTCTGAACACAGTGCTTTCCGTCTGCGTTGCCCTGCCTGCGGCTTATGCGTTCTCACGCTATCGGTTCCTCGGCGACAAGCAGCTGTTCTTCTGGCTGTTGACCAACCGCATGGCCCCGGCGGCCGTGTTCGCCCTGCCATTCTTCCAGCTCTATTCGTCGATCCACCTTTTCGACACCTATCTGGCCGTGGCTTTGGCCCATACGCTGTTCAACGTGCCGCTGGCGGTGTGGATTCTGGAAGGGTTCATGCGTGGTATCCCAAAGGAGTTGGATGAAACCGCCTATGTGGATGGATATTCGTTCCCGCGCTTCTTCGTGACAATCTTCCTGCCCAACATCAAGGCAGGTGTCGGTGTCGCGGCGTTCTTCTGCTTCATGTTCTCATGGGTGGAAATGCTGCTGGCCAAGACCCTGACTGCGGTTGAGGCCAAACCCATCGCTGCCGTGATGACCCGCACAGCATCCAGTGCCGGGTACGAGTTGGGTCTGCTGGCCGCTGCGGGCACCCTGACCATCATCCCCGGTGCCATCGTCATCTGGTTTGTTCGCAACTACATCGCGCGTGGCTTCGCGATGGGACGAGTGTGAGGTTCGACATGCGAAAACTGCTTCTCACCCTCCCCTTCGTGCCCTCAGCAGCCTTTGCTCAGGCCAAGGCCGGATGGGGCAATGTCGGACAGGAGGCCGAAAAAGGGTTCTCGTGGACGGACCCCTTGTGGCCCGATTTCTGGATGGCATGGACACCTGCCACGCTGGCCGTGTTTGTCGGCATCTTCTCGGCCATAGCATGCATTGGCCTGCTGGAAGGTTTCAAGTTCCGCGACGGGATTGAACGACGCGGGGTTCTGGGGCTGACAACCACGCTAGGGGATCGCCTGTTCATTACCCTTCTGGGGTCCGCGTACATTTTCCTGGCGTGGCTTGGATTGGTCGGGCAACCGGTCTGGACACCGCTATTCCTGTCGATTGGCTGGGGCGTTTTTGTGTTCTGGAAAGTTTAGACTTTGAGAAATCGCGAAAGGATGCTTGTCTGTCAGGCATAATAACCATGACGACACCGAGACCGATGCGAAAGAAAAAGACGACAAATCTGCTGACCGAGGTCGAACTGGAGTTCATGAACGAGCTCTGGGCCCTCGGGCAAGGCTCGGTGCGTGATGTCCTGGACCGCCTGCCGTCAGAACGCAACCTGGCCTATACATCCGGGGCCACGATCCTGCGCATTCTGGACGAGAAGGGTTTTGTGGAAAGCCAAAAGTCGGGAAAAACCCTGATCTATACGCCGCTTCTGGAAAAGGACAGATATCAGGCCCGTTCGCTGCAAAATCTGTCGCGCACGCTTTTTGACGACACCCCCGCCACACTGGTGGCGCGGCTGGTCGACGACGCGGGGCTGAGCGAAGCCGACCTGGAGGAAATTCGAGCACTGGTAGAGAGGAGACTGCAAAATGACAGCGGTTAGACCGGTTCTCGACGTATTCATCGAACTCAACATCGTGCTGGCCTTTTCGGCGGTCATCTGGCTGATGACCCGCACGGCCCTAAGCCGCACCGCACTGCGCAATGGCTATGTTGTACAGTTGCGGGCCCTCAAGACCCTGTGCATCTGCGTCCTTGCCAGCCCGTTTCTGGCGGTTTGCGTGTCGTCGCTGACGACCTACGCTTGGCCGGGCAGTGCCGTGGCCCTTGGTGATATCGCTGTTGCGGCCTATCTGCGCGGTGACATCGCAATGCCTGCGACGCAGTTTGAAGCACTGCTGAACACTCGCGAAAGGTGGGTAGATCTTGCATTGTCGGGACAGCAACCTGTGATCACCCTCGTTGCCGCCATACTTGCCTGTGTCGCTGCCGTGTACGCCGCGCGTGCCTTGCGGGACGCAATGGCGATCCGTCAGACTGTCAATTCCAGTTTTCTTTGGCGGCGGTCTGCCAAGGTGGATATTCGCCTGTCCGATCGCATCACCGTGCCGTTCGCCGTGCGCGGACTTCGCCGCCGCCACGTCGTTCTGCCTAGCCATTTGCTGGACACCCCGCGAGAGTTGCGTTTTGCGCTCGCTCACGAGTTTCAGCATATCCGTACTGGTGATGTGGAATGGGAACTGGGGTTTGAGCTGCTGCGTCCGCTTTTGTTCTGGAACCCTGCCTACCTGATGCTCAAGTATCAATTCGGCCGGCTGCGCGAGTTGGCCTGTGACCAGTCGGTTGTTGCGCGCAAACGGATTGATGCGCGGGAATACACGGCGTGCCTGCTGGACTATTGCGCCCGGACAATCTCAACCAACAGCCCACGCGTTCTGAATGTTGCTTTTGTGACAGGCGGCAAGGCAAAGCGCGTACTGCGGCAACGTGTAATCGCACTGACCGATGTTCAGCCTTCGGTACCCGCCTTGCCGGCATTGTTCCTCGGCATGACGCTGATCTTTGGCGCCCTTTTGGCTCTGGGGTCGGCCTCAATCCAGCAGACACGGGATTGGAGCCATGACCGCCTGATGCTGTCAACGGTGGTCAACTTGGAACGACTGGAGGCGCGCAATCAGGGGAACTGACCTGATCGCTTACCAGCCGCGACGCCCGAACAGCGAGTGAAGTCGCCCCTGATCGGTAAAAGGCTCGGGCGATTGCACGCGTTCCAGCCGCGCAACAACGCGCGCGACAAGAACCCATCCTATGACAGCAAAGATGACGCCCCCAAAAGCCTGCCCCAACAGAACGCCCGACGCCCCGGCGATTTGTGAGCCAATTGTGGCAAACACCCATGTGCCAATGGTGTGACGACCCCAGTTTATCCACGTGGAATAGACCGGATGGCCTAGATTGTTGAAACTGGCATTTGTCACAAAAATCACACCGTTGAAGAAAGAAGCCAATGCCAGCGGGCCACAGAACAAGTAAATTAGTACGCGCGTTTCCCCCTGGGCTGCGAACAAATTTGCAATTGGGGACCGCAGCAAAAACAAAATAGCCGACATGCAAAGAACATAGATTGCGGTGAACTTGATCCCGGCCAGAAACGCAGTGCGCACGCGATCAAATTTTTCTGCCCCGAAATTCTGCCCGATGATTGGCCCTATCGCGCCGGACAGCGCAAAGATGACCGAAAACGCCACCGGCAACAGCCGCCCGATCACCGCCATACCCGCAACTGCATCCGTTCCGAACTGCGCGATTTCCCGAACAACGATGGCATTCCCGATCGGCGTGGCGACGTTCGTCAGAACAGCAGGGATTGCGATGGCCCGCACGGGCCGAAAATCCTGTGCCACCTGTTTCATCGATGGGCGTGCAAACCCCTGATGCACCCGCAGCGCGGGCCATAAGGCTGCGCCCAACATACATAGCCGCGCCAGAACTGAGGCTATCGCGGCCCCATCCAACCCCAGTCCAACGGCAAATATCAAAATCGGGTCAAGAACTGCATTCACAACGCCGCCGTAAATCGTTGCCATCATTGATCGGCGCGCATCGCCGTGGGCGCGCAGCACAGCCATCGCCGCCATCGCAATCGACATCACCCACATAGTCGGCAGAATGATCGACACATAGCGCGTCGCCAGCCGCAAAACCTCGCCCTTTGCGCCAAGCAGCGACAGCAGAAAGCTGACGTTCAGCAGCACCAAAACGGAGGTTACCAACCCGACGATCAGCCCCAGCACGGCGACACTGGACGCGTATTGCCTTGCCTGTTCGACCCGCCCGCCGCCCAACTCACGCGCGACCAGCGCCCCGGCAGAAATCGACAGACCGATATTGATGGCGTTCGTAAAAAACAGCAGCGTCCCGGCATAACCTACCGCTGCGGCCAGCGCGTCGTTGCCCAGCATCGAGATAAAGACCATATCGACAAAATCGACAGCAAAGATCGCCATCAATCCAATGCTCGTGGTCAGCGACATGCGCGTCACATGCAGCATCAGGTTGCCACTTAGAAAGATTGCCTTACCTGATGATTTTTCCACCAATACTCTGGTCGTCCCATCTGCGCGACCCAGACGGGCCCATGATGCCACTGCGTTCGACAAGGGAAAGCCCCGGGCAACGCCTAAGTAAACTCACGCGTTTCCGGGGCTTTGTACACCGATTATTTCAGTTCAGGCTGAGCCGACAGGAATCACACAAAGCGGTTCACGTAATTCTCAAGCACTTCCTGACGCCCCGAGCGTGGCTGAGGATTGAGGTCTTCGGCAATCACCCGCGCTGCAATCTCGTCGAGGCCAGAGGTTAGCATCGCCTGAGCTTTAGGCGTTTTCCAGCCTGCATACCGGTCGGCCAGCGCCTGTTCCAGACCACCATCTTCAAGCATCGCAGCTGCCGCTTTCAGGCCCCGGGCACAGATATCCATCCCGCCCACATGCGCAGCGATCAGGTCTTCGGCGTCGATGGATTGCCTGCGAAGTTTAGCGTCGAAGTTGGTGCCACCCGTGGTAAACCCGCCCGCTTTCAGGATGTGGTAATAAGCCAGCGCGACTTCGGGCGTGTTGTTGGGGAACTGATCCGTATCCCACCCGGACTGGTAATCGTTCCGGTTCATGTCGATGGACCCAAGCATACCCTCAGCCGCAGCAACAGCGATCTCATGTTCGAAACTGTGTCCTGCCAGGATTGCGTGCCCTTGTTCCAGGTTCAGCTTGACCTCATCCTCGAGGCCGTACTTGCGCAGGAAACCGATACAGGTTGCCGCATCGAAATCATATTGATGCTTGGACGGCTCCTGCGGTTTGGGTTCGACGAGGATCGTGCCTTTGAAGCCGATCTTGTGCTTGTACTCGACCACCATGTTCAGGAACCGGCCCATATGATCCAGTTCGGCCTTCATGTCGGTATTGAGCAGCGTCTCGTAGCCCTCGCGTCCACCCCAAAGCACATAGTTCTCGCCGCCCAGTTTGTGGGTCGCGTCCAAACAGGATTTCACCGTGGCGGCAGCGAAAGCAAAGACGTCGGGGTCGGGGTTGGTGCTGGCACCCCCCATCCAGCGACGGTGGCTGAACATGTTGGCCGTTCCCCACAACAGCTTGGTGCCGGATGCCTGCATCTTTTCACCGATATAATCGGTGATCTCATTCAGCGTGCGCAGATTGTCGGCGAAGTTCCCATGCTCAGGGCGGATATCCGCGTCATGCCAGCAGAAATAGGACTGTCCCAGGATCTGAAACATCTCAAAGGCGATATCGGCCTTCATCTTGGCGCGGCCCATGTCGTCTTGCGGATGCCATGGGCGTTCAAAAGTCGAGCCACCAAACGGATCCCCGCCTTCCCAGGCAAACGAGTGCCACCACGCCACGGCAAAACGCAGGTGATCCTCCATGCGCTTACCCATCACGATCTCGTCCGGGTTGTAGTGACGGAATGCGAGCGGGTTCTTACTGTTCTCGCCCTCGAATTGGACCTGCTCGATCCCCTGAAAGAAACCGCTCGTCATCTCTTTTGCCTCATTCCGACTTTTCACCGGGCTTCTTGCCCAGAATGATCATCGACAGCAAATCGTCATCCGTGACATCAGCGATGTCGACTGTGCCAACCAGTTGCCCGTTTTTCATGACCGAAGCCCGGTCGCACAACTCCATTACTGCATGCACATCGTGGTCGATCAGGAAAATTCCGATCCCTTGCGCCTTGAGCTGCTGGATCAGGTCCGCCACCATCTGTGTTTCGTGCGGGCCAAGCGCGGCTGTGGGCTCGTCCATGATCAGGATGCGCGCATTGAAATATACCGCACGCGCTATGGCCACCGACTGCCGCTGACCACCGGATAGCGCCGAAACCGGGTCGTTGAACTTCTGAAAGTTCGGGTTCAACTGTGCCATGATCTTGCGGCATTCGGCCTCCATCGCAGCATCGTTGACCAGCCCGAAAGGCGTTACCATTTCCCGCCCCAGGAAAAGGTTCGAACTTGCATCCAGATTGTCCGCCAAGGCCAGCGTCTGATAGATCGTCTCGATATTGTTGGCACGCGCATCGCGGGGGTTGTTGATCTCAACCTTCTTGCCGTCGATCAGGATCTCTCCGTGGTCCTTCTGATAGGCACCCGAAAGCACCTTGATCAGCGTAGATTTACCGGCCCCGTTGTGGCCCAGAAGGCCAACAACCTCGCCCGGGTACAAGTCGACCGAGACACGGTCCACCGCCTTGATGCCGCCGAACGAAATCGAGATATCGCGCATTTCGACAAGCGGAGGCTGGCCGGACCCTCGGCCCGAAGTTTGGTTCTGTGTTTCTTGTGCTTGCATCATTTCGCTCCCAGACGTTTGCGATAGACGATGTCGATATAGACGGCCAAAACCAGAACGGTGCCCACGACGATGTTCTGAAACGGTGCGTCCACGCCAACCATGGCCATGCCCGATTGAAGCGCCTGCATGATCAGCGCGCCAAGGATCGCGCCGTAGATCGTACCGATACCACCGGACAGCGCCGTGCCGCCGATTACGGCCGCAGCAATCACGCGCAGCTCATCCAATGTGCCGATATCGTTCGAGTGGTTGGCCAAGCGGGCCGAAGCCACGACCGCCGACAGCGCACACAGGAACCCCATCAGGGCAAAGATCTTGACGGTCATCATGCGAGTGTTGATGCCCGACAGTTCCGCCGCATCCGGGTTGCCCCCCGTGGCAAAGATATAGCGGCCAAATCGGGTTTTGCGGGCCACAACAGTCAAGGTTACTGCAACAAGGATCAGGATCAGAACCGAGATCGGGATACCATAACCCACAACAAGCCCTTCAGGCATGGTCTCGCCCCGCGCTTCGAACATACGTTCCAGCCTGCGTGTGGGGATCGAGTAACTGTTGACGATCAAGACATAGCCCATAATGGCGATGCCAATGATCCCCGCCAAAGTTGTTTCGGCCCAAACCGGTTTCACAGGGAACCCATGGGCAGCCTTGGAGCGGCGTCCGCTCCACAACGCCCAGACCGCAATAGCGGTGGCGGCAAGGCCGAACAGAAGGCTGACCGTTGTTCCCAACGTCCCGTTGGTTCCGCCAAATATCAAGAACGTGCTGTCCAGCGGGCCGATTGTCTGGCCGTCTGTCATGTACCAGGCGACGTTGCGCCAGACCAGAAAACCGCCAAGCGTCACGATAAAGGCCGGTATGGTCAGATAGCCGACCATCCAACCGTGGAATGCGCCGATCAAGGTTCCGACTGCGAGGCCGACAACAAGTGTGATTGCCCAAGTCGCCGGGTGATTTAAACCTAACCCCAGCACGTTCGGCAGAAGCTCGGTTTGTGTCATCGCCATGACGGCGGATGTGGTCGCCAGCAGCGCGCCGACCGAAAGATCAATGTGGCGCATCACGATAATGAACACCATGCCGCAGGCCATTATCGCGACCGAGACGGTCTGGATCGACAGGTTGAACAGGTTTCTGGGCGTCAGAAAACGGCCATCCGTTACGATGTTGAAGCCGATGCACAGGATGATGAAGGCGCCGATCATGCCCAATAGCCGCATGTCCAGTTCCAGTTGCTGGAACAGGTTGGCCTTTGCTTTTTGGGGTACCGGCTGAGACGAAGTTTCGGTCATATCCGATCTTTCATGTTCAGCTATGGTCTCTGGCCCGGCCTTGCGGGCCAGAGACGTTATGGTTTGGAGACTTGACTTAGTTGCAGGGTGCAGGGCCGTTTTCGACGCCCTGGCACAGGTCTTCCAGCGGAATCCAGCCAGCATCGACCACAACGGACAGGTTGTCTTTGGTGATCGGCACAGGTGCCAGGAAGACTGACGTCATCTCGGTTCCACCTGGCGAAGTCCAGCTGACCGCGCCTTCAACGTCTGCTGCAGCCGTTCCGCCGCTTAGCGCGACTGCGATTTCACCTGCGGCCTTGCCCAGCTCACGTGCGTCTTTCCAGACCGAAACGGTTTGTGTGCCTTTGGCCACCCGGTTCAGCGCCGCATGGTCGCCATCCTGACCTGACACCGGAATGCCGTCCATACCTTGTGCGGTCAGTGCAGCAACAACACCGCCTGCAGTTCCGTCATTTGACGCGACCACAGCATCGACTTTGTTTTCGTTGGCCGTCAGGATCTGTTCCATGTTGCGCTGCGCGTTCGCAGGCAGCCAGCCATCGGTATAGGCTTCGCCGACGATCACAATGTCACCACTGTCAACAGCGCCCTGGATGATCTCCTGTTGGCCACCGCGCAGGAAATCCGCGTTCGGGTCGGTTGGCGAGCCCTTGATCATCACATAGTTGCCCTTGGGCATCGCGTCGAACACCGCGCGCGCCTGCATACGACCGACTTCGACATTGTCAAAGGTCAGGTAGAAGGCCCGATCATCTTCGATCAAACGGTCATAAGCGATGACTGGGATACCTTCGTCGGCCGCTGCCTGAACAGCTGGACCGATGGCCTGGGAATCCTGCGCCAGAATGATCAGCGCATCAACACCCTGGGCGATCAGGCTTTCAATATCCGACAATTGCTTGGCCGACGACGATTGCGCATCTGCCGAAATATACTCGGCACCGCCTGCCTCAAGCGCGGCTTTGATCGCCGCTTCGTCGGTTTTCCAGCGCTCTTCCTGGAAGTTCGACCAGCTGACACCGACCGTGGTTTCTGCAAACGCAACCGTCCCCATCAGGACGGCCACAGCAGAAGCGCTGAGAATTCGTTTCATGATTTCCTCCCGGTTTATCGAGCCATCGCTTCATGATTCGTGGCTCTCACAATTCTGAGTATCATATTTATTTCAGTCAGTAAAATATTTATGCTACCGGAAAGAAGAAAAACCGCTTACGCTTGGGAAATCACCAGATTCGTGAGGGCAGGATGCTGAAAAGCAAGGTTTCTTCAAACGCTACGGATCAACGAAACATCACCCGTTTGCGTGTACTGGAACAAATCCGGTCGACCGGCGCGATATCGCGGATCGACATTGCAAGCGCGCTTGAGACCAGCCCAGCGACAGTGACGGCGGCAACGTCAGATCTGCTTTCAGCTGGTCTGATTCAGGAAATCGAAAGCGAAACACCGTCAAAATCCGCGCGCCGCGGCAGACCACGTGTGCTGCTGAAGCTGCATGGCGGATGTCACCTGATTGCCGGTGTAAAAGTGGCCCGGCACCAGATTTCAGTCATCTTGGTCGATTTTGAAGGCACCGAGATCACCTCTTACACTCATCCGCTGGAGGAGGCCCGGATGGCCCCGGAGGCGTTTGCAAAAAAGATATGCGCGGCGCTGGAACAGGCCTGCGTCTCTGCAAGCAAGTCCCTGACAGACGTCTCCGGCGTCTGCATAGGCATTGCCGGATTGGTCGACGCAGAGCGGAACTTTGTACATTGGTCATCTTCGCTGACAGTGCGCAACGTGGATCTGAGCCCGCTTCTGTCTCAAGTGCTCCCCTGCCCCGCGTTCATCGAGAATGACGCTAATCTGGTTGCAAAGGCCGAACAGCTTTTCGGGCTTGGCAAAGGGTTGAAGAACTTTCTGGTTGTCACGATAGAACACGGCATTGGTCTGGGCATTGTGTTGGATGGCAAGCTATATCGCGGCGAGCGCGGCTGCGGTGCGGAATTCGGGCATGTCAAAGTTCAGCTGGATGGCGCGTTATGTCAGTGCGGGCAGCGCGGATGCCTTGAAGCTTATGTTGGGGAATATGCCCTGATCCGCGAGGCAACCATTGCCAGCCAGGCTACTGACCCGCACACTCTTGCTGATATTCACGCAGCTGCCCAATCCGGTGATGCCCGGTCCATTTCCGTTTTGTCGCGCGCTGGTCAGATGTTTGGAATGGGGCTTTCCAACCTGATCAATCTGTTCGATCCGGAATGTATCATCCTGTCCGGCACCCGAGGCAGCTTTGAATACCTGCATTCCGACGCAGTGATGACCCGCATCAATAACGGTGTTGTCAGCGTTGACGCGCCGCTGCCTGAAATCAACGTAAACCATTGGGGGGATTCAATGTGGGCAAAAGGGGCGGCGGCCTATGGGATCGAACAAGTCTCGATTTTGAAAGTCAGGGAACTGGCGGAAAATGCGAGTTGAACTGACGATCCTGCTAGCGACAGCGTCTGCCGCCTTGGCTGACATCAGCCTGCCACAGTTTCACAGCATCGACGTCCCCAGCCATGTTTACGACGGCGGGTGGGAGCACTTCGTCGGCGGAGGCGTTGCCGTTTTTGACTGCAACGGCGATGATCGGCCCGAGCTGTTTGCCGCAGGAGGAACTAATCCGGCTCAATTGTTTGTCAACACATCAGGACCCAATGTCAGTTTTCGGTCAGAAACGCCAAGCGCACTGTCTCTGACCGGCGTGACCGGCGCTTACCCACTGGATATCGATGGAGACGGGTTTGTGGACCTGGCAGTATTGCGCGTTGGTGAAGACGTTTTGTTGCGTGGCAAACCAAATTGCGCATTCGAACCGTTCACCTCGTTGAATTTCCAGTCTCAGGATCACTGGACCACCGGATTCTCCGCCACTTGGGAAAGCGGTCAAACCCTGCCGACACTGGCTTTTGGAACATATGTCGACCGAACCAACCCCGATGGCCCGTTTGAAGCCTGCGGGCCGACGCTTTTGTATCGCCCCGAAGGGGCGGCCTATGGCCCACCTCTCCACCTGGCACCGGGACATTGTTCCTTGTCCATTCTGTTTTCCGACTGGGCGCGCAGCGGGCGCGCGGACCTGCGTGTCAGTAACGACCGCCATTACTATGTGCGCGGCGGGCAAGAGCAGCTTTGGGCAATGGAAGACACGCCACGCCTTTACGCGCCGGAAGATGGGTGGCTGCCCTATTCGATCTGGGGCATGGGGATTGCATCAAGGGATATATCAGGGGACGGCTTCCCGGATGTTTACCTGACCTCGATGGGGGACCAGAAGTTTCAGATCTTTGATCCCACTGCCGAGGGGCCGACATGGCGCGACGCGACTTATGACCGGGGAACAACGGCGCACAGGCCGCATGTTGGTGGCGATGGCCGCCCCTCAACCGGCTGGCATGCGCAGTTCGGCGACGTCAACAACGACGGGCGCGACGACATATTTGTCGCCAAGGGCAATGTCGAACAGATGCCCGATGCAGCGCAAACTGACCCCAACAACCTGTTGCTGCAATCCGCAGATGATCAGTTTTTCGAGGCTGCCTCAGCGGCGGGTGTCGCCTCTATGGGCAAGTCCCGCGGTGGAGCCCTGGCGGACCTGAACGGGGATGGATCGCTTGATCTGGTCGTGGTCAATCGCGGGTCAGCGCTTGAAGTATTTCAGAACGAACAACAACTTGGAAACTGGGTTCAGGTTGATCTTGGCCAGGATCGTTCCAACCGCGCAGCTGTCGGCAGCTTCATCGAGGTCAAAACCACCGACGGAATTCAAACACGGGAAGTGACCATTGGCGGCGGTCACGCAAGCGGCATCTCAGGGCTTCATCACTTTGGCCTGGGCAACGCGGACGAACTGGCGCTGCGGGTTATCTGGCCAGACGGCACAGTTGGTGATTGGCAGCCCTTCAGAAGCAATCAGGTGCTTCGCATCGACCGCTGATCATTGATCAACAGGCAAACCGCTGGGCACATGCGCAGGCACACCCAGCCGGACTGCCGGGTCTTCCAGTGTGCTGAGGAAACTTAGAATGGCGTTCACCTCGTCATCACTCAGGCTGATTGGGGCCAGTTCATTCGACGCTGCAATCGCCTCGATCAACGTGGGGTCGAGCAAGGCTTTTTGATCTTCCGCGCCCGGAAACTCTGGCAACGCTGCTTTTTCGATCGAGTAGCTGCGCAAAGCTGCGACCGGATCCAGATGATGACGGACAACATCTTCAAGCCGCGCGTAGGCTCCGTTGTGACCATAGGGTGCCGTCAGGGTTACATTACGCAAGGATGGCGTGCGAAATGTGAAGGCGTCATCCGCATTGCCCGTCACACGCAATCGCCCGTCATCGCGAACATGGTTCTCGAACCGGGCGGCTTTTCCCGGCCCGATTTGCGGCATGGCGATAGAATGAAACCCATGATCCGTCTGGAACCAGCCGGAATGGCAGGTGCTGCACCCGGCCTTGCCGTAAAAAAGGTCGAGCCCCATTTGCGCCTGCTCGGGCAGCACCTCTTTTCCTTGCAGCGCACGATCAAACAGGCTGTTGTCAGCGCGCCATTCAAAAGCGATGAAATCAGCAATGATATTGGCGATTGCGGTAAAAGTGATCTCTTCTCCGGGCGCGAGCTGGTCAAAGCGTGTCCTGTATTCCGGGATTGCGGCAACACGCGCCGCGATAAGATCCCATGCGCCATCCTTTTGGGTCAGCAAACCAAGACGTACGGCTTTGCTCACTTCGTTTTCCGAATAGTGGCCCGCCATTTCGTCAGCCGACAAGACCGGGAACATCGCTTGCGCGGCCAGTGCAGATTGGAAGCCCGGCCTCATATCTGTGCCCAAGGGCGTTCTGAACCCGTCAGGCTGTGACGGGTCTGCCTCAAGACGCCCGTCATGAAAGAAGGTGGTGAATTCCAGCGCCCCAAGGTTCCACAGCCCCGGTGCATTTCGGGGAATGCGCTGCTCGGGCATGTTTTCCTGATCAAGCCTGCGCGCTGCCCCCAGCCCCACACCGCCTTCACCGATACCCAGAGACAGCGCGTCTGACGTTCCCAGTTTCGGATGATGACAAGTGGCGCAGCTGATGTTTTTGTTCCCCGACAGGATCGGGTCGTAAAACAGCAACTGTCCCAGTTCGACCTTGGCAAGGTCCGGTTCTACAAATTGAGGAAGCGGCCCGAGGTCCTGCGCCTGCGCCGCCGACAGTGTCACGCAAAAGGCCAGAGCATACACCGATATCCCAACTCTCATACCTGATCCCCTGAGATTTCCAACGTCAGAACTTGTTTATAGGGTTTGTCCGGAGAATAGATGACGGACGGAAACAAGGGGTGGTTCACAGCGTCCGTGTAACCGGAAGGCTCAATGCAAAGCCCTGCGCATGGCGTGAAAGGATCAGACAGGTGCGCGGCGGAATAGACCTGCGCGCCGGGCTGATCAGAGTAAACATTCATGCGCAAACCTGACGGTGTTTCAACCGTTGCAACCGGTCGATTTGATTTGCCCGCCTCTTCAAACACGAAGTAGTGGTCAAGGCCACGCCCCTCATCACCGATAACGCGCACGGATGAGAAATCCAGCCCTTGGTTTTCGATCTCATTCACGACGCCTGTCGGAATGGAGCTGTCGTCCAGTTCCAGTACCCGCTTTGAATTCAGGGCCAACCGGCTGTCAAGAATACCGCTTTGGCGCCCAAGAGTATAGTAATTGTGCTGCGCAATGCTGATCGGCGTAGGCCGGTCCGGCCATGCGGTGATCGTGTAAGTCAGCCGTGGAAAAGCCAGCTTGACATGAATCTCGAACCTGATTTCTCCGGGAAAACCATCATCGCCGTCAGGTGACGTCAAGGAAAGAACCGCACGGTTCGGCTTAGTCTTCCTGATAATCCAGTGGCTGCGCGACAGCCCGAGCGCACCGCCATGCAGCGTGTTTTCCCCCTCATTCGCTGTCAGGCGATAAGCGGCATCCTGCATTTTAAACTTTGCGCCACCGATCCGATTGGCGACGCGACCCACGATTGCACCCAGATAATATGGGTCCGTCAGATATTCCTGCGGGTTTGGATAGCCCAGGATCAAGGGCGTTTCACCGATCCACCAACCTTGTGTGATCGCCCCATAGCTCAGCAGGGAAACCGACATCGCACCATCTTCCAGAACAACCTGTTCGATGGGTAGGGAAGTGACGCCCTTCATCATGGCGCAGACAAGGGGGATAGTGCCGCATAAAACTGGCGGTATCTTTGATATTCAGCCTCATAGGCGTCGAATAACCCCGCGCGCGGCTGAACAATTTCAGAGATTTCTGGCGATGTCATGAGTTCCGCCGGGTCTGCATCTTTTACTGCACAGGCAGAAAGGCGTGCCGCGCCTATGGCGGCTCCGAATTCACTGCCTTTAGGCAAGGCAAGCGGGATGTTCAGAACAGTTGCCAGCGTCTCGACCCAGAAACGGGATCGTGCGCCCCCACCGACGACCATCAGGCTTTCAGGCTTGGTTCCCGTGCTCCTGAGGGCCTCAAGGCAATCTCGCAGCGCGAACGAGACACCTTCCATCACGGACTGTGCAAGATCCTCTGGATCCGACGCAATATCCAGCCCCATAAACGCCCCCCGGATAGCGCTGTCATTATGAGGGGTACGTTCCCCCGACAGATATGGCAGGAACTTGGTCTTCGACGGCCCGGTGACGGTATCCGGCAACGCCGATGCGAGTGCACCAACGGATTGGCCGAGGTTCCGGGACAGCCAGTTCAGACTGTTGGTCGCCGACAGGATGACACCCATTTGAATCCAGTGGTCCGGCACCGCGTGGCAGAAGCAGTGAACCGCCGTTTCCGGTGCGGGCGCGTAACTGTCCTTGGCAACCAGCAGCACACCCGACGTTCCCAGCGATAGAAAACCGCTGCCTTCGGCGATACTTCCTATACCACAGGCAGCCGCGGCGTTGTCGCCTGCCCCGCCCGCAACGACTACGGGTCCGGTCAGGCCCCAGTGCTGCAATATCTCCGCCCTCAGCTCGCCCCCGACGGCGCTGCCTTCGACCAGTTCGGGCATCTGATCCCGGCGCATGTGGCTGAGCTCAAGCGCTGTTTCCGACCATTTCCGACGTCCGACGTCCAACCACGCTGTACCCGCGCTGTCGGACATTTCACTTATGTATTCTCCGGTCAGCCAGAAGCGTAAATAGTCTTTGGGGAGCAAGACTTTGGAGGTTTTTTCAAAAACGTCAGGTTCATGCCTGCGCATCCATTCCAGCTTGGGCGCAGTGAAGCCGGGAAAAACGATGTTTCCGGTGATCGATCGCATCGCGGAAAGCGCATCCAGTTCGGCAGCTTCACGGGCAGACCTTGTGTCGTTCCAAAGGACACAGGGCCTCAATACGCTACCATTTCGGTCCAGAAGCGTTGCGCCATGCATATGCCCGCTCAGACCTATGCCCCGCACTGCCGAAAACGCAGCGCTGTTTTGCCCCTGCAACTGGGCAACGACCTTTTGACACGCTTCAACCCAATCCGCAGGTTCCTGCTCTGACCAGCCCGGATGCGGTGTCGATGTGTTCACGCTCGCTTCGGCCTCGGCAACGACGTCACCGTCTTCACTGACCACAATTCCCCGAAGACCTGACGTCCCCAAATCAAGACCGAGATACACCTGCTCCTCCCATTTGTAAGCCGCAATACTGAGGCAACAGAAACCCAGTTTTGCAAAGGCATCAGGTTTCACTGGCACAGTTTGCGCTAACATCACAAGGTGAAACAAGACAAGGAATATAAAAATGATGTCGTCCTGGACAGCACTGAATGACCCAGACCCAGACAGCGACCAATACGAAGGTGCCCGATAAGAGGTGACCTGAACTAAGCCGCGGGAGAAATTTTTTGCGATTGTCTGGCAACATGTTTCCGTAAAAACTTCGGAATGTTCTCATCTTACTGATTTCGGGCAGGCAGAGCTTCTGACACCATGATCAGTCGCAAGAAGGAAATCGGCGAATGAAATCACATGCCAAAGTTGTTGTCGTTGGCGGCGGATGTGTGGGCGCGTCCATTCTGTACGGTCTGACACAGCACGGCTGTAGCGATGCGGTGATGCTGGAACGGACCACACTGACCTCAGGCTCGACCTGGCATGCCGCCGGTCTGCTGGTCACCTTCGTGCGGTCCCATAACGTGTCGAAGATGACGATGGAAACCATCCGCATCTATTCAGAAGTCGAACAGAAGATGGGTACGTCGGTAGGCTTGCGCAAAGTGGGTCAGCTGCGCGTTGCCAACACCCAGAAACGTTGGGATGAATTCCAGTCATATATCTCGATTGCCGAGGCTGCAGGTGTGCCCTGCAAACTGCTGACGCCCGCGGAAATTGCCGATGTTCATCCCCTTCTGAACCAGTCTGAGCATATTCGCGGCGGTATCCTGCATACCGAGGACGGCTATGTGAACCCGGCCGACATCACCATGGCAATGGCAAAGCTGGCGCGAGATGCGGGCGCCACAGTCTATCAGAACACCGAAGCACAGGCGTATGAAAAGTTGGAAAGCGGTCATTGGAAAGTGACCACCAATCAGGGAGAGATCACGTGCAAGCATTTGGTTTTTGCCACCGGCAATTATGCCCGTGAAAATGCCCGACGCGTTGGGCTGGACCTGCCCTGCATTCCCATCGTTCACCAGTACTGGACCACGGAAACAGTTCCACTGCTCAAGGAACGTCGTGCGCAGGGTTTGCCCGAGTTCCCGATCCTGCGGGATGAGGATTACGGCGCATATCTACGCGAAGATGTCGGCGGCATTCAGTTCGGGCCCTATGAGTTCACCAAGGACCTGAAGCTGTTTGCCGAAGACAGCGTTCCACCTGACTTTGGCGCAGACCTCTTGCCCGAGGATTTCGATGCCGTGGAAACCCAATGGGAACGGGCTATTGGGCGGGTTCCGGTCCTTGGCGAGGTGGGCATCAAGGCCAACACGCGCGGACCCTTCCAAATGACGCCGGACGAATTGCCACTTGCCGGGCCAGCGCCAGGGCACAATAACCTGTGGCTGGCCGAAGGGATGCCCGGCGGCATTCTGTGGGGCGGCACCGTGGGCGAACGGCTGGCCCGTTGGATCGTCGACGGTGATCCGGGCATGGACATGTCGGAACTGGACCCGCGCCGTTTCTCGGACTACGCCTCTAAACGCTGGACCATGGACAAGGTTCGCGAAACCTGGGGCACACATATGAACGCGCATATCCCCGGCGAAGATTTCCCGGACGCGCGCCCAATGAAAACCGTGGGGTCTTACGATCTGCTGACGGCGCATGGCGCAGTCTGGACCAGCTTCAACGGCTATGAATTCCCGCGCTGGTTCGCCAAATCGCCGCAAGAGGCGATCCCTGAACATTCTTTCCGCCGCACCAATCACATGGAACGCGTTCAGGAGGAAGTGCACACCACCCGCGAAGAGGCCGGGTTCATCGAGATGTCGCCAATGACCAAGTTTACTGTACGCGGTCCCGGCGCCGCGCGGTGGCTGGATGGTCTGATGGCAAACAAACTGCCTAAAGTGGGCCGGATGAGCCTGTCGCTGTTGTTGAACGCAAAAGGTGGCATGGATGCGGAATACACAGTTGTCCGCTATGCCGAGAATGATTTCTATCTGGTCTCTACCCCGAATTGGCGCGCCTATAACTGGGATCAGCTGCAACGTCTGCTACCACAAGATCAATCGGTTATCCTTGAAGACGTTTCAGAACAGTTGGGTGTGATCGCTCTGGCGGGTCCCAAGGCGCGCGAGATTTTGCAACCGCTGACCGACAACGATTTGACGAACGCAGCTTTTCCCTGGCTCTCTGCACAAAAAGGTGAAGTTGGTTATGCCAAAGACGTTCACCTGCTTCGGGTATCTTACACAGGCGAGCTGGGCTGGGAACTGCACCATCCGGTCGGGTATAACCGCCATCTTGTCGACCTGCTTTTGAAAGCCGGTGTAAAACCCTTCGGGCTTGAGGCGTTGGAGTCCATGCGCCTTGAAAAATCCTATCGCGCCATCAACCGTGAGATTTGCAAGGACATGACACCATATGAGGCCAGCCTTGATCGGTTTGTCGTCACCGAGGGACGCGAGTTCATCGGAAAAGCGGCGCTGGAGAAGCAGAGATACGAGGGCAATCACAAACGGCTGGTCACGTTGAAACTTCCCTTTGGCGAAACTTCGGTGATGTTCGATGAAGGTGTTTATGCAAACGGTGAACTGATTGGTCGCGTTACATCGGGTGGGTTTTCTTATTATTGCAACCACGACATAGCGATGGCACTTGTACCAAACGATATGACCGCGCCGGGTGCAAGGATGCAGGTGTTGGTCCATAACGAAATGCGCGATGCCGAGGTGATCGATACTTGCGCCGTTGATCCCACCAACGCACGTGCGCGTGCCTGACCCCTGAAGTAAAAAGACTGGATTTGAAAAGATGACCGAACACTCGATCAAAACGCTTTCTCTTGCCGAGGTTCGGGCGCTGGCGAAAGCCGTACTTGTTTCTGCCGGAGTTAATGCACAGGGCAGCGATATTCTGGCCGACATTGTTACCCGGTCCGAGCGGGACGGCCCGCGCAGCCACGGATTGCGTATGCTGCCGGTCTATGTCCAAAGCTTCACCTCGGGCTATGCAAACGGCAATGCGAAGCCAAAGATAGAAAAGGCTGCCCCGGGCGTTCTGCGCTGTGACGCCGATAACGGGTATTATCAGGTCGCGGCAGCCGAAGCCCGCGACATGTTGATCGAAATGACGCGGGAAAACGGCATTGCCGCTTTCACCTGCGCAAATTGCCACCATCTGGGCGCGTTAAGGTTTGACACCGAACCGCTTGCCGAAGCTGGTCTGGTGGCTTTCGCCGTGATCAACTCATTGTCCATGGTGGTGCCGCAAGGCGGGGTGCGCCCGGTATTTGGCACCAACCCGATGTCTTTTGCCTGTCCGCGCGAGGGCGGTGCGCCGATAGTCTGGGATCAGGCGTCTTCAATGGTTGCTTTGATGGATATCCGCATGGCCGCAGCCGAGGGGCACGACCTGCCCCACCCTGCCGGTCTGGACCCTGACGGCGCACCCAGTACGGACCCGAACGCTATCCTGGAAACCCGCAGCCTGTTACCTTTTGGCGAGCACAAGGGCGCCGCAATCGCTTTCATGGTTGAAGTGTTGGGTGCCGCCCTGGCTGGTGGAACCCTTTCCGTGAACAATCAAGAACGTGAGGCGTTCGGAGCCCTTAACATCAAAGGCGGTGCAACACTGATTGCGATTGATCCGACGCGGTTCGGCAACGAGGCCTTCAATCAATATATCGCGCGCATTTGCTCAGAAATTGTCGGTAATGGGGACGCCCGTGTTCCGGGTGATGGGCGTCTGGCCAAACGGGCGGCAGCCGAGGCTGACGGTGTTGAGGTCAGCGCCGAGGTTCTGGCCACGTTAAACGCGTCCTGAAAAACCTGCGCTCAGCTTTCTGGCTAGAGGGCCTTCCTACGACACGGGCGGATTCAAGCGCCAATCCAGCTTTGAACAGGCGGTAATCTTGCCGAACCAAGCACGGATGCGACAGTCCATTCTCCCCTCGTAACGGCGGTCCGTTGGGGTCTGAGTCGTCGCACTTATCGACCGCCGCCCGCAACAAATAGCCTGGAAAAGAAGTCAAACAGGTCAGCGTGACACTCTAATGGCAGGATATGCGCCACATATTGGTCCGGCCTGACGACGACCATACAGCCCTTTGTCCGGTCAATTCCGCGCATTTCGTAGATGTCTTCACGCCTCTTGTGATCAACGCAAAAAACCTTCTCGAAGTCGCGCAGGCCATACCTGCCCTTCTCGGGTTTCAAAAGAGACGGCATATCCTCATAATTCAGCGATATGAAATCCTGCGGGAAGATGGCCCGTAGGTCTATCAAACCGTCGATGTCTTCGTCAGGGCGCACAAACCGTCGCAGAGGAGAGTTCGGATCGCTTTGCAAAACCTCGCAAAGCTGATGGATCGATCCGCCTTGGGTACCTGCGTCTCTCTGTCCTGCGAAGGCATAGAGCCTCCAGCGCGCATCCGCTTCGGCCACATGCCCCAATTGCATGGGCATGGCATCTGCAAGCCGGACAACTGGTGCTGAATGAAATCGCTTGCCTATAACCAGCCCACGCGCCAGATGCTGGTGAACCGGTTCGGCGACCAAGTCCGAAGGCCCATAGTGAACCGAAAGCCCGCCGGTGAACTCCAGATTTTCGATAAACTGTTTTTGAAATCGGGGCATATCGGTGCCGTCAAGCTCTGACTCGCCCGGAGGCGCACTCATGATCCGGGCCCATTTATGGTCGGTTTCGACCAGTCTTTTGGCCTCTTGCAAACGCTCGGCCGAGTAGCTGTGAAGAAGATCAGGCTTTGACCTTCCTGTCAGCACATGCACCAGTTTCCAGCCCAGGTTGAAAGTATCGCCCATCGACACGTTCATCCCCTGACCCGCCTTGGGGCTATGCGTGTGGCAGGCGTCGCCCGCCGTGAAAACGCGCGGGGTGCGTGTAGCAACTTCATGCTTAGGAACATCGTCGAACTTGTCGGTCAGCCTGTGGCCAATCTCGTAGACCGACCACCAAACGACTTCATTTACGTCGATGGAATAAGGACGCATGATCCGGTTCGCGGCAGCGATGATATGGTCAGCCGTCAGATTGCGGTTGGCGATCCGCTCATCCGGGTTCAGTTTGTCAAGCTCAACATACATTCGGAACAGGTATCCGCCTTCGCGCGGAAGGATCAGAACGTTTCCTTCCGATGCCGATTGAACAAGGCATTTCCGCCGCAAATCGGGAAAATCGGAATTCGCCAGAATGTCCATAACGCCCCACGCCTGATGTGCGGCATCGCCTTGCAGCTTACCCCCGATGGCCTTGCGCACATTGCTGCGTGCACCGTCACAGCCTACGACATAGTTGGCACGCACTGTAAGCCGTTCAACCACGCCACCATCATCGCCCAAGCGTTCAAGCTCTGCCGTGACGGGGTGATCCGTGGAACCGGTATCAATTGTGAAATCGCTGACACGAAGCCCGTAATGGGGTTGCAGCCGCGTTGGAGCGTTTCTCATCACATCCAGAAACAGCTCATGAATCCGGGCCTGATTCATCAAGGTATGTGGCATCTCGGATTGATCTTCGGCAACGTCCTGCACCGTGCCCGCCCGGCGGATGTGGCCCGGGCTTGCGGGATCGGGCGTCCAGAATGCCGTTTGGTTGACCCAATACGCTTCGCGCTTCACTTTCTCAGCAAAACCAAACGCCTGAAACATCTCCATCGAGCGGACGTTGACGCCATCCGCCTGGCCTTTCTCCATCGGACCAGGCTTTTGATCCACGATCATTGTCGAAATTTCGGCGAACCCGGCCAGTTGCGCTGCAAGGCAAAGCCCCGCCGGTCCACAACCCGCGATCAGAACGTCAACCTTTTCGGGGATGGTTGCGGGGTGGTTGTGGTGATCGGAGCGGCTGAGCGCAGCCGGTTTGATATCCGGGTCACCCGGACGAAATCCATCAACGTAATATTGCATTGTCCCCTCCTCCGCAGGTTCACATAAACTTAATAACTGTACTTACTATTTCCTGTCAACAAAGATATGTACACTCACTAATTGCCGCGGTAATTCTGGAATAAGTGACGGCGTAAAGTGATTTCGGAGGTTTTGCGTGAGTATTTACGGAATGGCGGGCCACCTCATCCGCAGGCTCAATCAGATTTCAACCCACGTGTTCTCGGTCCGGATGCAGGAGGCCGGGATTGACCTTACATCCGTTCAGTTCGCAGCACTTGAAACAATTCGCGCCGAACCCGGCATTGATCAGGCCACAGTCGCGGCGAAAATCGCCTATGACCGCGCAACAATCGGCGGGGTCATCGACCGGCTGGAGCAGAAAAACTACGTCAAACGCTCGGTCAGTCAACGTGACAGACGCGCGCGAGAGGTCACCTTATCCGGAAAAGGAAAAGACATCCTTGCGGCGGCTATGCCAGTCGTAATTGACCTGCAAAACGAGATCCTCGGAGGGCTAACTCCGAATGAACGCGAAACGTTCCTGAAGCTCGCAGGCAAGGCAGTTGATGCTGTCACCGACGATAACACACGGCCTTGAATTACAAAGCGGACGCTGGTTCAATTAAAACAAGGAAAGCAAATCCACCATTTTTGAGCTTTAGTTTCCGAAACTAGAAACTAAAATCTAAGAAATCTCAATTTACCTTTGAGCCAACCGAGGGCAATGTAATCCTGAGAGGATAAATTGCGTCCGCGCATGACCTGTCTGATGCGTAGCGTTTCGACGAAAAGGTTCACATGTGTGAACATTCTGTTTTCCGAAAAGGACCTGAAACCAAACACTAAAAAAGTGGATATAACTCGTTATAAAACATAACTAATATGAGCAATCATGAACAGGGGATGATACTCATAGGTCATCTAGGGAGGAGACCATGACCAACTTGCGCAGAACCATACTCAAATCTGCAGTGACAGCGATTGCTTTCGGTGCCATGTCAACCACTGCCATCGCGGCCGAAGTGACACTGCGGATGCACCAATTCCTGCCGGCACAAGCCAACGTACCCAAGAACGTTCTGGATGTCTGGGCCGACAAGGTCGAAGCGGATTCGGATGGCCGGATCGAAATTCAAAGGTTTCCGTCCATGCAGCTTGGGGGCAAACCCCCCGAACTGATCGACCAAGCCATTGATGGTGTGGCAGACATTGTCTGGACTGTGTCCGGATATACACCAGGCCGCTTTCCCCGAACCGAGGTGTTCGAACTGCCGTTCACCATGACTAATGCCGAAGCCGTCTCACGCGCCTATTGGGATCTGGCCGAAGAAACCATGATGGACGATGACTTCAAGCAGTTCAAAGTACTCGGGCTCTGGGTGCACGGCCCCGGTTTGATCCATTCAAAGGAACCGATCGAAAGCATCGAGGATCTGAACGGCGTAAAGCTGCGCGCACCGACACGCGTAACCAACGGCCTTTTCAGCTCGCTTGGAGCAACCCCGGTTGGCATGCCTGTTCCTGCGGTGCCTGAAGCGCTGTCCAAAGGCGTGATCGACGCCACCGTGATTCCCTGGGAAGTGACCGGCGCCCTGAAGGTCAACGAGCTGGTCGGAAACCACACGACCTTTGGCGACGACACGCTATACACCACCACTTTCATCTTCGCGATGAACAAGGACCGCTGGGATGCACTGCCGGATGATCTGAAGGCCGTCATCGACGCCAACTCGGGTGCTGAATTCTCGGCCTTCGCAGGCAAGCAGATGCAGGCCGATGACGACGGGCCTCACAAGCAGGCGATGGAACGCGGCAACAACATCATCACGCTGAGCCCGGAACAGGTCGCGGAATGGAAGGCAGCATCACAGCCGACCACTGACGCCTGGATCGCCGAGATGGATGAAAAAGGTCTGGATGGAACCGGCTTGCGCGCCCGCGCGCTCGAACTGATTTCGCAATACTCCGGCAACTGATCCGGTCGCTCTTCCGGCGCTATTTCCCGCCGGGAGAGCAATCCCTTTGGAGTTGATCATGCAGAAACTGGTAGAGCGCATCGCGCGCTTCATGGCCGTTCTCGGCGGTGTGGTTCTGACTGCGCTGGTCCTGCTGACCTGTGTCAGCGTGCTGGGGCGCGGCCTGAATACGCTGGGCCACTCGGACGTTATGACGTCACTGTCGGAAGCAGCGGCAAATGCGCTGATTGCATCGGGCGTCGGGCCGGTGAATGGCGATTTTGAACTGGTCGAAGCCGGCATTGCATTCGCCATATTCTCGTTCCTGCCGATCTGCCAGCTCTATGGCTCTCACGCCACAGTCGACGTATTCACCAACACGCTTCCGACAAAGGCGAACAAAGTGATCATCACATTCTGGGAATTCGTCCTGTCGCTTGTCATTCTTTTGATTACGTGGCGCTTGTTTGTCGGCATGCAAAACAAGCTGGACTATGGTGAAACGACCTTTCTGCTGCAATTTCCGGTTTGGTGGGCCTATGGGCTAAGCTTTGTTGCCGCCCTTGTCGCATCACTTGTTGCTGTCTATTGCGCCGTCGCGCAGGTCATCGAGCTTGTCACCGGGCGTCATATCCTGCCCTACCGCGGGGAGGCCGCACATTGACCATGCTCGAACTGGGCTACGTGTCCTTTCCCGTACTTCTGATCATGATCTTTCTGCGCGCACCGATTGGCCTTGCCATGTTGCTGTGCGGGATTGGCGGGCTGTATTTTGCCATGGGTGGCACCAGCATGTTCATGGCCAAGCTCAAAACCGAAACCTACTCAACCTTTTCCAGCTATTCGCTGACGATCATTCCGATGTTCCTGCTGATGGGGCAGTTCGCGACATTGTCGGGCATGTCTTCAGCCTTGTTCAAAGCTGCTGAAAGCTGGCTGGGCCACCGCAAAGGGGGCGTCGCCATGGCGGCAGTCGGCGCTTGTGCCGGATTTGGCGCAATCTGCGGGTCCTCCCTTGCCACTGCCGCAACGATGAGCCGTGTCGCGCTGCCCGAACTGCGCCGCTACGGCTATTCCGGCGGGTTTTCAACCGCAACGCTTGCTGCTGGCGGCACATTGGGCATTCTGATCCCGCCTTCGGTGATCCTTGTGATCTATGCGATCCTGACGGAACAGAATATCGCCAAGCTGTTTCTCGCGGCCTTTGTTCCGGGCATTCTGGCAGCGCTCGGCTATATCATCACGATTTCGATCTATGTGCGCATGTATCCTGACGCCGCGGGCACCCGCGAAGCGATCCCGTATCCTGAACGCGTTCGGGCACTGCTGGATGTCTGGCCTGTCCTGCTGGTTTTTGGCCTTGTTGTCGGTGGCATCTATCTTGGCTGGTTCACCCCAACCGAAGGCGCAGCCGTGGGGGCGGCGGGAACCGGGCTGATTGCTCTGATCTCGGGCAATCTGAACTGGCAGGTCTTCGTCGAAAGCATCATTGCAACGGCCTCAAGCACGGCGATGATCTTCTTCATCGTGTTGGGCGCAGGGCTGTATAACAGTTTCCTAGCGCTCACTCAGGTACCGCAGGAACTGTCTGGCTGGGTCGTTGGACTTGGGCTCAGCCCGTGGATGGTGTTGTGCCTGATCCTGGTGTTCTACCTGATCTTTGGATGTCTGATGGACAGCCTGTCAATGATCCTGCTGACTATCCCGATCTTCTTTCCGGTCATCAGCGCACTGGATTTCGGCATGAGCCCCGAGCATGTGGCCATCTGGTTCGGTATTCTGGTTCTGATCGTTGTCGAGGTCGGGCTGATCACCCCTCCGGTCGGGATGAACCTGTTCATTATCAACGCTATGGATCGTTCAACCCCGATGACCCAAACTTACAAGGCAGTGATGTGGTTTGTCACCTCTGACATCATTCGGGTCATGATCCTGGTGCTGTTTCCGGCCATTACCCTGTTCCTGATCCCCTAGCGAAATCACCATCAGCGGTCCGGGGCGGGCCCATCCGAAAATAGATATGAGACACAACAATGATTGAACATACTAAAATGGAGAGAGCACGATGCAGTTAAGTGGATGTGTCGCCCTGGTCACCGGCGGCGGAAGCGGGCTGGGTGCTGCAACGGCTAGGCATTTCGCCGCCAGCGGAGCAAAGGTTGCCGTTTTGGATTTCAATGCTGAAGGTGCGAAGGCAGTTGCTGACGAAATTGGTGGTCTTGCCCTGCAAGCCGATGTCAGTGACGAGGCCGCCGTCAGTGCCGCGTTTGAGACGGCAATAGCCCATTTCGGGTCAGCACCCAGAATCGCTGTCAGTTGTGCGGGCGTCGGCATGGCGGCCAGGATCGTCGGGCGCGAAGGCAAGCTGTCATTCGACGTGTTCGAGAAAACTCTGCGCGTGAACCTTTTTGGCACCTACAACGTCATGAGCCACGCGGCGAGACACATGGCCGGTCTCGACCCGTTGGCTGACGGTGAACGCGGTGTGATCATCAACACGGCGTCGGTTGCGTGGCAGGACGGTCAATTGGGTCAAGCCGCTTATGCCGCATCCAAAGGGGCAATCGCCTCGATGTGCCTGCCTGCCGCACGGGAGCTCGCGCAGTCGGGGATTCGGGTGATGGCCATCGCACCTGGCCTGTTCCACACGCCAATGATGGAAGGCTTGCCGGAAGAGGTCAGTGCCAAGATCACTGCGAACATTCCCTTCCCGGCCCGCCTTGGCGAAGCGCGTGAGTTCGCAATGCTCGCCGAACAGATCGTTGAAAACCCGTTTTTGAATGGCACCACTATTCGACTTGATGGCGCCGTTCGTCTGCCGCCCCGGTAAGGAGTTCCCCATGGACAGCCAAATCCTGAACATTGAGGTCAACGGATCCATCGCGACCCTGACCATGAACCGCCCTGACAAGCGAAACGCGATGTGCGAGGAACTGTTAGGCGCGCTGGATGATTTCTTTTCAGCTCCACCCAAGAACGTGCGCGTGGTGATCCTGACCGGAACTGAAGGGCATTATTGTTCCGGATTGGACCTGTCCGAGCATGTTCATCGTACGGCCGAGGAAAACCTGCACCATTCCCGCCACTGGCACAGTGTCATGGACAAGATCCAGTTGGGTGGGCTTGCGGTTGTCTCGGCCATGTTTGGCGCCGTGATCGGCGGCGGGCTGGAGCTTGCAGCGGCAACACATGTTCGCATCGCTGAACCTTCGACGATCTTTCAGCTTCCCGAAGGCCGGCGCGGAATATTTGTCGGTGGCGGTGCGACCGCGCGGGTCGGTCGCCTGCTGGGGGCCGATCGGATGACCGAGATGATGTTGACCGGCCGCAAATATGGTGCCGATGAAGGGGTATCGCTGGGGCTTGCACATTATAGCGTGGGTGAAGGCGAGGCTTTGGCGCTGGCCCAAAAGCTGGCAGGTAAGATTTCCCGAAACGCGCCACTGTCAAACTATCTGATGATTCAGGCGGTCGCGCGGATCAATGAAATGTCGCAGAACGACGGACTGTTTACTGAATCGCTGGCCGCGGCCCTGTCGCAAACAACACCAGATGCGCAGGAAGGACTGCGGGCCTTTCTTGAAAAGCGCGCCCCGAACTTCAGGTGAACACATGAAAAGGAAAAATGAACACACGCCAGAAGACGGCGCGCCTAACACGATCAGCGATGCCACGCTGCGGGGGTTTGTCGGGTATCGCATGAAACGGGCCTTCAATGTGGTGCAGGAAGACCTGACAACAACTCTGCGTCCCTTTGGTCTGCGAATGCTGACTTATACGGCACTGGTTCTCATCGTCGATAACCCCGGTTTGCGGCAGTCCCAACTGGCTGACGCAATGGATATCGAGCGCCCGAACCTTGTCGTCATCATTGACGAGCTGGAGCGCAGGGAACTGATCGTCCGCGACCGGGTACCGACCGACCGGCGCGCCTATGCGCTAAGGACGACACTGGCGGGCAGGCAATTATATGAAAAGGCCGTCGCCGCGGTTACCGCCCACGAAGGCAAGCTGCTGGCCTGTTTGGATGACGCAACCATCACCACCGTTTTCGATGCCCTCAGGACGATCGAAAAAGCGAGGAAAAGGGGCTGATCATGCAACGCACATCGGAATACCTGGTGCATTCTGTTTCGCGCGAAGATCGGGCCGACGGTTCCATCCTGCTGAAATCAAACCACACTCTTGGTCCTGTCGTCGACAAAACCGGTGTCTGGCTGCACGCCTGGGCCTCGGACGCGCCTGACCGCACGTTCATTGCTGAACGCAGCGGCGCAGGATGGCGCAAGGAAAGCTATGCGACCACGCTTGAAAAGGTGCGGGCAATCGCAAGCTCGCTATTGGCGCGTGGGATGGGGCCTGACAAACCGATCCTGATCATGAGCGGCAACGGCTTGGATCATGGTCTGCTGAGCCTGGCTGCTCAGTACATTGGCGTACCGACTGCGCCCGTAGCCGAACAATACGCCTTGATCCACGGTGCACATGGCCGCCTGCGCCATGCCATCGAACTGGTGCGCCCGAAGATGGCCTATGTCGTCGATGCGGATCAATACCGAGAGGCGCTGGAACTGGATGCGCTTCAAGGGGTCGAAATCGTAGCCAGCCGAAAAGGCAGGAACAGTCAGGTCACAGCGTTCGACGAACTTCTCAAAGGGGATGTCAGTGTCGATCTGGAGGCAGCCTATGAACTGGTTGGCCCCGATTCCGTCGCCAAGATCCTAATGACCAGCGGTTCAACCTCGGCCCCGAAGGGGGTCATCACGACCCAACGCATGATGTGCGTGAACCAGACCATGCTGGCCGACGGGTTGCCATTTCTGCGCACGCGTCCGCCCCGTGTGGTCGATTGGCTGCCATGGAACCACGTCTTTGGCGGATCTCATAACTTCAACATGATGCTCGCCAACGGCGGAAGCTTCTACATCGACGACGGCAAACCTGTAGCCGGTCTGTTTGAGAGGACGCTGGAAAACCTGTCCATGGTCACCGGCACGCTCAGCTTCAATGTCCCCGTAGGTTACAGCATGCTGCTGGGCGCATTGCAGCGGGATGGCGATTTGCGTCGGCGGTTTTTCGAAGAACTTGATCTGATCTTTTATGCGGGCGCTTCACTGCCACAGGACATCTGGTCTGGATTTGAACAGATGGCGCTGGATGTCAAAGGTGAGATACCGCTGATGACCTCGTCCTGGGGGCTGACCGAGACAGCGCCCGCCACAATGATGCAGTCCGAGCCCATTGACCGTTCCGGGGTTGTTGGCGTTCCGATGAACGGCGTGACACTCAAGCTGATACCGGATGAAGACATGCGATGCGAAATGCGCATCAAAGGGCCAAACGTGATGCCCGGGTACTTCAACGAGCCGGGCAAGACAGCCAGCGTTTTCGATGAAGAAGGGTTTTTCATTACCGGCGACGCCATGCGGTTCATCGACCCGCAGGACGTAAACAAAGGTATGAAATTCGACGGCCGGATATCCGAGGATTTCAAATTGCTGACCGGAACATGGGTGCGGGCCGCGCAATTGAGGATGGACTTGTTGACCTGTCTTGCGCCTCTTGCCTCAGATCTGGTCATTACAGGTGCCGACAGAAATGAGATCGGCGTCATGGTCTTTCCCGATGTCGCCGAGCTGAAGCGGGAAGGATTTGACCTGAACGACGACAGTGGCGCCTACTGCTGCAAATTGCTGCATAGCGAAATCCACCGCCGCCTGGCAGAGCGCGCCCGCGAGTTATCGGGCAGCTCCACACGGGTCGGGCGCGCCATTGTCCTTAGCGAGCCCGCCTCGATGCCCGAGGGCGAAATGACCGCCAAGGGGAACCTCAATTTCCGCAAGATACTGACACGCCGGCAAAATTTACTTGAGCGTCTTTATGACGACGCCGATCCGGCAATCATAAAGATCTGAGAAAGGAACGAACAGATGGTCGATATCTCCAAGGTTCGCGCAATCGACATTCACACCCACGCTGAAGAACCCTGCGGGTGCCACTCGGATGACGGCTATGACGACCTGCAGGCAACCATGGCCAACTACTTTGGCGCGCCGTGGAGCCATCCGCCTACGGTTCCCGAAACTGCACAGCACTATCGCGAGCAAAACATAGCCGCGGTGATCTTCCCGGTCGATGCCGAGCGGGAAACCGGCTATCGGCGCTACAAGAACGAAGAAGTTGCCGCATTGGCGGCGGAAAATGACGACGTGCTGATCCCGTTTGCGTCAATTGATCCGCACAAGGGCAAGATGGGCGCACGCGAGGCGCGCCGCCTGATCCACGAATTTGGTATCAAAGGGTTCAAGTTTCATCCGACGATGCAGGGGTTCTACCCCAATGAGCGCATGGCTTATGACCTTTACGAAGCAATCGCCGAGGAAGGCTGCATCGCCCTGTTTCACACTGGTCAGACCGGTGTCGGTTCGGGCATGCGGGGTGGTAACGGAATGCGGCTTAAATACTCGAACCCGATGTTCATGGATGACGTCGCCGTCGATTTTCCGGATATGAAGATCATCCTCGCGCATCCGTCATTTCCCTGGCAGGAAGAGGCGCTGTCCGTGGCGCAGCACAAGCCCAACGTCTATATCGACCTGTCCGGTTGGTCACCAAAGTACTTCCCCGAGATTCTGGTGAAATACTGCAACTCGATCCTCAAGAAAAAGGTCCTGTTTGGGTCCGACTGGCCCATGATCACTCCAGAACGCTGGCTGTCGGATTTCGAGAAGATCAATATCAAGGACGAACTGCGCCCGGACATCATCAAAGGCAATGCCGCGCGCCTGCTGGGACTGACCCCGTGATGCTGCCCCCTGCCCCATCACTGCCCTACCCAGTCACTTTGAACTTCGACGGTGCCGAACCGCCAGAACCGGGCCGCGTCGTGGTCGTCGAAGTCACCAGCTATCGGGTGACATGATCATGAAGCCATTCGAAGCCCCACTTGCGGACATCTTATTCACGTTGAACCACGTAGTCCGGGCCACCGATCTTCCAGATTGGGACGCTGACCTTGCTGGTGAGATCGGCGAACATTTTGCCGCCTTCGCACAAGGTGAAATTGCCCCGCTGGACGAGCCGGGAGACAGGCAGGGATGCTCGCTGGAAAACGGTCGCGTATCCATGCCTGCCGGCTTTGCCCAAGTTTATGCAACGTATTCGGAACAGGGCTGGCCCTCGCTCACCGTGCCTGGAGAATATGGCGGTCAAGGGCTTGGTGCCCTGATACTGGCCATAACGTCCGAGGTGTTTTCGGGCGCAAACCACAGCCTTCAGATGGTTACTGGGTTGGTTCCGGGCGCGGTGCGTACCTTGTTGCGCTTTGGCACGAAAGATCAGCAGTCCCGTTACATTCCCTCTCTGGCCTCGGGTGAAACTCTGGCCACCATGTGCCTGACCGAACCCGGGGCCGGGTCTGACCTTTCTCGCGTGCGCTGCCGGGCGGAACCTTCTGAAGATGGCTGGAAGATCACGGGAGAAAAAATCTTTATCTCTGGCGGTGACCAGGACATGAGCGATCATATCCTGCATCTTGTGCTTGCGCGCACGTCCGATGAAGGCGTCAGAGGTTTATCGCTGTTTCTATGCCCCAGCACCTGCACTGACGGCAGCCGTAACCACGTTACCGTAACGCGCATCGAGGAAAAGATGGGCCTGCATGCCTCACCCACGTGCCAGCTGGCATTTGATGGTGCCAAAGCTGAACTGATCGGGGCCGAGGGTGAAGGCCTGCTGGCCATGTTCACCATGATGAACCACGCCCGGCTTGATGTCGCCCTACAGGGCGTCGCGCACGCCGCGCGGGCCTATGACATTGCCAGTACTTTTGCCAGTGAAAGGGTGCAGGGACGCAATGCCGACGGTCAACCGGCAACACTGGATCAACATGCCGATATCCGCCGTATGCTGGATCAAATCGACTGGCTGGCAATCAGCAGCCGCAGTCTTGCACATCTTGCATTTGTCACCATGGAACGGGGTAAATCGCCTGACCTAGTCGATTTTCTGACCCCGGTTGCTAAGGTCTATTGCACCGAAGCCGGTATCAAGGCCGCCGAATTGGGTATGCAGGTACTGGGCGGCTATGGCTATTTGCGCGAATACCGGCTGGAGCAGACCTATCGCGATGCCCGAATTACCTCGATCTATGAAGGGGCCAACGGCATACATGCGCGTATGCTGGCAACACGTCTTGCCGCAGAGCCTGCGGGCGACGCCTTTGCCGAATTTGTTGCGCATGAAGCCGAGCATTGGACATGCGATGCGATCTCGGACGCACTGGACAATTGGCAATCCGCTCGAAGAAAGCTGAAACAGGGTGACAGCGCGGCGATGGCGCATGGGTTCATGCAAACGACGATTGATACCGCTCTGACTTGTCTGCGGGTGCGGCTGCGCAACGCCGCAAGCCTTCATCCATCCCCGGAACGGATCAAACGCATTTGCGGTTGAGGCTGGATCCAAGCGCGCAGATTATCGACAACCGATACCCGCCACCAATCGGACTGAAAGGAACGCAACATGACAGATCCAAAAGTGCTGATCGCGGGTGGTGGTATTGCTGGGTTGTCGCTGGCACTGACACTGCATCAGATTGGCATCGACTGCACTGTCTTTGAAAGCGTTCGGCACCCGCGCCCGCTGGGTGTCGGAATAAACCTGCAACCCAACGCTGTGCGCGAGTTGTACGATCTGGGTTTCACGGCTCAGGATCTGAATAAGTTCGGCGTCCCTGCGCAGGAATGGGCGCTTGTTGGTTTGAATGGGCACGAGATTTACGCGGAACCGCGCGGAACTTTCGCTGGTTACAATTGGCCGCAATACGCGGTGCATCGCGGCGCGTTTCACATGGCGCTTTACCAGCGGTTTGTCGAACGCGCAGGCCCGGATGCCGTACGCCTTGGTGCTCGGGCCACGGGATACCAGAGCAATGCGGATGAGACGGTTACAGTGCGGTTGCAAACTGACCAGGGGGACGTCCGCGAAACCGGTGCCATTCTAATCGGCGCCGACGGTATCCATTCTGCCATCCGAAACCAGATGCATCCAAGCCAACCTCCGATCCATTGGGGAGGCGCCGTCATGTGGCGCGGCACAACTTTGGCAAAGCCCGTGCGCACGGGTTCTTCCTTTGTCGGACTGGGTACGCATAAGAAACGAATGGTGATCTACCCGATCTCACACCCCGATCTCGGAACCGGCATGGCGCTGATAAACTGGATTGCCGAAGTCACCTACGATGACCCGGACGCGCATGCGGCAACCGGGTGGTTCCGGCAGGTCGAGGCCAAGGATTTCGCGCACCATTTTGACGGATGGACCTATGACTGGCTGGATGTTCCAACTCTGATCCGCGGTGCGGATGTGACATATGAAAACCCGATGATCGACCGCGATCCGGTTGAAACGTGGGTTGACGGGCCGGTTGCCCTGATCGGAGACGCCGCACACCCGATGTACCCTACCGGATCGAATGGGGCCAGCCAAGCAATTATGGACGCCCGCATATTGGGGGCCAGTCTGCTCAAGCATGGCGTGGGCCCAACCGCGCTGGCGGCATATGATGACACGCTGTGCGGTCCGGTGTCAGACCTTGTCCTTCGCAATCGGGGTGCCGGGCCTTTTGGCCTGTTGAATTTGGTCAACGACCGCTGTGGCGGTGTGTTCGACGATATTGAAACAGTCATTCCCTTGGCTGAAAGGGCCAGTTTCATGGCCAAATACAAAGCTGCCGCAGGTTTTGCGCGCGACGCCCTGAACAGCGCACAGCCAACGATTGCGCCCGGCTCGCAGCTGGCTTGGCAGGCGTGATGGAAAAGCCATCGGTGGATTGAGAACCTGCGCCCATGACAACAGCGTTTCGCCGGTCCTGTGTATCGCCCGCAAAATCATGCGCTGCCGTGAATGATTTCGCGGCATACCAGCGTGTCCCACCGAAATTTCGTTTGTGGCGAATCGACCAACAGCTAATCGGAAAGAACGCACCGGGTCAGACCTGTCTGATCGTCAGACATGTATTGGACGAAGAAAACTAATTTCATTGCACCGCCTTCTCATGTTCAATTGCACGCAAGGCGACAGGGCCATTGAAAGGACTGAATATGCAGGATCATGGATATGCGTCAGGTCGACTGAACCTACCATTCGTCGGAATATCAACCTTTGGAAAATCTCCGTATGTCGAGGATTGGGACAATATTGATGCGGATGTTTGCATCCTTGGTGCGCCATTTGATTTCGGCACGCAATGGCGCGCCGGGGCAAGGTTCGGCCCTCGGGCCGTGCGTGAAGCTTCGACCCTGTTCAGTTTTGGACATGCCGGTGCCTATGACCACGAAGACGACGCAACCTATCTGGACAGTTCAGTACGTATTGTGGATTTGGGGGATGCGGATATCGTCCACACAAAGACCGAGGCCAGCCACGAAAACATCGCCTATGGTGTTCGCAAAATCCTGACCGCAGGGGCGCTGCCGCTTGTGATCGGCGGCGATCACTCTATCAACATTCCCTGCATTTCCGCGTTTGAAGATGATTGTGCGCAAAATGGCCCGATCCACGTGGTTCAAATCGATGCGCATCTGGATTTCGTGGACGAGCGTCACGGTGTCACCAATGGCCACGGCAACCCCATGCGACGGGCGATCGAAAAAGACTATGTCTCGGGGATGACCCAGTTGGGTATTCGAAACGTCTCGTCAACCGCCAAGGAAGGATACGAGGACGCGCGCGCACGTGGGTCAGACATCTTGTCCGTGCGTCAGGTGAGAAAGCTGGGAACCGAGGCTGTTCTTGAGCGAATTCCCGAAGGTGCTCGGTACTATGTGACAATAGATATTGACGCCTTTTGCCCTTCCATCGCAGCAGGGACCGGGACGCCAAGCCATGGGGGGTTTTTGTATTATGACGTTCTGGAAATCCTTCAGGGCCTCGCCAAGCGCGGCAATGTCGTCGGCATCGACCTTGTCGAAGTGGCACCAGCCTATGACCCCAGCGAAAGCACGCAGATTCTGGCCGCGCAGCTATTGTTGAATTTCCTGGGTTTTATCTTTCGCGAACGCGCCGGTCGCGAGAGATGAAGGGGGAGCGTTTGCTCCCCCTTCTTTGTATCAGGCATCGATAATGTTGTGGCCAGGCCCATATGGGAAGCCGGTAATGTTTTCTGCCCCATCTTCGCCAACCACCAGAATATCATGCTCGCGGTAGCCCCCTGCACCGGGTTGCCCTTCGGGGATCCACAGCATGGGCTCGATTGAAACGACCATGCCAGGTTCCAACACGGTGTCGATATCCTCTCGCAATTCCAGACCGGCCTCGCGCCCGTAATAATGGCTGAGGATGCCGAAAGAATGGCCATACCCGAACGAGCGGTATTGCAGCAGCCCCTCATCGGCAAAGAAACGGTTGATCTCGGCAGTGATGCCTGAACAGGTCGCACCGGGTTTGATCAGGCTCAGACCCAGTTCATGGGCCGCCACATTGGCCTTCCACAGGCGCAGGCTGTCGGCGTCCGGCTCGCCCAGAAACAGGGTACGTTCCAGCGCAGTGTAATAGCCTGAGATCATCGGGAAAGTGTTCAGCGACAGGATATCGCCTTTTTGCAGGGCGCGTTTTGTCACAGGGTTATGCGCGCCATCGGTGTTCAGCCCGGACTGGAACCAAACCCAGGTGTCGCGATATTCGGCATCTGGATAGGCGCGCGCGATTTCCTCTTCCATTGCGTCACGGCCCGCCATGGCAATCTCGATCTCAGTTGCGCCTTCACGGATGGCCGCATGGATTGCCGCCCCGCCAACATCCGCGGTGCGTGCCCCACCCTTGATCAATTCAATCTCTTCGGCGGATTTGACCATGCGGGCGGTCATTGTATCCGGCGCGATATCAACCAGCTCGGGGGTACCCAGCATCCGCAGGGCAGTGTCGCGGGCGGCCAGCGTCATGTGGTCGCCTTCAATGCCGATGCGCTTGGCGTTGCCGATCAGGCTTGCAACCGCACGCCAATAATTGTCGCGCTTCCAGTCAGTATAAATCACGTTGTCTTCGACCGACCGACGCCACGGTTGCCCGGCGTCGATGTTGGCCGAAACGGTGGTGCAGGCCTCTTGAGTGACCACGCAGCCATACGGACGGCCAAAGGAACAATACAGAAAGCCCGAGTAGTAGGCGATATTTTGCATTGATGTCAGCAGAACCGCAGGGATATCACGTGCGGCCATGATGCTGCGAAGCTTGCTGAGACGGCGATCATATTCACCCTTGCTGAACGGCAAAGGCGCTTTGTCACCATTGTGGCAGGTAAAGAATTCGGGGCGTTTTGTTGTGTCGGTCATCACTTGGTCTCTCAACTTTGCCGGGCGACAAATCCCGGCCACATGTCCCGGCGTTCAGGACAGGCGGTCTCGGGGTCCGAGAGCCGATCATCCCCTTAAACGCCGCGACGCCATCGCAGCGGAGATGAACACGAGAATCGTTAGATCAGACAGAATGCTCCGTCAAGCGGGTGAAAGCCCCCGCAAACGTTCGGACCGACGACGCAGCAACTCGACCGTGGTCAGCAACGCAATCGACAGAACCACAAGGATCGTCGCAACCGCCAGAATGGTTGGGCTGATCTGTTCCCGCAGGCCGGTGAACATCTGCCACGGCAAAGTCTTCTGACTGGCAGAGCCAACGAACAGAACCACCACAACTTCGTCGAAAGAGGTGATGAAGGCGAACAGACCACCCGAAATCACACCCGGCAGGATCAGCGGCATCTGGATCTTGAAGAAGGTCCGCACCGGCCCTGCCCCCATGTTGGCAGCCGCACGCGTTAGTGAGCGATCAAAGCTCACAAGCGTGGCGGTCACAGTGATGATCACGAACGGGATACCCAGAACGGCGTGCGCCAGGATGACTTTCAGATAACCCACAAAGTTCTTGTTCATACCCAGCGTGCCTTCAAGGAACCGACCGATATCGCTGTAGAAAAAGAACATGCCAGTGGCCGAAATGATCAGCGGAACGATCATCGGCGAAATCAGGATTCCCATGATAGCACGGCGGCCGGGGACGTGGCTCTGGCTGAGGCCAATGGCAGCCAAAGTACCAAGCGAAACCGAGATGATTGTGGCAATCGGGGCAATGATCAGCGAGTTCTTGAAGCTGCGTTGCCATTCATTGTTGGTAAAGAAATCGCGGTAGTGCTTCAGCGAGTACCCTTCAGGGTCAAGCCGCAACATCTCGGGCGTGAAGGTAAAAAAGTCCTGTGCGTTGAACGACAGCGGCAAGACCACAAGGATCGGTGTGATCAGGAAGACGAAGATCGCACCGCAGATCACCCGGAACAGGTAGTGGTAAAACACCTGCTGCGCGGTCAGGTACGGCAACAGCTTGCGCCGGTATCGCCCTTCGTACAACCAATAAGTAAACCAGGCGAAGAACCAGCCCCCCAACAGGCCAAGTACTCCCCCCATTGGGCCGGACATCAAAAAGCCCGCGATGCCAAAGCCGAGGATATTGATCCAGCGGGCCAACTGCTCATTCTTTAGAATGTTGATGTAAATCCATGCCAGTCCGGCAATCACGATGGCACCGCCCACGATCCCTAGCAGGACCGAGCCGTTTCCGGCGCCGACAAAGATTCCAGCGAACGCTCCGGCCAATGCAACGCTGGGCAGAACCATCGACAGAGGTTTGCGGGATATCGGGGTAAGTGCGGCCATCTTGATTATCCCAACTTCACGTTATCAATGCCCACGATCTTGTCGTAGACCCAGTAGAGCAGCAGAACGACCGCCAGCAGTATCGTTCCCAGCGCCGCCGCCAGTCCCCAGTTCAGTGAAGACGAGATGTGATAGGCGATCCGGTTTGAGATAAAGACACCTTTGGTACCACCCACAATTTCAGGCGTGATGTAGTAGCCAATCGCCAGAATGAACACGAGGATGGAACCAGCGCCGATGCCCGGAATGGATTGCGGGAAATAAATGCGCCAGAAGGTCGTCCAGTTCGTCGCCCCCATGGATTTCGCAGCGCGTGTATAAGTTTCCGGAATGGTCTGCATCACTGAATACATGGGTAGGATCATGAATGGCAGCAGGATATGCGTCATCGCTGTGATCGTACCGATCTGGTTGTTGATGATCACCAGCCGTGCATCGTCGGCTACTAACCCCAGCCAGACCAGCGTTTCGTTGATTACGCCTTGCTGTTGCAGCATGACTTTCCAGGCTGATGTTCGGACCAGCAGCGACGTCCAGAACGGCAAGAGCACAAGGATCATCAACAGGTTCGACACCCGCATCGGCAGGGTGGCCAGCAGGTAGCTGACCGGATATGCCAGAAGAATACAGGCGCCGGTAATAACCAGTGACATGAACAGGGTCCGGCCAAACAACTTGATCAGGATCTGCTTGTCTTCAGGCTGAGATTGCGCGCCGTCAGGGGTTCTGCGCATATCCACTGCATTCAGAAAATACCCGTTGGTGATCTTCGGCGAATGGGTTTTGATCACGCGCCACGTTTGTGGATCGCCCCATCCGTCGTGAATATCAATTAGTTGCTCCTTGAACGGACCATCCGTTTCAGGATCCAGTTTCTTGATCTGACGACCTGACTTGCGGAACATCGAAGACATACCGGTTTCTTCGTAGTTCAAACGCGAACCAAGCCGTGTGTGCTCTTTGTTGTCAATCGCAACAATCATATCCCGGACAAATGCGTTATACACATCTTCGCCCGGCAATTCGCCAGACTGCTCGTCCCAATTTTGAAGCGCCTCGACAGTTAGAGGCAGTGTTTCCGAAACGATGCTGTTCTCGACCGATCGGAAAAGCATCGCCGCGATCGGCACAATAAAGGAAAACAGCACGAACAAAAGCAAAGGGGCGATCAGAAGAAGGGCGCGCAGCTTTTGCCGCCGCAGCGAGCGTGCCAGCGATAGTTTGAGCGGCGTTCCGTCCGCTGCCAGCATGGGTCCGGCGTTTTGGCTTGCGTCAGTCATTCGAGCCCCTCGGGTATGTCTTGGTTCAGGGGCGGCGCACCGCCCCCGACTGTGTCATGAAATCAATCGCTTACTGCGCCAGCCATGCCTGGAACTTGGCGTCGATATCGTCGCGGTAATCCGCCCAGAATTCGTAGTTATACAGGAACGTGTTCTTGGCGTTTTCCGGATCGGTCGGCATATGCGGTGCCATATCGATACCCAGATCGGCGTGCTGACCCACAAGTGGAGCTGACGAAGCGCGGGCCGGACCGTACGAGATGTACTTGGCCTGATCCGCCAGACGCTGAGTGTCGGTTGCGAACATGATATAGTCCAAAGCGCGCTGCTTGCGCTCATCGCTCAGTCCGGCAGGGATGATCCAACCGTCCAGATCGAACACCTGCGCGTCCCACAGCATTGCAACCGGCTGTTTCTGCTCTTCGATCACACTGAACAGACGACCGTTATAGGTCGAACCCATGACAACTTCGCCGTCAGCCAGCAACTGAGGCGTGTCCGCACCGGCGGACCACCAGACAACGCTGTCTTTGATGGTGTCCAGCTTGGCCAAAGCCTGATCCTGACCTTCCGAAGTCGCCAGAACGTCATAGACATCATCCTTCGCGACGCCGTCACACAGCAGCGCCCATTCCATATTGTTGATGGGGCGTTTTTCCAGCGAACGCTTGCCCGGATATGCCTCCAGGTCGAACACTGCACAGATGTCGGTTGGTGGGGTGTCACCTACCAGATCGGTGCGGTAGCCGAATGTGGTCGAATAGACGATCTGCGGAATAAAGCAGTCGCTGACTAACAGTTCCCCGAAATCTTCAGAAGCCGGCGTGCCATCCGGAGCCGGAGCCAATTGGCTGTCAAAATCGATTTCAAGCGCCAGACCTTCGTCGCAAAGCCGGATTGCGTCAGCGGCCACAACATCCACTACATCCCATGTGATGTTGCCCGCTTCATTCATCGCGCGCAGTTTGGCGACGGCCTCGTTCGAGCTGTCATCGTTCAGAATCGTGATGCCGGTCTTTTCCGAATAGGGCTCGTGATACGCCTTCAACTGCGACTTTGAATAGGCACCGCCCCAGGAAACGATAGTCATCTCCTCGGCTGAAACAGTGCCCGCAGCCGTCGCAATTGCAGCCGCAGTGAGCATGATCTTGGTTGGTTTCATGTGTTACTCCCAGTTCATCCCGTTTTATGTGGTGGTCAGCCGATGCACGGGTTTTCACCGGCCGGTCCCTCAGCTTAACCGCGCTTGTCCCGCGCGGTTTGGTCTATGCGTCGAGCGCACGACAATCCTGTGCCAGCCAGCCGATCTCGATCTCCTGACCCGGGGTCAGGCGTACGGCATCAGGCGCATTTCGAGTTTTGGCGATGAATTCGTTGTTTCCGGCAACGGACATGCGGAACCGAAATACGTCGCCCATGTAAATGAATTCTTCGACCCTTGCTTTCAAAGTATGCGCGTCGGCGTGCAGGCGGTCTTTGTTGAATTCCACACGTTCAGGGCGGATCGAAACTTTGGTCCGGTCGCCTGCGTTGTGGACGTTGATCGGAACCGCGTCGATTTCCGAGCCATCATCCAGGCGTACGACGCAAGTGTCGCCATCAATCGATTTAATAACACCTTCCAACGTGTTGTTTTCACCGATGAATTGCGCGACGAAACTGTTTTCCGGCTCTTCGTAAAGCTGATCAGGCGGCGCAAGCTGTTGAATGCGGCCATCGTCGAAGACAGCCACCCGATCTGACATGGTCAGCGCTTCGGTCTGGTCGTGGGTCACGTAGACAGTTGTGATCCCAAGCTCATGGGCCAGACGTGTGATTTCGAACTGCATATGTTCACGAAGCTGCTTGTCCAATGCCCCCAAAGGCTCGTCCATCAAGACCAGTTCGGGCTCGAATACCAGGGCACGGGCCAGAGCAATCCGCTGTTGTTGCCCGCCCGACAGCTGAGCAGGACGTCGGCCACCAAAGGCGCCCATCTGAACCATATCCAGCGCGCGCTTGACCTTTTCATCCCGCTCCGACTTGCCCAGCTTACGGACTTCCAGCGGAAACGACAGGTTCTCGGCCACCGTCATATGCGGGAACAAAGCGTAATTCTGAAAAACCATGCCAATACCGCGCTTGTGCGGCGGGATATTGTTGATGGGCTTGCCGCCCAGGAGGATTTCACCGTGCGTGGCGGTTTCAAATCCGGCGAGCATCATTAGGCAAGTCGTCTTGCCCGAGCCTGACGGCCCAAGCATTGTCAGAAACTCACCTTTGGGCATTGCAAGGTTTAGGTCTTTTACGACGAGGTTCTCGCCGTCATAAGACTTCTGTACGCGTTGGAATTCGACAAACGCGGCGTCGTTCATTGTATCGGCCACAAGACCCCCTGTTACGTCAAATGATTATCCGTCTTCTGCGGATTTCATTGATCTGTAGCCGTTAGTTAAGACCAAGCGATGTTCACATTGCAACAGTGAATCCCGGTTTTGTTACACAATATCGGGATTTAACAGCTCACCCGGCTTCGTTCAGAACCCGCATATGCCACGCAAGACTTTGATTACTGGACAGAACCGGCTTGCCGATACGAGCGCGTATCTCGGGAATAGCCTGTTGTGTGCGAAGGTTTGTACAACTCAGAAAAACCGCATCAACCGACGGGTCCGAGCCCAGTTTTGTGGCAGCGTCGATAACGGATTGCACCGAAATCCGAACAACTTTGGCCTCTTCTGATTCCCCGAATGTCCCAAAAACATCCATCTCCACTCCGCCTTGGGCAAAGGCCCGGCGCAGGGGAAGGTTTACCTCTTCAATATAGGGCGACAGCAGCGCGAATTTCGAAACTCCCAGGTGTCGCGCACAGGCCGTAGCTGCACGCAAAGGGTTTGTAACTTCGGCGGTCTGGCATGTCTGTTTAACAAGTTCCGCTACACGGTCGGACCCGATAACCGAGCTTGCAGACGTGCACCCGTACCCGACAACGCGATAAGGTCGCGCGCTGGGCAGCAATGCGGCGGCGGCTGGCAGCGCCTTCTCCATTTCCGCAAGGCTTTCCGTCGTCACCTCGATCCCGCTGGGAATACGTGTCACATAGATTGGATACTTGCGGTCCGAAAAATACGAGCTGAACTCAGGCTCCAACGTTTCATCGTTCTGCAACACGATCAGACCAAGTGGGGTGGCCTTGGGATCGTCCTCATCAAGGGCGTAATGTATTCGGGTCATATCTCGATCACCTCTGGCCCGATACGCGGGCTAAGAAAACATGGAGCGCCTTCGGTGATGACAATGTTTTCTTCATGGACAAGTATTTTTGTACCAACGGCGATGCCCGGCTCCAGTGTCAAAACCATGCCGGGTTCCAGCACGGTCTGGTCTGCCGGAATAATGGATGGCCATTCTGTCAGTGACATCCCCAACCCATGACCCAGCCGCCCTGCATCTGTGCCTTCAGCATCTTTGGTAAGCACCTTGTTCATAGCATGGAACAAATCTGAGGCTGTTGCACCGGGTCGGGCGATTTCGAACGCGGCATCTGAGGCTTCCACCAGTCGGGCGTGCGCTGATCTCACCTCAGGCCGGGCTGGGCCTACAGACCAATTGCGATCAAAATCACAGAAATAGCCATCCCAAACCAGACCTGTATCCAGCATAAGTACGTCGCCAGGTTCCAACGGCGCCGAAGTTGCAGGTGATATTACATCACTGTAGCCGCCCTGCTCTGCCCCGCCTGCTAGATACGGCACCCAATCGGCCCCTTCCTCAAGGCAGAGCATCTGGAAGCGGCGAAAAACCGTGTCCAGAGGCACCCCTGCGCGGGCAATCTCGGGCACGCGGGTGAAGGCGCGTCCCGCAATACCACAGGCTGTTTGGATCTTGGCAATTTCAGCCTGGGATTTGATCATGCGCAGCCGGCGCAGGATACCCTGATCTCCGGTGATGCGTCGCGTGCCGAGAGCGCCGCGCAAGCGTTCAATGTCCGCCATGGGCATACGCACATGAGTCTCATGGCCGTCCGGCATTCCGACATTGCCTGAAACGGGTGTCAGTTCGGCCAGGACATCGGCCAGAAGCGAGATACCGTCGTCCTGCAAATCGGGCGCGCTCCAGGTTCGGATGTCATCGATCCAGGTCTGCCCCATGAGCGCGGCCCCGATCGAAGGAATCACGGCCACCGGTTTGCCCGTGGCCGGTACGACCAGAAACCATGGCCGGGTTGGGCTTTCCCAAAATCGGGTCAGATAGCCGGTAAAGAAACGCACATCAGTTTCTGTAGTCAGCAGCAGCGCCGACAAATCCGCGGCTCGCATCAGCTCCTGCGCGCGTTTGGTGCGCGCCTCGAACTCTGTCTGATCGAACCCTCTCATTCCGCGATCTCCGACAGAAAGCACAACACGCGTGAGTTTTCGTCGATCCCCATGGCTTTCCGTGCGGTTTCGTTCATCACCGCCGCAAGGCCTGCCCCGCCTGACGCCGTGGTGGCCAGCCCGACCTTTGCCATCGCGTCAAGCTTTGCCGCCACATCGTCATCTGAAAGGGTCAGGAACAGGTCTGTGTCGCGGGCCAATCCGTTTAACGCGATCAACGACGGTTCCTTGCAGTCCAGACGCCCCATGATGCTGTCTGGGCCATCCGCGAAAACACATTTTCCGGCAACTATGCTGGCCTGCAACGCGGGCGCCGCTTCGGGTTCAACCACAACGATCTTCGGTGCGTCGCCCCAGATGTGTCGTGCATAGGCAGCAACGGCACCGGCCAGCCCGCCCACGCCTGCTTGCAACAGAATATGCGTCGGAATCTCAGGGCACTGCCTGACAGCCTCTGCCGCCATTTGCAGATATCCTTCCATGAGCATCCATGGCAGGTCATAATATCCATCCCACGAACTGTCCGACAGCAATATCCATCCGTTGTCTTCGGCAGCCGTTTTCGCGGCCTCCATGCTGGCGGCATAGTCAGCACCACTTCGAACAACCTCGGCTTTTTGCCCTTTCAGACGTTCCGCAAAGGTCTCGGGCACAGTTTCAGCAATGTAAACAACAGCCTTCGCGCCGAAGATTCTGGCACCAGCCGCAACACTCATGCCGTGGTTCCCGGCGCTCGCGGTCACATAGGTCGCGCCTGCCAGAGTTTGTTCACCCGGCTCACCTGTCTTCTCGGCCGCATGACGCGCAATTACATAGGCTGCCCCTAAAGCTTTGAACGAACCAAGGTTCATACGCGCCCGTTCATCTTTCACCCAAAGCCGGGCTACAGGGGCCAGTTTCCCGGCATCAACCAATGGCGTTTCTTTCGCGACAGGGCACCGAGAAAGCAAATCTGCAACACGGGCAGCATCTGTAGAAGGATACGGCGCAGACGGTGCAAGCTTTTGGCCCCCCCGATGTGGATTGGTGATGATCTGCATACGCCCCTCGCCTAATTGTTCATCTGGTGACGTGACCCTACCGATGGAACACTGTCAATCAACCTTTGCCGTTAGCCAGAGACGTCGACGACCTTCGGGGTCTGTTCTGTTACCAAGGCCAACACCCAGTCGTGAAACAATCGGGCAGCCGGATTGGCGGCGTTTGACGAGAGGTAATAGCCTTCGTTGCTGTCAACCGAACATTCATGCGCGCGTATGACCAGACCGGCGGCAATCGCATGAGTCGTCAGTAATTCGCTGACCAACGCGACACCGCTGCCGTGAACGGCCAGTTGCAGAGCCATCCCAAATGTATCGACAAAAACACCAGGTTGGCGGCGCAAGCCCTGTTTTTCAAACCATGTGCCCCACCCACTTGATGTCCCGACAGCCTCGATCAGAGGCAGGTCAAACACGCCGCCCGCGACCGTCGGGGATTTCACGGCAACCAGCCGGTCAGGCATCAGGCGGACAGCGCCCTGTCCCACCTGTTTCTTTGATCCGAACCGAACCTGAACATCTGCGTGGGATGCGTGGAAATCGTCGGGCCAGATCGCACTGAGAAGCCGGACGCGAACTTCAGGATGGCGTCTGGTAAAATCTGACAGATATGGGGCAATAACCCACTGGGCGATGCTAACAGACGTGGCGACAGTCAAGATGTCTCCGGACGCGCTGGCGTCCACGCGCCCGGCAGCCGCGGCAAGCGCTTCAAGCGCGCTGCCAACCTCGGGCAATAGTTTACGCCCCGCATCCGTCAGCGCCAAGCTTCTGGGGTGCCTCACAAAAAGAGCTGTCCCCAAACGCATCTCGAGCGATTTCACCTGCTGACTGACCGCCGATTGCGTCAAGCCAATCTCTTCGGCAGCCGCCGTAAAGCTAAGCGTTCGTGCAGCCGCCTCGAAGGATCGGAACCAGGTCAGTGGTGGAAGAGATTTACCCATTTGGTCAAACTGTCCATTAATCTTTTTAATGGCAAAGCACATAATTCAATCATTTGTCAAAAACCCTGTCCGTTTTTAACGTTTGCGAGCGCGACAGGAGAGCTTTGATGCAACCGGAAATACGTAAGATCGTTACCTACGATGAGGAGGTCCTTGTCGAGGGCTTCCGAGCCGCCAAAACCCCATGGCGCATGTTTGCCGTGGCCGCAGTGGTTCACAACCCCTGGGCAGGACGGTTTGTGGAAGACCTTAAACCCGAGATACAGGCCTATGGCCCTGTTCTGGGTGAGATGATGACGAAACGTATGATCAAACTGGCCGGGAGTGGTGAGGCAATCGAAGCCTATGGCAAAGCCGCCGTGGTCGGGCTGAATGGTGAGGTCGAGCACGCTTCGGGCCTTATTCACACGTTGCGCTTTGGCAATCACTACCGTGAGGCCGTCGGTGCGAAATCCTATCTGGCGTTCACCAACACACGTGGTCCGGCAAATGCGCCGATCATGGTGCCGTTGATGGATAAAAACAATGCCGGGCGGAGGTCGCACTACCTGACAATTCAGTTCTCAATTTCTGACGCACCGCGCGATGACGAAGTTGTGGTCGTATTAGGCGCAGCAACCTCGGGCAGACCGCACCACCGTATCGGTGACCGTTATCAGGATCTCAAGGATTTGGGCCATGACCTGGACAACCCGGCCGCGGTCTGAGATCGGCGGGCTGGCGGCTATCCAGACTGGTTCGGGTCAGAATATCCTTCTGTTGCATGGTGTTGGCTTGCGGGCTGAAGCTTGGGGCGCACAATTGGACGGGCTGGCTTCTGAAGGTTGCATGACCGCTCCGGACATGCCCGGTCACGGAAACAGCCCATTAACTGACCTCAGCATCGGGCTTTCGGCGTACACCGAAGCGGCTCGGGGTGTTCTGGACTGCATGAGTGGAGCGGTCGTTTTGGTTGGCCACTCGATGGGGGCCATGATCGCGCTTGATCTTGCCACCAAAGCGTCACACCGGGTTTGTGGGGTCGTCGCATTGAACGCGGTTTTTGAGAGAGCCGCGAATGCGGCACAGGCCGTGCGCGACCGTGCGGCGCAGCTGGATGGCAAGACGATCGCTGATCCCACCAGCACATTGCATCGATGGTTCGGAGATGTCGCCTCGGCTGAGCGCGATGCCTGCCGTAGATGGCTGACGGCCATGGACCCGGCTGCGTATAAAACGGCCTATTCCGTCTTCGCCCACAGCCAGTGCCCCCGACGCGATGCGTTGGAGAAACTAAGCTGCCCGGCGCTTTTTCTAACCGGCAGTCTTGAGCCCAATTCAACCCCGGAGATGTCACGCGCCATGGCGGACGCCGCGATGAACGGGCGCGCGCAAATCATTGAAGGCGCTGCACATATGATGCCGATGACGCATGCAGATCAGGTCAACGCTGCGATTTCCAGCTTTCTGAGTGAGCTGCGCCCATGACCGCGCTTGATCCTCGTGACCTTCGTCGTGCATTCGGTCGGTTCATGACCGGTGTGACGGTTGTGACGACGTGTGATGACGTAGGCAATACACTTGGCTTTACGGCCAATTCCTTCACTTCGGTTTCTCTCGACCCGCCGCTGCTTTTGGTCTGTCCGGGAAAAAACCTGTCTTCTTTCGACGTTTTTGCAACCTGCGCCCGTTTCGCGGTGAACATTCTGGCCGAGGGGCAGGAAAACGTATCCAATACGTTTGCCGGGTTCAAAGGTGATCGATTTGCCAAAGTCGATCACTACTTTGATAAGAATGACGTCCCTTTGATCAGGGGGGCAGTCGCAACGTTTTCCTGCCACACTCATCAGGTTGTCGAAGCCGGCGACCATTGCGTTTTAATCGGTCAGGTCGAAACGTATTCTCAGAACGATGCCACCGGACTTGGCTATGCGAACGGGCAGTATTTCAGCCTCGGGCTGGAGCGTGGCGCGCTGGAACCATCCGGGCGAAATGTGGTCTGTGGCGCGATCATCGAGCAGGACGGGCACGTCTTTCTGGAGAAAACAGATGCCGGTTTCCGCCCGCCGCAAGTTACGCTGTCAGATCGGCAAGATCTGCGAAGCAGCCTTATGCAGAACCTGACGGCAAGGGGTATCAATGCACACCTTGGCGTCGCGTATTCCGTCTATGACGATGCCACCACGCACCATGTTTACATTCTTGCGTCTGCGCCCGCCCTGCCCCGGCATGGCCCGTTTCACGCAGTCGCAACCAAAGACCTGGCGACCCTGCCTTACGCGTCAGCACCCATCGCCACCATGATGGCTCGTTTTGCGCTGGAAAGCCGAACCCGCAATTTCTCGCTTTATCTGGGTGACGCCCAGCGGGGCGATGTGCACAGCCTGTCGGAAAGGACCTGAGGAATGGAGTTTTCCCTTTTTGCCCATATGGAACGGCTGGGCCCCGAAGAGTCGCATGAGAAGTTGTATGAAGAGTTCATCGAGCTGTGCAAGATGGCTGATCAGGCAGGGATGCGTGCGGTCTGGACCGGTGAACACCACGGGATGGATTTCACCATCGCACCCAACCCGCTGATGTCGCTGGTGGACATCGCGCATCATACCAAAAACGTGCGCCTTGGCACCGGCACTGTGATCGCACCGTTCTGGCATCCGATCAAACTGGCGGGAGAGGCAGCCGCGGCGGATATCATGACCGGTGGCCGGATCGAACTGGGCATAGCGCGCGGTGCCTACTCTTATGAATATGAGCGGCTTATGCCCGGCCTGGACGCATGGACCGCCGGGCAGCGAATGCGAGAGATCGCTCCTCTGCTGCCCAAATTGTGGAAAGGCGACTGCGCGCATGACGGAGCGTTCTTTCAGTTTCCCGCCACCAGTTCGGCGCCAAAGCCGGTGCAACCCGGCGGGCCACCCATCTGGATTGCCGCGCGGGATCCGAACAGCCACGAGTTCGGTGTTCAGAACGGGTTCAACATTCAGGTCACCCCGCTCTGGCAAGGCATCGAAGAAATCGAGACACTGATGACCCGTTTTGAGACCGCCTGCGCCAATCACGGCGGAGCGCGCCCCAAGATCATGCTGCTTCACCACACCTATATCGGGCGCGATGACGCTGAACTGGATCAGGCTGCGCGGGATTTGTCCCGGTTCTACAACTATTTCGGCGCGTGGTTCCAAAACAAGCGACCAGTCCGACAGGGATTGATTCAGGCTCTGACCGAAGAAGAGATAGCAGCCAACGCAATGATGGCACCCGAAAACCTTGCGCGCGATCTGACAATCGGCACAGCAGACGGAGTGACAGAGCGTCTGAAACGCTATGAAGACCTTGGATATGATGAATACTCGTTTTGGATCGACAGCGGCATGAGCTTCGAACGCAAACGCGCATCGCTTGCCCGTTTCATCGACGATGTAATGCCAAAGTTTCAGTGAGGGGCCGCAATGCACCATAAGCCACATTTCCAGCTTTATATCGACGGCACTTGGACCGAAGGGGCACGTGGGCAAGTGATGACCTCTTTGAACCCCGCGACGGGCGAGGAATGGGCCAGTTTCGCCTGCGCCGCATCCGAAGACGTAGAGCGTGCCGTTTCTGCAGCGCGCCGGTCACTTGACGATCCGGCGTGGCGGGACATGACGCAAACCGCGCGTGGCAAACTGTTGTTCCGGCTTGCGGAACTGATCGAACAGAACGCAGGACGCCTTGGCGAGGTCGAGACGAAGGACAGTGGTAAGCTACTGGCGGAAACCGCGACCCAAACGGCATATGTCGGCGATTACTACCGCTACTATGCGGGGTTGGCGGACAAAATCGAAGGCGCGGTCCTGCCGATCGACAAACCGGACATGCATGTCTTTACGCGGCGCGAGCCCATTGGCGTGGTGGTCGCAATTGTCCCCTGGAACGCGCAGATGTTTCTCACGGCTACCAAGCTTGGGCCAGCTCTGGCCGCGGGGTGCTCTGTTGTGCTGAAGGCGTCAGAGGTTGCGCCCGCCCCAATGCTGGAATTTGCCCGCTTGATCGACAAAGCGGGATTCCCACCCGGCGTCGTTTCCGTCATTACCGGGGACGCAGAAAACTGTGCGATCCCTCTCACCCGACATCCTGACGTAGACCGGATCGCATTCACTGGCGGCCCGGAAACGGCGCGTCATGTGGTGCGCAACTCGGCTGAGAACTTTGCCGTAACCACGTTGGAATTGGGTGGAAAATCCCCGATCATAGTATTCGATGATGCCAATCTGGATGGTGCGGCCAACGGACTGATCGCGGGCAATTTCGGCGCCTCAGGTCAAAGCTGCGTCGCAGGATCGCGCGGGCTGATCCATCGTCCTCTTATGGAATCTCTTATCGCCAAAATCGAAGAAAAGATGACGGGTATAGTCATCGGCGATCCATTGGAACCTGAAACCCATATTGGCCCGCTGTGCACCAATGCCCAGATTGTCAGAATTCAGGCGACACTGGCCAAGGCCAGGGAACAGGGTGCCCGTATTCGTTTCGGGGGCGCGCCACTGGATCGGTCAGGTCATTTCATGGCCCCAACGCTGGTGGAATGCGCCAGTGCCGAGACAGAGACTCTGAAAGTGGAAATGTTCGGCCCCGTCATGTCATTGCTGCCCTTCGACACCGAGGAAGAGGCAATCACACTGGCCAATGACACACCGTTCGGGCTTGGCTCGGGTATCTTCACCGAAAATGTCGCCCGTGCTCACCGTGTTTCATCACGCCTGAAATCGGGCATCTGCTGGATCAACACCTACCGCGCCGTCTCACCCATCGCGCCCTTTGGCGGTTTCAATCAATCCGGTTATGGCAGGGAATCGGGATTGGAGGCCATTCACGATTACACGCGAACCAAGACCGTTTGGCTGAATACATCGGACAAACCGATGTCGAACCCATTTGTTATGCGCTGAGGTGATCTGCAAGACGATCAACGATCACAACTGCACAGCAGCGCTGCCTTCCAGCCTTATCACTTGCCCCACTTTCAGCAGGATCAAGAGTGGGTGCGATTTGCTTGGGAAAACGCGATGATCGCATCAACCAACAGGTCAATCGTATCAACGGCTATTACGTCCGCGGCGACACTGTCGGCGATTAACGACAGCTCTGAACACGCGATAAGTTGCATATCTGCCCCGGCACCAATCAGTTCCGCAGATACGGTATTCAGAGTTTCGCGTGCCTCATTGTAAGGATCACCGGCCTTGATCCTGCGGATGGCCGCAAGCATCTTGCCCTCATCTGCTGGCCAGACAACTGACATTCCCCGCGCTTGAAACGCGGTGTCGAAAAGACCTACGCGCCGCAGCGCGGGCGACGCCAGCATCCCGATACACCCACCCGGTCCGATTGTCCGGTCGGCACGATCCACTGCCAGTTCCACCATGTTCAACAAGGGAATAGTCGCGGCATCCGTAATCGCAGCAGCATAGTAATGTGCAGTGTTGCACGGCATGGCCAATGCCACAGCCCCGGCAGCTTGAAGACGACGTGCCATCGCGGCAAGCACAGGCCCCGGATCCGCGCCCGTTCCGTCAATCAAGTGAGAAATGCGAGACGGCACCTGCGGGTTCATATCGATCAACAACGGGATATGGTCGCGATCGTCGTCTGCTGGCACAGTCTCCACCAACTTGCGCTGGAGGAGGATAGTCGCCTCAGGGCCCATGCCACCAAGAATACCGATCGGGGCCCGCGTCATTGGTCAGATATTGACCCAGCGGTTCTGATGATCAAACACAAAGTCATACCCCCCCAGCGCCGCTGCACCGCCGGTATGCAGGAATACGACTCGCTGGTCCTGGAACTCGCCTTTGCGTGCAAGATCAATAAGACCTGCCGCACCTTTTGCCGAATAGCAGGGATCCAAAAGTATCCCCTCCAGCTCGGCGAACATCCGGATTGCCTCGATACCACTTTCGGTAGGCAAGCCGTAACCCTGTCCGACGTAATCTGTATTGGCCATCACGTTTTCGCGGTTCACGACGCCTGCACATCCCAGCTTCTCGGCTGTTTTACAGGCAAGATCGTAAACCATCTGTTCTTGTTTAAGTTGGGGCGCCCGGGTCCCGATCCCCAAAACCGGCACCTTCGCGTTCATGGCGCACATACCGGTCACCAACCCCGCCTGCGTTCCCGAAGAGCCGGTCGCGTGCACCAGCCGGTCAATTCTTAAACCGCGGTCGTTGGCTTGGCCCAAAAGCTCAAAAGCTGCGTTCACATAGCCAAGGACACCTGTCGGATTTGATCCACCACCGGGGATGAGGTAGACGTTGCGCCCCTCTGCCCTTTTCTTTTCTGCTGCTTTTTCCATCTCGGCCGGCATGTCATGCCCGCCGGGAAATTTCTCGGTGGTTGCACCGTGGAGGTGATCCAGCAGGACATTGCCGTTGGTGTTGTAGTTTCCGTCCTGATAACCGGTGCGATCTTCCAGCAGAATATGGCAATCAAATCCCAGCTTGGCTGCAAAAGCGGCTGTCTGTCGGCCGTGGTTGGTTTGAGTTGCCCCTTGCGTCATGACCATATCCGCGCCCTGCGCCTCAGCTTCGGCCATCAGGAATTCCAGTTTGCGCGTCTTGTTGCCACCGGTCGACATACCAGTGCAGTCATCGCGTTTGATCCAGATTTCCACCCCCAGTTCTTTGGACAGCCTCTTCATCGGTTCCAACGGCGTCGGCAGATGGGCAAGATGCACACGGGGAAAGCGGGCGAGATGCATGTGGAGGCTCCTAACATTGAATTTCGGCAATTTACCATCCCTCAAGCCGTGCATCTAATTCAAAATTCAACTCATAACTTGCAAAAGTTGCATGTTAGACGTCCTTAGTTTATTTAAACCCCATGCGCTTGGAATGGATCGATGACATATTGGCTGTTTTGGATAGCGGTTCCTTGACACGAGCCGCTGAGAAGCGGCTTCTCACTCAATCTGCCTTCACCCGGCGGATACGGCTTATCGAAAACAGCATCGGAGCCACCCTGTTTGACCGCCGCCGCAAGCCAGTATCTCTTATGCCTGGCATTCAGTCATTAGAGCCCGAACTGCGAGAGCTTAGTACGCGGCTGCACAAACTGCGACATGTGCTGAAGACAGCGAATGACCAAACCGGGAAATCACTGTCGTTTGTGTGCCAACATGCTTTGACGACAACGATATCGCCAAGGATCGTGCAAACGCTGACCGAGAATGACGATATCCCAATTCACGTGCGATCAGGGAACCAGGACGAATGTCTGTTGAACCTGATCTCAAAACAGGTTGATTTCGCGATCATGTATTCGATCCCGGGCGACGAAATAAGCAGTGTTGGTGACGCATTCGAAGCCAAGACACTTGGCGCGGACATTTTGATTCCCGTTTGCGCACCCTCTGTTCGCAACAAAATCACCAGCGCGGCACTTCCGGTCATAGGCTATCCGTCCGATGTGTTTCTGGGGCAAGTTTTCGCTCGGAAAATCGCGCCGCGATTACCAGAGGAAACCACACTTGTGACCAGAGCTGAAACGGCCCTGACATTTGCGATGCAACAATATGCCATCAATGGAATTGGCGTTGCCTGGTTACCTCATTCTCTGGTTGCTGCGTCCCTGGCAACAGGTCAGCTTCAACGCGCTGACAGCACACTTCCTTCACAGGAACTGACAATCAGGATGTTTCGTTTTGCAGTTGCTCAGTCCCAGTATTGCGAGCAAATCTGGCAAAGCTTTGATGCGCTTCCATTCGATTTCGCTACGTTGCATTATTGATCTGACGTCGAAGTAAACCACTTCCGGAATGCAAATGAGTGCGGCCCAAGGCAGCCCACCTATTCAAGGTGAACCCGAGTATTAAGCCCGCATCGGAACTTCTCACGGGATTCTGGCCCTAATTCGGCTCTGGTTACTCTGCCGCTGATGTTACCCTCTCCGGTGCGGTCAGCCGCTGCCATGCGTCGTACTGGGCGAGAAAGATCTGCCCGTTGAGGTCGTCGAGGAAATGCGACTGTTTCAGGCGGTCCATGACGGGGCCTTTGACTTCGGACAAGTGCAGACCAACGCCCATGTCACGCAGGCGGTGGTTAATGGCCTCAAGGCTTTCGAGGGCTGAAAAGTCGACCTCGTTCACCGCCGAGAACATCAAAACCACGTTGCGGATTTCGCAGCCCTCGGTCACTCGCGCCTGGATCAGGTCTTCGAGGAAACGGGCGTTCACGAAATACAGGCTTTCATCCACCCGCAGCGTCACCAGTGACGGCTCGGTGTCGACTTTGTGGCGATTGATATTGCGGAAGTGCTGCGTGCCCGGCACAAGCCCGACCTCGGCCACATGCGGGCGCGAGGTTTTGTAGAGATGCAGAAGGATCGAAATCGCCACGCCGCTGGCCACACCGGTTTCGACCCCGGCCAGCAAAGTCAGAACGATGGTGGCGGCTACGGCGATAAAATCGGCGCGCGAATATCCCCAGGTCTTTTTCAGGATCGACATGTCCACAAGGCTCAACACCGCAACAATGATCGTCGCGGCCAGGGTGGCCTTGGGCAAAAAGTACACCAGCGGTGTCAGGAACAGCGCGGCAATCGCCAGACCACCAGCGGTATATATGCCTGCCGCCGGGGTTTCCGCCCCCGCATCGAAGTTCACGACCGAGCGTGAGAACCCGCCGGTGACCGGAAAGCCGCCGGTAAATGCCGCGCCCAGGTTGGCTGCGCCCAGACCGATCAACTCCTGATCGGGGTCCACGCGCTGGCGTTTCTTGGCAGCCAGCGTCTGCGCAACCGAGATGCTTTCGACAAAACCGATGATCGAGATCAGGATCGCTGGTACCAGCAATGCACCGATGAGGTCCGAGGACAGCCCCGGAAAAGTCAGCGGCGGAAGGTTCTGAGGCACGTCGCCGACGATCTTGACGCCCTGCGCATCCAGCCCGAACCCCCAGACGACAACTGTGGTCACCACCACGGCAGCAACTGGTCCGGCCTTGGTCAGCACGTCAGCCAGCAGGGGTGTCACCCCCATGCGCCGCAACGCGGGTTTGAGGTTCTTGCGCACCCAAAACAGGAACGCAGTGGCCAGCACGCCGATGATTACCGTCAGCCAATTGGTCTGCCCAAGGTTTTCGAAGATTGAGCCCAGCATCCCTGGCAGGGTATGCCCATGGGCGCTGACACCCAGAATGTGCTTTATTTGGCTGGTCGCTATCAGGACACCCGACGCGGTAATGAAGCCTGCGATGACAGGATGGCTGAGGAAATTGGCCAGAAAGCCCAGTCGAAAAACGCCCAGCAGCACCAGAAACCCACCCGACAGGAAAGCCAGCGTCAGTGCCGCCACCATGTATCCAGCTGTGCCCTGCTCGGCCACCTGCCCCACGGCGCTGGCTGTCAGCAGCGACACAACCGCGACGGGCCCCACCGCCAACGCCCGACTGGTGCCAAAAACCGCATAAAGGATGATCGGCAATATCGAAGCATAGATCCCGGCCTCGGGCGGCAGCCCTGCCAGCAAGGCATAGGCCAAGGACTGTGGGATCAGCATGATCGTGACGATCACAGCCGCGATCAGATCATTCGACAGTGACGCCCGGCTATACTGGCGACCCCAGTCAAAAATAGGAAGGAAACGTAAAAGGCTCTGCATGGGTTCACGTCCTGAGAAAGCGGCGGCCAGAGCGCGGGAGGCTCTGACCACCATACCGTGGCCCGTCGCACATTTGGTGAAGGCGGGACAGACCAGAACTTAAACCGGTTCTTCCGGTGTCAGTTTCGAGAGGTGTTAATCGGTCGCCACCTTCAGTGGCTCGGGTTTGGCCAACCACTCTTTGCCCTTCAGCATCGCAGACCAGTAGATCGGCGGCAGCAGCTTCTCCTTCAACAGCCACGCCAACCGGCTGGGTTTGGTTCCGTCGATCAGAAATTTCGGGAAGCTGGGTGTCATCACCCCACCATAGGCGAACTCGGCCAGAACGATCTTGCCACGCTCGACCGTCAACGGGCACGAGCCGTAGCCGTCATAGGCGGCAACCGGGCCGCGGCCCTGAATGTCTGCCACGATATTATCGGCCACGGTCGGTGCCTGTTTACGCGCCGCCGCTGCGGTTTTGGCGTTGGGCGCGTTCATCACGTCGCCCAGCGACCAGATATTGTCAAAGTTCTTGTGGCGCAGTGTCGCCTGATCAACATCGACCCAGCCCGCCGCGTCCGCCAGCGGCGACACGCGAATAAAGTCCGGCGCGACCTGTGGCGGGCAGACATGCATCATGTCAAACTCGACTGTGACCAAATCCGGCTCCGCGTCGGGCACTGCAACCTTAAAGGTCGCTTTTTTCGCCGCCCCATCTACCGACACCAGATTGTGAAAGAAATTCAGCGAGGCGTCGTATTTTCTGACGTATTCCATCAGCGCCGGGACATAGTCCTTGACCCCGAACAGCACACCGCCAGCGTTCATGAACTGGATGTCGATATCCTTCAGAACGCCGCGCCGGAACCACGCATCGCCCGACAGATATAGGGCTTTTTGTGGCGCACCCGCGCATTTGATCGGCATCGGCGGCTGAGTGAACAGCGCCCGGCCCTCCTTAAGCCCTTCGACAAGCTGCCAGGTGTAGGGCGCCAGGTCATAGCGGTAGTTCGAGGTCACCCCGTTGCGGCCCAAGGTTTCTTCCAGCCCTTCGACCGCGCTCCAGTCCAGCTTGAGCCCCGGAGACACGACAAGACGGTCGTATTTCACCACGCGACAGCCATCCAGAATAACGGCATTGTTCAGCGGCTCGAAGGCAGCAACTGCCGCCTTGATCCACTTCACCCCGCGCGGGATCAGGGATCCCATCGTCTTGGCGGTCTGTTCTGCGGAGAAGACACCCCCACCCACCAAAGTCCAGCCGGGCTGATAATAATGCACGTCAGACGGATCAATGATGGCGATCGACAGGTCGGATTTGCGCGCGTGCAGGCTGGCCGCAGTGGCAATACCGCCAGCCCCACCGCCCACGATAACCACGTCGAAGGATGCGTCGCCCGTGTCGGTCGGCGTTTTCCCACCATTGGCAATGCGGCGGGCGACGCCGCTCATGTCATAACCGGCGACCTTGGTGGCAGACAGGATTTCGGATACCGGACGCTTGTGCGCCGCCTCTTTCAACGACCACAAAGTGGCCGAGCGCGTGCCGGTCCGGCAATAGGCCAGAACCGGACCCGGCAACTCGGTCAGCGCGCTGCCAAAGGCCTCGGCGTCCTCGTCCCTGACGATCCCGGTTTGCACTGGAACATAGCGCACCTCGAGACCCAGTTTTTCCGCAGCTACCTCGATCTCCTCAAAAGTCGGCTGATCGGCACCTTCGCCATCGGGGCGGTTGCAAATGATGGCACGAAAGCCCGCGCCTTTTATAGCCTCGATGTCACTTGGCGTAATCTGCGGCGACACCGAAACTGCGCCTGATATCTTTCTGATGTCCATGGGTGCCTCTTGCGTTCAGAGCTTGTTGACTGGGACTTTGAGCATCTGGTTCCCGTCCTGGTCCGTTGGAATGCCGCCCGCCCGGATGTTGACCTGAATCGAGGGTACGATCAGCGTCGGCATTGCCAGCGTCGCGTCGCGCTCGGACCGCATTTTGATGAACTCGTCCCTTGTCTTGCCGCCGCCCACGTGAATGTTGTGGGCCTTCTCCTCGGCCACCGTGGTTTCCCACTGGATGTCACGCCCGTTGGGACCATAATCGTGACACATGAATAGCCGGGTTTCGTCCGGCAGGCTGAGCACCTTGTGAATCGAGTCATATAACGTCCCCGCGTCGCCCCCGGGGAAATCGGCCCGCGCCGAGCCACCGTCAGGCATGAACAACGTGTCGCCCACAAAGGCTGCATCCCCGACAACATGCACCATGCAGGCGGGTGTGTGGCCCGGCGTATGCATGGTAAAGGCGGTCATGTTGCCGATCTTGTAGGTCATGCCATCGACGAACAGGGCGTCAAACTGGCTGCCGTCCCGCTGAAACTCGGTGCCTTCATTGAAGATCTTGCCAAACACGTCTTGCACGATCTTGATGTTTTCACCGATGCCGATCTTGCCGCCCAGCTTTTTCTGGATGTAAGGCGCGGCTGACAGGTGGTCGGCATGGGCGTGGGTCTCAATGATCCATTCCAGCTTGAGGCCCCTCTTCTCAACCTCGGCAATCAGCATGTCGGCATGGCCAAACGTAATGCGGCCAGCGGCATAATCGATATCCATGACACTGTCGATAATCGCACAGGCATTCGAGGTCGGGTCCGCAACAATATAACTGATCGTCGCCGTCGCCTCGTCGTAAAAACCCTGAACATCGGGCTTCACGCTCAGATCAACTGGGTAGCTTCCAATCGGCGTCGCTATCGCGTCGGCCATTTTCTGGTTGTGTATCTCGATTGACTTCTGATCATTCATGATCTTGCCTCCTAACTGGCGCGGATCCGTTACCCGTTTCCGCCGCGTGTCATCATCATTTCGTGGACGGCGTCCATGCCGCGATCCGCCATCGCGCTCACTTCGGCCGCATGGATATGCATGGCTTTGGCTATTTCCGGATCGTCAGATGTTTGCACCACTACGATCCCTTCAGAGGTCACTTCGATATCCGAGGTGATCTTGTCGCCATGTTGAAAAAATATGTCGAGGGTCGGGCTCTGAATGATGATCATCGGATCATCCTTGCGACTCACCCGATCGATCATCCCGGCAACATGGGAGACCAGAGCATCCATGACATCCGGGTCGGAAGATCTTGTGACAGTGCGAATACCGTTGGGAAGGTTTTCAACCTCGCGTGTGATCGTATCGAAATTGCGGAACATCACAGCCAGCTCGGCGCTTTCCTCGGGCGTCGCGTTCTCGCTCCTCAGCCCCGGCATGTTGACCTCGTCGTGGCCTTGCCCATCTGCACCGTGACGATGCTCTGCCCGTTCACCGGTCATTCCCTGGCGATGCCCGTGCCCGGACATCAGAAAGATGTAACTGCCAGCCGCGCCGACCAAAGCAGCAACAAGCAACGCAATGGCGATGCCGCCGAACGTCCGGGCGGGATTGCGGTCATTCATCTTTGTCTCCTCCGTTTCTGCCAACCCTCATCCGGCCTTCGCGTGAGACCTGCAATCACCATGGCGGCATGAAAAGTTGAGGAGTAAATATAACTTTGAAACCCCGACTTCAGTGACAAAGTCACGAAACCGGAAAATTTCCCGAAATGGTCAGGTGCTTTGAGCCAACTGTTCCAAAGCCGCCTTGTTGGTTATCGTAATGCGCCCCCGCGATTGGGTAATCATCTCGCGTTTTTGAAAGTCCAGCAAAATCCGCGATACGACTTCACGCGCGGTGCCCAGTTCGCTGGCGAGTTGCTGATGCGTCGCCTGAATGTCTTCCCGACCCCCGGACAGAACCAGAAGGCGTTCAGCAAGGCGAATATCCAAGTGCCCGAATGCCACGTCATCGACTACCCGCAACAGATCAATCAGCCGGCGCGAGTAGGCCTCGAACACAAACTCACGAAATGCGTCTTCTTCCGAGACCAGACGGTCAAAGGCATGTTTCGGCAAGATCACCGCCGTTACGTCGGTTTCGGCAATACCTTCAGCGTTATATGCTTCTTCTGCCAGCATGCAGGCCGTCGTCAGCACACAGCTTTCCCCCGCCTCGACCCGATAGAGCACGATCTCGCGGCCCGAATCCGAACTTTGAGAAACGCGGATCCGTCCGTCATACAAGAACAACAGGCTGTCGGGGACGTTGTCAGGGCCGAATACCTGAGCGCCTTTTGGGCACCGCACAATACGGGCCGCCGTACGTAACCTTTCACGCACAGCCTTCGGAAGGCGGCTTGTCCCGTTAAATCGCTCAGTCCAGTCCAAAATTGTCATCTTGCGTTGCGCATGGGTGCCACAATGCCCTCCTCAATCGGCGCGATACGGTTCAACGGTGCTGTCAGACGAATTCGAACCAGTCTCAGTTTGCCGCGGAAACCGCGAACCTATCCGGAACAAAGTTGACGCCACTCGGCGAGAGCGGCGGTGCGGGTCAGCTTGAAGGTGTCTCGACTGGCTAGCGATCTTTCCTGGTTGAAGTGATTGTAGACAGAGGAATGGACGGAGGCGAATTTCTGCAAACTTCGCATTCGCCTGAAACGCTGCATCGCGCGTTCGCGTCGTCGAAACGGCAGGTGCGAATTCTCGACGCGGTTGTTGAGCCACCTTCCCGTCTGTTGTTTTTCGAGCGCGCCCATTTCTCTGAGCGCAGCCATGTAGGAAGCGAAGCGATCTGTGACGATCTCTTCGGCGCAACCATGTCGCTTCATCAATTTCTTGAGGAATTTCAGCGCTGCAGCTTTGTTTCGGCGTTTGGTAACAACGGCTTCCAGCACCTCGCCTTCATGATCCACAGCCCGCCAAAGATAATGCCGCTTGCCATTCACCTTCACGAAAACCTCGTCAACGTGCCACTTCGATTTTGAAAAGGCTCTGAGTTGCTGAACACGCTTTCTTCGGATCTCTGATGCAAACATAGGGCCAAACCTGTTCCACCAATATCGGACAGTTTCGTGGCTCATGTCGATGCCTCGCTCGTGTAACAGATCTTCGACATTTCGAAGCGAGAGCGGGAAACGGATATACAGCGTCACCGCAAGGCGGATTATCTCGGGGCTGGTTTTGAAGTATTTGAATGAGGCAGGTCTGGTCATGGGAAAAAGCTACGCAACCGCCCTGCCCGCCTCAAGCCAAGTTCTTCTGACAAAACCCGCAAAACGCCCCAATACAAAGTCTCGGCAAAGCTCCGAAAGAAGGTTGAGATGCTGTTTGCCCACCTCAAACGCATTCTCGGGCTGGGACGACTCCGATTACGTGGCCCTTGTGGTGCAACCGACGAATTCCTCCTCGCCGCCACCGCCCAGAACCTCCGAAAACTGGCCAAGATCTTTCCCGCACCGCAGCAAACGAGCAAAGCCTGACAAGAAAGGCACTCGCGCTCAGTTCGGTACGCCTCTCTCTGCGCCAGCAACACGTTGTTTTTCAACAATATCGGCT